>JADFJG010000023.1 GCA_022566265.1 Pseudomonadota bacterium | reverse complement strand
GCCACGCCGGCGGTGGGAAGCGCGCTTAAGACGGCGGGGTTTCACGCCGTCGGCAACGCCAACAACGTGAATTACGGCGCCGAGGCGATTCTATCGTCGTGCCGGGAGTTGGACGCCATGGGCATCCTTCATACCGGCGCCGGCATCGATGCGAACGCCGCGCGCGCGCCGGTGATCCTCGACAGGGACGGCGTCAGATATGGCTTCATGCAGCGGACCTCGGTCTACTGGCCCAACAGCCAGGAGGCGGCGGATAACCTTGCCGGCGTCGCGGTGATCAGGGCGCACACCGCCTACAGGGCCCGATTCGAGTTCCAGCAGGCGATGACCAGGCCCGGCGTGGCGCCCGAAATCGTCACCTGGGCGGACCCGGAATATCTCGACCGGTTCAGGGCGGACGTTGTGTCCTTGCGCCAGGATTGCGACGTCCTTGTCGCCTCGCACCACTGGGGCCTGGCCGCCGACGTGCTCCGGTATCAGAAAGAGATCGCCCACGCCGCCATCGAGGAAGGCGCCGATATCGTCCTCGGCCACGGCGTGCACTTCCCGCTCGGCGTCGAGATCTACCAGGATAAGCCGATCCTTTACGGCCTCGGCAACTTCTGCTTCCAACTCGGGCACAGGGGCAAGATACATGGTGACTGGATCGGCATGATGGCGCGGGTGACGGTTGAGGATGGCGAAATCGTCAAACTCTCGCTTTCCCTGGTGCGCCAGACCGGGCGGAACGAGACCATCCTGCGTCCCGTCGCCGATGAGCCCGAAGAGATGGAGACCATCATCGCCCGTTGCCGCGAGCTTGGCACCGGGATCGAAACCGACGGCGAGGACATGTGCGTGTGGCAAAAAGGCTGATCCCGGTGGAACGTCGTTGGCGCGCGGAGGGCTGTTCGATTCGCCGGAGAGGGCGTATCATCGCCGGCCTAAGGGGGCGTTGGGGAAGGGCTGCGCCATGTTTGACCGCAAAATCAACGCCTCCGGCGAAGGGACGGGGCGAAGGCCCGAGACCCGCGGCTTCGAGGCCGCCTACCGCCGGCTTCTCGGCACCGGCGAGCTTGCCGAGCGCGCCGGTATGGCCGCGCAACACCTCGGGGACTGCGATCTCTGCGCGCGGTACTGTCGCATCGACCGCCGCCAGACCATTCGCGGCGCCATCTGCCGCACCGGCGAGCGGGCCATCGTTCATTCCCATGGCCCGCACCACGGCGAGGAGGACTGTCTCAGGGGCTGGCGGGGCTCGGGCACCATCTTCTTCTCGCACTGCAATCTCAGATGCGTGTTCTGCCAGAATTGGGAAATCAGCTGGAAGGGCGGAGGCGGGGAGCTGACCGACGAGGCGTTGGCCGCGATCATGCTGCGTCTCCAGGAACAGGGATGCCACAACATCAATTTCGTCAGCCCGAGCCATGTGGTCGCCCAGATCCTCGCCGCCGTCTCGATCGCCGCGGAACGGGGGCTGACGCTGCCGCTGGTGTACAACACCGGCGGCTATGACAGCCCGGAGGCGCTTGCACTGCTCGACGGCGTCATCGACATCTACATGCCCGACATGAAGTACGGCGATTCGGCGATGGCGAAAAAGCACTCGCACATAAGGGACTACGTCAAATTCAATCAGGCCGCCGTCAAGGAGATGCACCGCCAGGTCGGGGATCTGACCTTCGACGACGACGGTCTTGCCCGTCGCGGGCTCCTGGTTCGTCACCTGGTCCTGCCCAACCGGATCTCCGGCACCGAGGAAATCGTCAAGTTTCTGGTAGAGGAGGTTTCGCCCGAGTGTTATCTCAATCTGATGGACCAGTACCGTCCCTGCTTCAAGGCCGGTGAGGTTCCCGGGATCGACCGGAGCCTCAACGCCGCCGAGTATAGCGAGGCCCTGACGTTCACCCGCCGCTACGGGCTCAAGCGGCTGGATCGGCGCACCGCCGCCGGGGCGTTATGAAATCATGAGGGGTCGCCTTTAGACCATGCGGATCGTCGTCAACGGACAGCAGGCCTTCGGCAAGGCGGTGCTCGATGCCCTGGTGGAGCGGGGCGAGGACGTCGTCGCGGTGTACGTGGCGTCGAAACGCCCGGGCGGCAGGCCGGATCCTCTCAAGGAGGCGGCGGTTGCCCATGGCGTGGCGGTCTATGAACCGACCACCTTCAAGACGCCCGATATCCATGACGAGATGAAGGCGCTCAAGCCCGATCTCTGCGTCATGGCGTTCGTGACCTTGATCGTGCCGGAGGAATTCCTCGACATCCCCCTTAAGGGCACTATCCAGTATCACCCCTCCCTGCTGCCGCGCCACCGGGGGCCGAGCGCCATCAACTGGGCGATCATCCAGGGCGAGACCCGGACCGGGCTCACGATCTTCTGGCCGGACCAGGGCTTGGATACCGGCCCGATCCTGATGCAGAAAGAGGTCGGGATCACCGAAGAGGACACGCTCGGCAGCGTCTATTTCGAGAAACTCTCCCCGATGGGCATCGAGGCCATGGTCGAGAGCGTCGATTTGGTGAGGGACGGTAACGCGCCCAAAATTCCCCAGGACGATTCCCAGGCCACCTACGAGAGCTGGTGCACCAGGGACGAGGTGCGGATCGGTTGGGACAGGCCGCTCGATGAAGTCTACAACCTCATCCGCGGCGCCAATCCGCAACCCGGCGCCTGGACGGCCTGCGATGGCAAGACCGTGCAGATTTACGACGTCGGCAAATCGGTCGAAGCGGGGGGCGAGCCGGGCGAAGTCGTCGACGTCACCATTGACGGCTTCGCCGTCGCCGCGCGGGGCGGGCGGATCCTGGTCAAGCGGGTGAGGCCGGAGGGCGGGGACAAGATCGCCGCCGGCGCGTTCGCCGCCGCGGGCGGTCTCGCGAAGGGAACGAGGCTCGAATAAGCTTCAACGCCGGGTGTGCTGAAACCGCCTGCCCCGACAAGGCCGGCCCCGACAAGGCCGGCCCCGACAAGGAAAGAGCGGCCGGTCGAGGCCGCTCCCATGAGGGTTCGCATTGCCGGACAGGGACGTGTCCTGTCCAAAAATTCGGGACCTGTTCAAAAATTCGGCGGCGCCGGCCGGGCCGCGCCCGGGGTCAGTTCACCACCCTGTCGGGCGAAAAGATCTCGACGGGGAGGTGAATTCCCCTGCTTTCCAGCAGCTCCATGAATTTGGGACGCAGGCCCGTGGCCCGGAAATGGCCGAGAACATTGCCCTTCTCGTCGAGGCCGGTGCGCTTGAATTCAAAGATCGGCTGCATCGTGATGATGTCGCCCTCCATGCCGGTGATCTCTTCGAGCCTGACAAGGTAGCGCCGGCCGTCGCTCATGCGTTCGAGCTGAATGACGACGTCGAGCGCCGAGGCGATCTGCGCGCGCATGGAGCGGAGCGGGATATCGAACCCGGCCATGGCGACCATCTGCTCGAGCCGAGACAGCGCATCGCGGCAGGAGTTGGCATGGATCGTCGTCATCGACCCGTCATGGCCGGTGTTCATGGCCTGAAGCATGTCGAAGGCCTCGGAGCCGCGGCACTCGCCGACGACGATCCGGTCCGGGCGCATGCGCAAGGAGTTCCTCACCAGGTCGCGCTGGGCGATCTCGCCCTTGCCCTCGAGGTTCGGCGGCCGCGTCTCCAGGCGCACCACATGAGGCTGCTGAAGCTGCAACTCGGCGGCGTCCTCGATGGTGATGATCCGCTCGGTATCGGGAATGAACCTGGATATGGCGTTGAGCAGCGTCGTCTTGCCGCTGCCGGTACCGCCGGAGATGAGTATGTTGAGGCCCGCCTGAATGATGGCCTCCAGCAGTTCCGCTATCTCGGGCGTCATCGACCCGATCTCGATAAGCGCCTCGACGCTCGGCCGGATGGTGGCGAATTTGCGGATCGACAGGATCGGGCCGTCCACCGCCAGCGGCGGCACGATCACGTTCACCCGCGAGCCGTCCTTGAGCCGCGCGTCCATCATCGGCGTCGACTCGTCCACCCGCCTGCCGACGCTCGAGACGATCTTGTCGATGATCCGCATCAGGTGCCGGTCGTCCTTGAACCGGACCTCGGTCAGCTCGAGCTTGCCGTTGCGTTCGACGTAAACCGTCCCATGGGTGTTGACCAGGATGTCCGAGGTCGTTTTGTCCTTGACCAGCGGCTCGATCGGCCCAAGCCCGGTCAACTCGTCCAGGACCTCCGATACGATCCGGTTCTGCTGCTCGAGGTTCAGCGGCGTTTGCAGGTCGGTCTTCAGAAGGTCGACGATCGTCGACCCGACCTCGCGGCGGATGTCGTCGGCCCCCATCTTCTCGAGCGCCGAGAGATTGATCACGTCGAGCAACTGCTGGTGCAGCCGCACCTTCAAATCGGTGTAACGCGACGAGAAGTCGCTGACGAGGGGTTGGAGCGAGGTTCGGTTGGGAGCCTTAAGGGGCTGCTCCTCACCCGTATCGCCGCGGGCGGTGGCCGCACTACCGCGCCCTTTGGAAAAACTACGCAGAACCATGGTGTACTCCCTGCAAAAGGTTACGAGCCTTTTTTTATGGCTAGGGTCTGGCGCCTGGCGCGCCCGAGCCCTTCCTTATACGCGTCGGCTCGAAGAGTACACCTGAACCCCCTTCGGCCGTTGCCGGCTCTTTACCTATTATCGCCTACCGGCGGCCCCCCCTCTCAAGGACCGCGAGAATCCCTTATAGCCGATCTCCGCGCGGCAATCAAATCGGCTCGTCGGCCCCCATTCACCGATTTTCGGCGCAACCGGTAAGGTGAGGGCGGCTCTAGCCCTTATTTTATGCCAATTCAGATCCATTTTAATACAGACGGTCCCGAGGCCTCTCGGGCGGCGGGATTCGATACCTCCCGTTCGGGGGGGTGATCAGGCATCCGGCGAAGGGCGGCGGTCCGCCGCCCCGGGGGTCACGGCAGGTGCTGTTTGTCGATCGCCCATTTGGTGTCGAGGTCCCTCAGGTAATAGAGGGCGAAGCAGGCGGCCAGCATCGGCCACGCGGCAAAGAAAAACAGGTTCCCCCTTTCGAACGGCGCCAGATATTGTTGATAGGAAAATAGCGTGGAAATCGCGTGGAACGACAAAACCGCGCCGTAGGTCCACCGTTTCTTGTAACCCAGCACGAAGCCGGCGATGACCAGCAACTCGATCGCACCGATAACGTAAAAGGCCGCATCGCCGAGCCCGCCGATGGAATAGAATCGTTCATAGACCTTGATGGCGTGCGCGGTATTGACGAATTTGTCCAACGTCCAGACGAACATCACGACGAATACGCTAAGGCGCAGCAAGAACAGGGCGAGAGGGAGTCGCTCGTCGGATTTCATTGGTTTTCCTTTCTGGGGTTTCTTCTCTCCGGCGCCGGGCCGAAACCGGACCGATCTGATTGGCTACCTTACCGCCTCGATCCTGAGGATGCGGTCGTCGCCCTGGCGTGGGTCGCCGCGCCCGTCCCGGTTGTTGGTCAACACGTAAAGCGCGCCATCGGGCCCGACGACGGCGTCGCGCAGGCGTCCGAACCGGCCGCTTCCCGGCCCACGGGTGAACCATCGCTCGATGAGCGTCGCCCGCCAACCTTTCGGCGTCCTTTCGAGGCCGACGCGGATGAGCGCCTCGCTCCCGAGCGTGGCGACGAACAGGTCCCGACGCCAAAACGCCATGCCGCTCGGCGGCGTGGTCACGCGCGGCCACGCCACCACGGGATCGGCGTAAGGCGCCGCGCCCGGCGCGCCGACGGTGGCCGGCCAGCCGTAGTTGGCGCCCGGCCGGATGGCGTTGATCTCATCGAACGCGCCGAAGCCGAATTCGCCGGAAGGGCCGTGCTCGGAAATGAACATGGCGCCCGTCGCCGGGTGCCAGGCAAGCCCCTGGATGTTGCGATGGCCGGAGGTGAAGATCGGCGATCCCGGCGTCGGATTGTCCGGGGGCACCTTGCCCTCGGGGGTCACGCGAAGGAGCTTGCCGCCGAGCGACGCCGGATCCTGGGCAAGCGGCGCGTCGAATGTCTCGCCGGTGCCGATGTAAAGCATGCCGTCGGGCCCGAAGCCGATGCGTCCGCCATTGTGGTAGCCGGCGCCCGGGATCCCCGGCACGATGATGCGGTCCAATCGCGCCGTTTTGCCGGTGATCTTGAGCCGGATGACGCGGTTCGTGGTACGGCCGCCGGCCTCGAAGGTGTGCATGGCGTAGAGATAGGGCTGGGCGGGAAATTGCGGGTGCAGTGCCAGGCCCATGAGCCCGCCTTCGCCGCCCCGGGCGACATCGATCCGCGCCAACGGCCTGGTCCGCAGCTTTCCTTTCTCGATCAACCGGATTCGTCCCGGACGCTCGCTGACAAGGGCGTTGCCGTCGGGCAGAAAGACCAGGGACCAGGGCGCTTTTAGATTTTCGACCCAACTCGTGACGCGAATGCCCGCCGGTGCGTAAACATGGCGATCCTCCATCGCCTGGGGCCGGGGTCCGATGTTGACATCGGCGGAGGAGGCGCAGGCCGGGGCCATGCCGGTGGCGCCTAGAAGGGCGATCAGTGAAATGGCGAGACGGCGTTTCATCGCGGTGTTCCCAAAATGGGGCGGGCGGGCCAAAAAAGGGCGGGCAAGATGGTGGGCCGGAAACACTATAGCGCCGCGCCCGAGGCGTACAACGGCCGGCGGACGCCCCGGGGCGCGCCACGGATCGAAGGGCCCGCAAGGCCGTCAGATGTGTCACCCTCCTATGAAAGTAAGTACTACCTACGCCGCCAGGCTGAGCAACAGGACCCCGGCGGCGACGGCGATCGCCGAGAGCACCCGGTGAAGGCCGAAGGGCTCGCCCAGATAGTAGGCGCCGATCAGGGCGGCGATGATGACGCTGGTTTCGCGCAACGCCGACACATGCGCCATCGTGCCCCGGCTAAGCGCCCAGATGACCAGCCCGAAGGAGCCGAAGTTGAGGACCCCGCCAAATAGGACGGACCGCCAATCGCGCCCGAGCACATCGATGACGGCGGATTTGCGCCGGATCAGCGTGAACAGGGTGATCGGTGTGGCGGAGAGGATGAAGAGCCAGCCGATATAACCGGCGGGGCTGCCCGAGGCGCGGACCCCTATCCCGTCGACGACGGTGTAGGCGGCGGTCATCGCGCCGGTGGCAAGCGGGTAGGCGATGGTGCGCCAGCCGCCGCCCGACCCGAAGCTGCCCGAGAATGCGAGGCCGGCGATGGCGCAGGAAATGATGACGACGCCGGCGATGCCGACGGCGGAAAGGGCCTCGCCGGCGAACACGGCGGAACCGATGGCCACCATCAGCGGCGCCGACCCGCGCGCCAGCGGATAGGCGTGAGACAGATCGCCGAACCGGTAGGCTTCCAGGAGGAAGTAAAAATAGACGGTGTTGAGCGCCGCCGAGATGACGATGAACTTCCAGCTTTCAGGCGCCGGCGCCGGGCCCCAGAGGATGAGGATGGGCGCCAGCGTCCCGGTCACGAACATGATCGTGGCCATGGCCACGAGCCGGTCGTCGCCGATCTTGAGGACGGTGTTCCAAAGCGCGTGCATCAAGGCCGCGGCGAGAACCAGGGCTATGACTAACGGCTCCATGGGTTTCCCATGGGCCCATCGCCGAGGGGCGAAGGATCGCGCCGCTTGCCCGACCCGTCCTCCGCCTGCCTTCGCCGAAGCGAAGCATCGGCTTCGCGCAGGCAGGCAGCAGCGGCGCTGCCGCCGCGGAGGGTGGATGCACCGCATCGCGCGTCGCGTCGCTCCTGCCCGAGAACTCGTATTGGGGCCATCGAATCGCTTCCATCTGGCCGGATAGTGCTCCCGATGCCGCCCCACCAGGGCCGATCGCGGCCGGGCCCGACGGTCTCGGCCGGGGATGGAAGCATGCCGACCGATGGCTCGTAAAGCGCTTTCGCCGGCCGCCGGATGGTCTTGGCCGGCGCAACGTGGTATTCCTATTCCCTGGACGGCCGGTCCCACCGGTTGGCGCGGGAGATGTGCGATGGCTAGAATCGCCGCCCTGTTATCTCTGTTTTCGTTGCTCGCGGGTTGCATTGGATCGGGTGATTACGGCGCCTCCGGTCCCCGATCCCCGCAAGGCGCGGCCCAACCGGGGCTCGATTGGCGGACCACCATCGCCGGTGATGTCGTTACCGTCGAGATTACCGATCACCAAGGCTATTACCGTATCGAGCGGGTCGCGCTCCTCGGGCCCGATGGCGAGACCGTCGGCGCCAATGAGCTGACGCGAGAGACCGTTCGCGCGGAAGCCGATGCTTACGGCCATAGGGGGGTCGATGTCGGCATCGGCGCCCATGGCGGTTCCAGGGGCGGACATGTCGGCCTTGGGTTCGGCTTCCCTCTGAACGGCCCGCGCCCGAGTCCCGCCATTACCCGGACCTATGCCCGCATCCGGATTGCCGATGCCGAGGCCTACCGGCGCGCCGCCGGGCGATGGCAGATCGAGATATTCGTCACCGACCCCGCCGGGGCGTCCAGCATTGCCCGTATCCCGGCGCCAAGGCCGGCCGATCGACCGGCGGGTCGGTGGTGATGATTTCGCCATTGGGATTTCCCCGGGTGACGGCGCTGGGCGGGGTTCTGCTGGCGCTGGCGATGGTTGCCGGCTGTGCGCCGCGCCCGTCCTATCCCCTTTACAGCCCCCAGGAGATCGCCGGGTCGTACGGCTTTGAAGAACAACGGCTTAACCGTGACCATTACAAGGTGAGCTACCTTGCGCCGGCCCGGACGATCTATTCCTACGATGATCACGGGCGCAAACAGGCGGCGGCGAGCCAGTTGGCCTTGGCCTACGACATGGCGCTGTGGCGGGCGGCGGAGCTGGCGCTGGCGAACGGCTATCCGGCGCTTGCGGTCTCTCATCGGGACAATGACGTTCGGGTGGATGTGCGCTACGATTATTACGACGATCCCTACCACCACTTCCCCTATTACCACCGCCGGTTCCACCACCACTTCGGCTATCTGTCGCGTCGCCGCCACGGTACCCATGACCGCTACGCCAGTCTGACCGCCCGGGTGAGCATCGCCGTCGCCTTCCGTAAGGCGCCGGACGGGGACGGGATGGATGCCAAGGCCGTTCTCGATCGCCTGCGCGCCAAGTACCCCGGCGCCGCCCCCGCCGCCTCCCCGCGAGGCTGAGCCGCTAGAGCCCTATCCGGCCGCCGTCCGGCGCCGGCGCGGCGAATTTTGTCTTAAGGTTTTACTTTCAGGACGCGGGGCCAAGTTAACCGCGCCGAATTTACCGGCATCCAGGTATTAGCCGGAATACACCGGTATACAGGTACTAACTAACCTTGCGGAATATGGTTAACGGCGGTTGGTTAAAACACGACTACTATGGTCTTGACAACGGAGATAAAAAAGTCTAAATTTATTGCGTAACTATAGAGAAATGCTTTAAATATTATAGTGAAAAAGAACACATCATTAATAATAATATTTAACAAAGTCTAGTTATAGTTAAGTATACGATACAGTTAATGGTTTGCTAAGATTTGTTTAAAAATCGCGAACCGCGCGTAATATTTAAAAACAATATTACGATTTACGGGGGGCCGGAACCGGGCGATCTGATCTGTTCGGATCATGGATTGCCGGCGGCATCCAGTCCCTGGAGGTCGTGAAGCTGAGGAGCCGAACGGTGGATAGACAGCATAGGATTCCCGGTAAATCGCGCTGGCGCGCCGGGCCGTACGTGAGGCCGGCGCTCGGCGACGATAGTGGCGCGACGGGGGTCGAATATGCCCTGATCATGGGCCTGGTCGGCGTCATGATAATCGCCGGTGTCATTGCCCTCGGAATCCAGATCGGCGGCACCTTCTTCCAGGTGGCGACCGTCGTGGGAGGGTCTGTCAACGCCGGGAGTGGTGGTACGGGCGCCGGCGGCACCGGTGGCTCCGGCGGCACGGGTGGCTCCGGCGGCTCCGGCGGCACGAGTGGCTCCGGCGGCTCCGGCGGCACCGGTAGCTCCGGCGGCGGCGGCTCCGGCGGAACCACGAGCACCACCGGCACGGACGGCGCCAGTGGAGTTGGCGGCACGGGTGGTACGGGCGGTGGCACGGGCGGCACGGGTGGCACCGGTAGCACCGGCGGCACCGGTAGCTCGGGCGGCACCGGCGGCACAGGTGGCACCGGCGGCACCGGTAGCTCGGGCGGCACCGGCGGCACAGGTGGCACCGGCGGCACCGGTAGCTCGGGCGGTACAGGCGGCACCGGCGGATCGGGCGGCACGGCTGGTACGGGTGGTACCGGCGGCTCGAGCGGCGGTGGCGGCGGTTCGGGCGGTTCGGGCGGTTCGGGCGGTTCGGGCGGTTCGGGTGGCTCCACCGCTAGCGCCAACAATGACGGTTCGGGCGGCGGTGGCGGCGGTGATACGGCCGGCGCTGGCGGCCCCGGCGGTCCCGGCGGCGGCGGTGGAGGCAGTGATACGGCAGGCGCTGGCGGTCCCGGTGGCGGCGGCGGCACGGGCGGTACTGGTGGTAACACCGGCGGCGGCACGGGCGGTACCGGTAACACCGGCGGCGGCTCGTCGGGGTCCGGATCGGGGTCGGGCGGCGGTCCGACTCAGGTCGCCTTGGCCGACATCGGCGACGAGGGGGCTTCCCCGGCCTCGGGCATCGTCGGCGGCGAACAAAATCCGGCTTCGGTCGAGAATAAAAAGTCGGGCCGCATCGGTGGCGGTCGTGGCGCCGCGGGTTCCGGTGATGAAGGCGGCGGTTTCGGCGCCGGCAATCTGAGCCTGCTCGCCATCATCCTGTTGCTCCTCGTCCACTGGTTCTCCCAGCGGATGAAGAGCGCCGCTCTTCGGCGCCAGCAGGCCGCCAACAGCCGGCCGGAGGATCGGCCGCCCAATTCGATGATGGGCGCTTTCGCCGGCGGTTTGGTCTGGCCTCGGGCATCGAAATCGGGTCCGACGACGAGCAGTCGTCAGGCCGCGTTGGCAAGGAGGATGTCCTTCAGCGGCGCCGGCTGATCAGAGGCGACGCCAGGATTGCCTATTCCGGCGGGTATCCCCGTCAACCTTCACCGAGAACCGCTCTAGGTTTCGGACCACATCCGCAGCAGATTGGCGTAGGTCTTGTTGGCCAGGGCGAACTCCCGCGCGTCCGGATCGCGGTCGCCCATTTTCTCGCGAATCCGGTAGAGGTCATAGAGTATCTCCCGTTTCTGGGCATTGCGGACGTAGCTCTGCACCCAGGTCACCGCCGCCAGCCGCTCGCCACGGCTCACCGGCGCCACCCGGTGTAGAGCGCTCGACGCGTAGATCACCGCCGAACCGGCGGGGAGTTTCACCTCCTGTTCGCCGAAGGGCGTGTGAATGACCAGCTCGCCGCCGTCATATTCGTCCGGCGAGTTCAGCGCCACCGTGACCGAAACATCGCTGCGCGCCGAGACCGGCCTGCCCATCAGCGGGTCGTCGACGTGAAGGCCGTAATCCATGCCTTCGAGATAGCGGCTGATCAGCGGCGGATGGGTGTAGAACGGTCTCGCCGCCTGACGGAAGGTCATGTTGCGTTGCAGCGCCTTGATGACGGTCACCTGGATTTCGTTCGCCTTCTCGCTGCCTGTCTTGAGTTCGAGGTTGTGCTTGACCCGCTTGGCGTCACGGCCGGCCGTCCGCCGTCCGTCGTCGAAACCGATCTCATTGATCGCGGCGCGGATTTTCTTGAGCGTCGGCCAGTCCAGGATGTCGGGGATGCACATCAACATGGCTCTAAGGTACCGCCCGGTTGCGAACTGATGCTGTCATCGTTTGACGCCAGGGGCTCATGTTTCGGACCACATCCTGAGAAGGTTGGTGTAGGTCTTGCCGGCCAAGGCGGTCTCTTCTCCTTCAGGATCCGCTTTCGCCAGCATCTCGCGAACCTGATAGAGGTCGTAGAGCATCTCCCGCATCTCCGGGTCGCGGACGTAGCTCTGCACCCAGGTCACCGCGGCCAGCCGCTCGCCACGCCTCACCGGCGCCACCCGATGCACCGCACTCGATGAGTAGATCACCGCCGCGCCGGCGGGAAGCTTCACCTCCTGTTCGCCGAACAGGCTGTGAATGACAAGCTCGCCGCCGTCATAATCCTCGGGCGAGTTCAGCGCCACCGTGACCGAGATGTCGCTGCGCGCCTTTTGCTCCGCCCTGCCCATCAGGGCGTCATCGACATGGGGGCCGTAGTTCATGCCTTGGCGGTAACAGCTGATCAATGGCGGGCGAATGCTGCGCGGGATCGCCACCCGATTGAAGGTGGGGTTACGCCTGAGCGCGCCAACGATGGTCGCCTTGATCCGCTTGGCCTGCTCGCTTTCTCTTTTGAGCTGCAAATTGTGTTTGACCCGCTTGGCGTAGCGCCCGGCCGTCCGGCGGCCGTCCTCGAATTCGCTTTCGCCGATCTCGGCGCGGATCTTCTTGAGCGTCGGCCAATCCAGGACGTCGGGGATGCACATCAACATCGCTCTAATACCTCATCCCTTTCCGAATGCCGTTCGTTGCAGGGGGCCTGATACACTCGTCCACCGTACCGCCTACCAATAGTTTTTCCGTGGCCGGACCGGACGGACCAAAATTCCGATGTGGGGCAGGAGCAAAGGGCCGGCATCATGGCCCAAACGATGCCTCCTTCGCGGATGCCGTTGAAACTTTAATAGAGAAAACCGGCCGGGGCAATGTCACGCCTCGTGGCTATCCTGGCGGGCGCGGGCAACCGGGTTGAATGGGCCCTCATTCGGCCGGCGCCGGGCCTTGGGGGCCCGGCGCTATTACCTGGCGAACTCCTTGCAATCGCATCCGGCGATTTCGGATAGTGGTCTAGAAACCGCCTTCGTCATCGAAGCCGCCGCTATTGTCGTTTCCGGCCTCGTCGTCTCCGGCCTCGTCGTCTCCGGCCTCGCCGTCGCCGCTTTCGTCGTCGCCTTCGTCGCCACTTTCGTCGCCGCCCTCGTCGCCGCCTTCGTCGCCGCCCTCGTCGCCGCCTTCGTCGCCGCCTTCGTCGCCGCCCTCGTCGCCGCCCTCGTCGCCGCCCTCGTCGTCGCCGCCCTCGTCGTCGCCGCCTTCGTCGCCGCCATCGTCGTCACCGCCTTCGCCGCCATCGTCGCCTCCTTCGTCGGCATGGGCCATGGATACCATCGGGGTCATGGTCTGGGTGTCGAACTCGACCGGAAGGGCGGTGAGCGTCGCCAGGGTGAAAAGACTGACCGAGGATAGGAGCGAGAACCGCCGGAAAGCGGAACGGGAAGGCGAAAGGATCGCGTCCTCCTGAAGGGGGTCAGGTAACGCGGTCCTACCGTGATCCCGGATGTTCCAACGGTTCTCGCAGGGGTCAAAAAGGCGCTTCATGGGTTTCTCCATCTAACTGAACGGTGCGCGCCGGCCCCGATCGCCCAAGAGGGCCCGGGTTTCCATGCGGCGTATGAACTTCATGCCTTTAACAACAGCCGATGCGCCGGTTTATTCCGCAAAAAATGGGATCGGGCGGCCGATGTTTTGCCGTCATCGCGCCGGGCTTGGGTTTGGGTGGTGTGTTGAGGGCGAGGATGCTCTCCAAGGGACCGGTTCGCCCGCTTTGGGGCCTCCCCCCTGCTTTCGGGCCAAGGAAGGGGATTCGCCGGCGGATTGATTCAGATACCGGCGGATTGATTCAGACAACGGTAACTTTGGTGGTCTTGAATATCCGTACTTTCCCTATGGGAATGGTATAAATTTAGATAAAACCGGAATAATTCCCGGGCCCGGCTGTTGTATGGATGATTGGCAGAGATGTTGCCGCTAGGGGTATTGCCGCGTGGATGACAGCGTACGACAGGAATTGGTCGCCCTGCTTCCGCGACTCCGCCGGTTCGCCTATGGTCTGACCGGTTCGGTCGAGGACGGCGACGACCTGTTGCAGTCCGCCCTGGTGCGCGCGATCTCCAGGATCGATCAGTGGCGGCCGGGAACGCGGCTGCACAGTTGGATGTTCAGGATTATGCAGACCATCCGGATCAACGATCTCAAGGCCGTCCGCGTCAGGGCCGGGAGCGCGGTGGCCATCGACCCCGACCGGGCGATCGGTGGAGATTTGAGGCGAGAGGTCGAGGGCCGTCTCATGCTGGACGCGGTACGCCGCGGTGTCTCACGGTTGCCCGAGGAGCAACGTGCCGTCCTGCTTCTGGTATGCGTCGAGGGGCTGTCTTACAAGGAAGTCGCGGAAATGCTCGAGATCCCGGCCGGCACTGTCATGAGCCGGCTCGCCCGTGCCCGCGGGGCCTTGCACCGCATGGTGCATGGAACGGAGAAGTCGGCCGAGATCATCCGATTTGGACGAGGCGGAAACGATGAAGCTCGATGAAACGATGCTGATGGCCTATGTCGACGGCGAGCTCGACGCCGAGACCGCGCGTGAGATCGAAACGGCGCTGGCCCTCGATCCGGAGGCGCAAAAGATCGTCGACCAACTGCGCCAGAACGCCGCCATGGTCCGGGCGGCGTTCAACGATCCCATGCACGAGGAGATACCTTCGCGTTTGATGGCGCCTTTGATGGCTGAACCCGCGCCTTCGGGGCATCGCGGCATCGAAGCATCGGCTTCGCCACGGCGCCGCCAAGGGGCGGGGCGGCTGGCGCGTTACGTTATGCCCGTGGCGGCTTCGTTCATCGCCTTGGTGGTGGGTGTTGGCGGCGGCTACGCGCTTTTCGGTTTGACCGATCCATTCACCCTCGAGGTGGCGAGTGGTGGAGAGGCGTCGGATGACGGCCATATCTCGGACGTGATCTATCGGGCGCTCGAGACCGAGACAAGCGGGCGCGAGTTCACTTGGCGCAATGCGGCCACGGGACGTAGCGGCACCGTGGCGACGATCAAGGGGTTCGTGACCAGCGGCGGACAAATCTGCCGCGAGTTTCGCAGCACGGTCACCCTCGGCGCCGAGACCAGGACCCGGCACGGCCTTGGTTGCCGTCTCAAGGATGGCGGCTGGGAAACCCTGTGGCTGCAAGCGCGCAACAGGTGAGCATAAGGCACCGGGAAGTCATCGGCCCGTTGCCGGGACAGGGTGCGCCCGGCCCGGTCATAGGGGTGGGCCGTTGCCCCATGAGAGGCTTGGGTGCGCCGATCCACCGGCCCGGCGGGAGACCGTGATGTTTGTAGCATTTGACGACGGCGGGTACGCCTTGTGACACGCATCGTTGAAGCCGACGACTTGGCTCGGCTCCCTGCCGATCCGGGCGAGGGCGGGGCTGGCGTGGGAGAAAGGGTCCTCGCCACCTCCCGCTCGGTGGCGCGCCGGATCGCCCTGCTTTCGTCCGTCAGCCTGTTCGCCCTGGCGACGGTCATCGTTCCTTTCGAATTCGACGCGGATACCTTCACGCCGTCCTTGTCGGCGGCTTACGCCAACGGCGGCGGCGATGACGGTGGCGATGACGGTGGCGATGATGGCGGCGACGGTGGTGAAGGCGGCGACGGCGATGATGGCGGCGACGGTGGTGAAGGCGGCGACGGCGATGATGGCGGTGACGGTGGTGAAGGCGGCGACGGCGATGATGGCGGCGACGGTGGTGAAGGCGGCGAGGGCGGTGAAGGCGGCGACGGTGGTGAAGGCGGCGAGGGCGGTGAAGGCGGCGACGGCGGTGAAGGCGGTGAAGGCAGCGCGGGCGGCGAGGGCGGCGAGGGCGGCGAGGGCGGCGAGGGCGGCGACGGCGGTGAAGGCGGCGAGAAGGGCGACGATAGTTCACGTTCCGCCGATGAAAGCGACGACGGAGATGTCGAAGCCGAGCCGGGTGAAGTGGTCGCCGCCGGCTTCGACCCATCCTCGCTGGACCGGGCGGTGGCCGAGGGTTTCGAGATCAAGGAGACGCTCAGCCTGGCCAATCTCGGAATCGAGATAGCGGTATTCGGGGTCCCCGCGGGCATCGACGCGCCGAGCGCCATGGCGCGGCTTGCGACCCTATCGCCGGGCGCCGCGGTGGATCTGAACCATCTCTATACGCCGCAAGCGACCCTGCGCCCGCCGGGACGGAATTATGCCCCGGATTTGATCGGTTGGGGGGCCGGATCCAAAAGTTGCGGTGCCGGGTTACGGATCGGCATCATCGATACGGCGGTCGATCTCGGCCACAGGGCGCTTCGCGGGCAGCGGATCGAAAGCCGGTCTTTCGTGCGAGACCGCGCCGACGTGGCGCCAGGAGATCACGGGACCGCCATCGCGGCCTTGCTGGTCGGCAGCCACGAGGTCGAGCAGCTGGGCGGATTGCTGCCCGGTGCCGAACTCTTCGCGGCGAATATATTCGAGATACGCAAGGGGCGGATGCGGGCCAGCGCGATCAGTGTCGCCGCCGCTCTGGACTGGCTGATAGGGCAGGGTGTCGGCGTGGTGAATCTCAGCCTGTCCGGGCCGCCCAACCGCCTGCTTGCGGCGGCCATGGCCCAGGCGGCGCGGAAAACTGTCCTGATCGCCGCCGCCGGTAACGCCGGACCGGATGGCAAGGCCAGGTATCCAGCCGCTTATCGTGAGGTGGTCGCGGTGACGGCCGTCGATTCGCAACTCAGGCCCTATGCGCGCGCCAACCGAGGGAGTTACATCGACCTGGCGGCGCCAGGGGTCGGCATCTGGACCGCCGCGCCGGATATGGCCGGGCGCTATGAAAGCGGGACCTCGTTCGCGGTCCCCTTCGTCACCGCCGCGATCGCCACCCTGATGATGGACGGGGTTACCGTAAATCTCGCCGACATAAGGAAGGTGCTGGCGACCACGGCGCTCGATCTCGGCAAGCCGGGCAAGGACGAGGTGTTCGGCTGGGGGCTGGTGCGCCCCCAACCGCCTTGCGAATAGGGGGTTTAAGGACGGCGGCGAATGCCTGGAACGCGACCCTTCATCGCCGCCGCCCGGTCGGAGATGAGTATCGGCCTATTTGGGAAGGTTGATCTCTCGGCGCACGATGCCGATCGGGCGGCGCTTGGTTTCCACCAGCACCCGGCCGATATATTCCCCCATCAACCCGATAAGGAGGAACTGGAAGCCGTTCAGTATCAGCAGAACGACCATGAGCGAAGCGTAGCCGGGGACGACGACGCCGTATATCGCCACCCGCGCGATGAGGAAGATGGCGTAGATCAAGGCGCCGGAAAAGACGATGAGCCCGATATAAGTGCTGATCCGAAGGGGCTTGATGGACAGGCTGGTGATGCCGTCGATGGCGAGGTCGATCAAGGGCATTAAGCCTAGTTTGGCCTTGCCGCCCGCTCTCGGCTGGCGGTCATAGGGAAAATCGACGCGGCGAAACCCGGCCCGGATGTATAACGACTTCATGAAGCGGTTGCGTTCCTCGAACTGGCCGAGGCTGTCGACCACCTGACGCCGCATCAGGCGGAAGTCGCCGACATCCATGTCGGGCACGATGTCCGAGAAGAACCGCGCGATCCGGTAGTAGACAAAGCTGCCGGCGCGGCGCAGCCGGCTCTCTCCCGCGCGGCTCAGCCGCTTGCCGCAGACGACGTCGGCGCCGGTGGCGATCATGGTCTCCAACATCTCCGGGATGATCTCGGGCGGATCCTGAAGGTCGGCGTCCACCGTCGCCACCAGGTCACAATCGGCCGCCCGAAAACCGACGGCGAGCGCGGTCTCCTTGCCGAAATTGCGCGAAAGCTCGATGATTTGGCAGCTCAGCCCAACGACGGGCTGGGAAAATTCCTCGATCAGGCAATCGATGGTTCCGTCGGTGCTGCCGTCATCGATGAAGATCAGCTTCCAGGCGAATGGCGTGGTGGCGGCCAGGTCGCGGAACCGCTGAAAGAGCGCCGGGACATTCTCGCGCTCGTTATAGAGGGGGATCACGACGGCGATGGTTTCGGGGGCGTCGCTCCTGGGGTCGGTGGTGCCCGGGTCCGGTCCCTCGGTCATGCTCATGGCGTTCAAAGGGGCGCGCTTATGTCTGCTGGTCACGGTCCCGCTACCTTGGGGGGCTTGGGCGACCCGGCAATATACATCCAACTTCTTCGGGCTGTAAATCTGGGTTCTTCGATGGAGTCCCACCACCGCCCGCGCAAAAATAATCCCCGTCGGAGCGGGGCCGTTGGTGTCGCGGCGATGCCGCGACGATCAGGGAGGTTCACCCCGCGATCATGGTCACGAATCGGGCGGGACATGGGGTGTATCGGGGTTATAATCGCGCCCGCCGGCCCGATGTTTCGCCGCGCCGTCCGTGTCGCGGCGCCCACGGCGGCCGCTCAGGTGGAACGCATGCCATGACCGATAAAATCGTAAAGACCGATGCCGAGTGGCACAGGATGCTGACACCCGAGCAGTATTTCGTTGCCCGGATGAGCGGCACCGAACGGCCGTTCACCGGCGCCTATCACGACTGCAAGACGCCGGGCGTATATGCCTGCGTCTGTTGCGGCCACGCGCTGTTCGATGCCAAGACCAAGTTCGACTCGGGCACCGGCTGGCCCAGCTTCTACGCCCCCGCCGATCCTTCCGCCGTTGGCGCCGACGCGGATGATTCCCACGCCATGGCCCGTACCGAGGTGACGTGCGCGCGCTGTGACGCCCATCTCGGCCATATATTCGACGACGGGCCGGAGCCGACGGGCAAGCGCTATTGCATCAATTCCGCGGCGCTGAAGCTCGAAGAGAAGGCCTAGGGCGGCTTGTGGCGCCGGTGGGAAGGGCCGTGACCGATCGCATAACCCTCTTGTCCGGCCGCTTCAAACATTTGGCGGCTCTCGGTGCTCTTGCCCTCATCGCCTTTGTCTCACTCACCCTTTCAACCGAGGAATGGACACCGATTGCCGATGAGACCGCGTACCTGAACGCGGCCTACAACCTCGTCCATCACGGCACCGTTTCAACCCGCGGCGATGTGCGGCCGGTGTCGCCGACGGCCGACCGCGAGCCGGGATATCCGGTCTTCATCGCGGCGATCATGCTCCTCGATCCGGGCTTGGGGAAATTCACACCGGCCTGCAACGCCCCGCCCGATCCGAAATGCGCGCCCTATTACCGTAGCCTGCAATACGCCAACAGTTTCCTGATCGTACTTACCGGCATCTTGTTGTTCTCGACGGTCCGCATCGTCACCGGCCGTTACCCGCCGGCCTATATCGCCGCCCTGCTGATCTTCCTGAACGTCGAGGCCAACGAAATGCGACAGGAGATGCTGTCGGATTATTTGGCTCTGGCCATCACGGCCGGGGCGATGCTTTGTTTCGCCTTCGCCTTCGTGCGTCACTGGCGGGTGGGCTGGCTTCTGGCCGGCCTCGCCCTCGCCGCCCTTAGCCTTACCAAGGCCGTCTTTTTCTATTTCACCGTGCCTTTATTGATAGCGGCAACGGCGGTCTCACTCATCGGATGGCGCGGCCTTGGGCGCAAGACCGCTGTCGCCCTGGTGCTCATCACCATCGGTTACGCACCGCCGGTGGGCGCATGGATGGCGCGGAACATCGCCGAATTCGACACCTTCGTGATCACTGAGGGCCGCGGCGGGTTGGCACTGAGCGCACGGGAAATCTTTAACGACATGACGCCGGGTGAATACGCCATCGCCTTCCTTTGGTGGACCCGCGCCATGGGCGACAACCTGGTCCGGACTCACTTTCCGCTGTCATCCTACCGGCGGTTCCAAGAACATGCCAAGGACGGGTTCTACAATTTCGGCCATGCGCGGTATTCACGCCTGGTCGCCCTGGAGATGCGAAAACCGGGGGTCACATCCGGGCAAGCCACAACGGCCGTCGACCGAGAATTCATCCGCAAGATACTCACCAATCTTCCGGTCCATTTGCTGACGACCTTGCCGGTCTTTTACCGCGGCATCTGGGTCGATGAGTTCATCGTCCTGACCCTGCCGGCGTTACTTTGGCTGATTTGGGTATCGTTGCGCCGGCGCGAACCTCTCGTCCTCGCCCTGCTGGCGCCGGGGGTATTCTCGCTCCTGTTCTATGCCCTGGTCAGCATCAACATTCCGCGCTACCAGCTGACGGCCCTGCCGGCGCTCGCCTTTGCCGGGGGTATCGCCGGGGCCTTGCTGATCGAACGCTGGCGGCGGCGCAAGGGGCGCACCAGAGCGTAAACACGCAGTTCGAAATCCACATGGGTCCTGGCGTCGAGATCGGCGAAACGATGCCAACCCGGTGTTCCGTCGCCCGTAGGCTTCAAGCCAATCGGAGAGCGCTCTACGCTAACCAGCGCGCCTTCCAAGCCTGGAACATCAGAACGTCCCAGATCAGGTACTGCCAATTGATCGTTCCGGCCAGATGTTCGGACCATTTGGCGCGGATCGGCGCCGGATTCAAAATCCCGTCGGCCTTGAGCCGCCGCTCGTCCAGCAGGTCCTCCGCCCAATCGCGCAGCGGGCCCCGCAACCATTCCCCGATGGGGACGCCGAATCCCATCTTCGGGCGGTCGACGAGTTCCGGTGGAACGTAGCGGTACAGCACCTGGCGCAGCAGCCATTTGCCGACGCCTCTCCGTGCCTTCATAGCCGGGGGCAACGACCAGCTAAACGCGACCACGCGATGATCCAACAGCGGCACCCGCGCTTCGAGGGACACCGCCATGGACGCGCGGTCCACCTTGGTCAGGATGTCGTCGGGCAGATAGGTCAGGGTGTCGAGATACTGCATCCGCTCGATGAAATCGGGAACGAGCTCGTGGACGCGCGGGTCGGCGAACAGGCCGGCGGGTTCCCGGCTACCGAGGACGATCCGCTCCGGTTCCGTCCAGTGGCTGATGAGGCCCTGGTAGAAACTCTCACTGCCCTCGGTCATCACCGCCGCCAGCTTGTGCATCTTGTCGCCGGCCTGGGACGGCCGCCATCGTCTAGGCACGGCCATGAACAACGCCCGCCAGGCGGAAGGGGGCAAGGCGCGGATCGCGCCGGCGCCCATCGCCAGCAACGGCCGGGGAATGCCGTCTAGGAGTGACGTGATGGTGGGGGCCTGGAAATAGCGGGTATAACCGGCGAAAAGCTCGTCGCCGCCATCGCCGGAGAGGGCCACGGTGACGTCCTTGCGTGTCATTTCCGATACCAGAAAGGTGGGGATTTGGGAGGAATCGGCGAACGGCTCGTCATACATCTCGGGCAGGCGCGGGATGACATCGCGCGCGTGCCCGGGCGAAACGTAAAGCTCCGTATGGTCGGTGCCGAGGTGACCGGCGACGGCGGCGGCGTGGCCGGCTTCGTCGTAGTCCTTTTCGCTGAAACCGATGGTGAAGGTTCGCACCGGCCGCGTGCTGTTGACCTGCATCAGGGCGACGACGAGGGAGGAATCGATCCCGCCGGAAAGGAACGCACCCAGCGGCACATCCGATACCATGCGCCGGCTGACGGCGTCGTTGAGGAGGGTATCGAGGTGATCTGCCGCTTCCTCCTCATTTCCACCGAATCGATCCCGCTGCCCGTCGGTGGCGATTCGCTCCAGATCCCAGAACGGCGTGATCCGCGGTTCCTCTCCGGCGCGGGCGCGCAGAATGCAGCCCGGCCCCAGCTTGTGGACACCTCGATAGATGGTGAGCGGGGAGGGGACATAGCTGTACCGCATATAGGCCGCGAGAGCGTCCCGGTTCAACTCGGGGCGCCATCCGGGATGGGCCCTGAGCGCCTTCAGTTCCGAGCCGAAGATCAAAAGCCCGCCGAAGCGCGCCCAGTAGACCGGCTTGATGCCGAGCCGGTCGCGGACGAGGGTAAGCACGCGCTCGTCCCGATCCCATGCGGCGAAGGCGAACATGCCGTTGAGGCGCTCAACCGTGGCCTCGACGCCCCAGGCGGCACAGCCCTCGACGATGACTTCGGTGTCGGAGTGACCCTTGAAGCGGCGTCCCGAGGCTTCGAGCTCGGAACGCAACTCCGGTGCGTTGTAGACCTCGCCGTTATACGAAATGACGAAGCGCCCGCAAGACGAGACCATGGGCTGGGCGCCGGCGTCGGTCAGGTCGATGATGGCGAGCCGCCGATGGCCAAGCGCGATACCGTTCGTGGCGTCGATCCAATCGCCGTCGCCATCCGGCCCCCGGTGGCGCAGGGCCTCGCACATGGCGGTTAGCGCCTCCCCCGGCACGCCGCTGCCGGCCCCGCCCGATGGCTCAAGAATGCCGGCGATGCCGCACATTGGGGTTCCACTTGTTATTCGAGTGAGAGGTCATGGTGTTATTTCGGCCCGGTCGAAGGACAAACGGGCTGCGATTCGATCCAATGGCGCGCGACCCAGCAACATAGATACAGTGACTCTCCGATGCATTGGACACCAAGCGTGAAAATACCGAAAATCTTTGAGAAAGCCAATTCCTCTATGCAGACTTCAAATCAGGCGCTAAGCTAAAAGAGCGCCCTGATTCAGAGGCAGACACTGCGCGTGCCTGAAGGTGATGGGTCTGCCGGGTGGTGGAAAACGAACAAATGTCGCGAAGTGCGCTATTTTCCTAGCAGGTTTTCTGACAAGACAGAACTTAGTTTCTTGGCAAAATAGCGGTTCGCCTTCGGCCCGGGATGACTATCGATAACAAAGTCATCGCGCTGCTCTGCTGGGGGTCGTATATCCACGACGATTGCCTCGCGCGCGATGCTCTCTAACACTGGATCTCCGGACGGGCCCTCCAGATACGCTACAATCAGTATAGCCCCGAGAAGCTTGGCCTCACGTGCAAATTCCTTGATTATTCGGGTTGTAACAGCGTTCTGAAACTCCTTTGGCGGATCGAATACAGTTGCGGCTTCCCAGTTTTTGATATCAATAAACAAAGGTATATAGTCGATAATCAATTCGTCCTTTCCCGTAATCCACGCGCGCGGATGTCTCATCAAATTATTAGCTACAAGTGGACCACTTTTCCACTGCATCATGCGTGAAGGTGCTCCGACATTTCGGTGCGAATAGGTTTGGGAATGAGCCATGACGATAGCTGCCACGCCATTTTTCGGAAGTGGTCTGGACTTCAGCCAATGCCGAAGGCGCAATAGGTTTTGCACATTGCCCCATCCGCTCTGAGCAAAATTCCGAACACGGAACCGCGGGAGATTTTCTTGAATAATCCACGCAAAAGTTTGCTCGTCGTTGTTACCCCAACTCCAAACATAAGAGTCACCAAAAATCCATATCTCCCCGCGCGGTGATTGACGGTTCGGCGGGGTGCCGGTGATTCGGTTGCCAAGCTTGTTGATTGTTGCGCGAAAGGAATGTTCGATGTCCCCGTAACTAAACTTGATGAGAAAGGATTTTCCTGGCGTTGACGTGATCCCGGTAATTAGATCGAATTTGTAAAAAGGCGACGGCACACTAGATAGTTTATAAGAAGGTGATAGACCAATCCATTTACTGACATCCGAGGTGACGCGGAGTAGTGCTATATCGTCTCCCTTAGAATCGTAGTAATATGCCCTGCTAACAATTTCAGCACTAATGATCAACAGCAACGATATAACGACAATTACAATTAGTTTCCATAACATCCTTATCATTTTCTCACTTCGTGAATAAATGTGCAGGCAGATCCTCTGATAGCGATGTTAATAATGGATCTTAGTTCTCTTTTTTCGGTCTGTCTTAACATGATCAATAGGTTGGTCTCCAGAGTACATCTAACGGCTTCGGCGCATAGAGCGTAGCTACCACGAACATACCCATATACTACCTATGTACCTTAATCTAACTCATACTTGTCTTTATAATCCGATTTGAGTGTTGCATCCTGCTCGTCCTTCTCGAGGAAGCAGTCGCCGATGGCGAGGCAATCCATCTCGGTTCCCATGAAGCAGTGGAAAGCGTCTTCCGGCGTACAGACGATGGGCTCGCCGCGGACGTTGAAGCTGGTGTTGACGACGACGGAGCAGCCGGTGCGCCCTTTGAACGCCTCGAGCAGCGCATGAAAGCGCGGGTTTGTCTCGGCATGGACCGTCTGGACGCGGGCCGAGTAATCGACATGCGTGACGGCGGGGATTTCCGATCGGTTGGCCTTGAGAAGATCCAATCCCTCGAGCTTATCCGCCGCCGGGCCCGGCTGGCGCCGCTGCTTTTCGACGACATCGGCGACAAGGAGCATATAGGGACTGTCGATATCGAGTTCGAACCACTCGGCGACGTCCTCTCTTAGAACGGATGGAGCGAATGGGCGAAAGGATTCCCGGTACTTGATCTTCAGGTTGAGTACCGACTGCATCTCCAGAGACCGCGCATCGCCAAGGATGGAGCGGGCGCCGAGCGCGCGCGGACCGAACTCCATGCGGCCCTGAAACCAGCCGACCACCTTTTGATCGACCAGTTTATCCGCGACCGTGGCGATCAAGGTGTCCTCATCGAGGACGGTGAACCGGGCGCCGGCGGAAATCAGCCGCTCCTCGATCTCATCCTGGGAGAAAGAGGGCCCGAGATAGCCGCCCCTCATGGCGTCGCACCCGGCGTTTGTCACCCGCGGCTGCCCCTTGAACAAATGGTAGGCGCAAAGAGCCGCGCCCAAGGCGCCACCCGCATCGCCGGACGCCGGCTGGATCCAGATATCATCGAACTTGCCGTCTCTAACCACCTTGCCGTTGGCGACACAGTTGAGCGCCACGCCCCCCGCCAAGCACAAATTCCGGGATCGGGTCTCTCGGGCCGCTTGACGCGTCAACCGTAACACCGCCTCCTCGATCACAGTCTGAATGGAGGCGGCGAGGTCCATGTCACGCTGGGTGGGTTGCGATTCCGGCTCCCGCGGCGGTGCGCCGAAGAGGTCGTCGAATTTCTCGTTGGTCATCCTAAGACCGGTGCAGAAATCGAAGTACGACAGATCGAGCCGGAACGAGCCGTCTTCCCTGAGATCGATCAAGTTGTCGAAAATGGCGCCGGCGTATTTGGGCTCGCCGTAAGGCGCCAAGCCCATCAACTTGTACTCGCCGGAATTGACCTGAAAGCCGGTATAATAGGTAAAAGCCGAATACAACAGGCCCAAGCTGTGGGGAAAATGTATCTCCTTCACCATTTCCAGGTGGTTGTCGTGGCCGAGGCTCAATGATGTGGTCGCCCATTCCCCGACGCCGTCCATGGTGAGTACCACCGCTTCCTTGAACGGCGAGGGAAAGAAGGCGCTGGCCGCGTGGCTTTGATGGTGTTCGGCGAAGAGCAGACGCTGCTCGGCATCGAAGCCGGGATCGAAGGTCTGCAACTCCTTGCGAAGAAGGTTCTTCTGAAACAGCTTTTCGCGAAGCCAGAGCGGCATGGCCATGCGGAACGACTGGAAGCCACGGGGTGCGAAGGCGACGTAGGTCTCGAGAAGGCGCTCAAACTTCAGGAACGGCTTGTCGTAGAAGACGACGTAGTCCACATCCTCCAAGGCCTGGCCCGTCGCCTCGAGGCAGTAGCGGATCGCCGCCCGGGGAAAGTCGGCGTCATGCCTTTTCCGGGTGAACCGTTCTTCTTGCGCCGCGGCGACGATCCGCCCGTCCTCGATCAACGCCGCCGCGCTGTCGTGGTAGAAGGCGGAAATCCCCAGGACGCGCATGGTGGTTTTTAGAATATCGTGTAGATGAAGGGAGCCACGGCGGTGCCTTCGCTCAACACGATCAAGCCGCCGAAGATGGCGATCACCACCAGTATGGGCACCAGCCAGAATTTCTTGCGGGCCCGGAGAAAGGCCCAGAATTCTCTCACGAACGAAACTATCTCGCGCATCCTAAATCCTCAGAACTGGTTCTTCATTGTTTCCGGTGGCGGCCCGGGTGGACGCCGCTCTATCCAATAGGTCTCCATCTTCGGGTCGGGGCGTAGACCCAGAGTCGTCTTACCGATCACGCGGAGAAAGACGCCAATGGGCGTCACCGAGAGATAGAAAATAACCCCCATCACCAAGGGGCTCATGAATTTGTGAAGCAGAAGACCGAACTTCGTCCAAATTCTGTTAAGCGGGCCGAGAGATGCGGGCCAGGCAATCGCCAAGACCACGAAAACGGCGGCCAGGATCAAGGCCCAGATCCGAACACCCGCCCCACCGGCGAGCGGCGCCAGGCCCACGATCAGGAAAATCACGGCGAAAACGAGACCGAGGGTGCGGTCCGACGAGCCTTTGACGGCCCTCTCCGCGTAGACACGCTCGTGAGTGTTTCCGGCTTCTTTCAAGTCTTTACGGCGCTCCAACATGGCATCCCCGCCCGCTGGTCAGTGGCACGGACGACCTGATCCCTAGAGTGATAATAACCCTCCGAGGCAGCATTTAAAAGTATATTTAGCGGATTTATTGCACTGCGCTTCTACTAGGTAATACTTAACAAGTTATTGCGCATCGGCCGGGCTTCAATATCCCTTGAGCTTGAACTTCACCATGGCGGCCAGGATGCGAAGGCCATCCCACGCCGCGTTGACCTTGGATACCCCGGCTATCCTTTTGCGCTCGGCCGAGGGGATTTCGGTATATTTGTAACCGTGCTTATGCACCTTAATCGGAATCTCGATACACATAGAGAAATCGGTGGATTCGAGGTCGAGGCTCTCGAACACTTCCTTCTTGCCCAAGGCATAGAAGAAGAGCGCGTCCGTGAGCCTGACGCCGAACATCAAGCGCAGCAGAACCGTGAAAATCCTGTTACCCAGCCGGCGGATGAAGGTGTCGTCGTCACTCCCTGCCTCGACCAGGTAACGGGAGCAGAAAACGATATCGTAACCCTGTTCGATATGTTCCAGAAGTGGCACCAGCGCACTGGGATCATAGGAACCATCGGCGTCCAGGAATGACAGCAGATCGCCCTGGGCGGCCTCGATTCCGCTGATCACCGCCATGCCGTAACCCTTGCCCTCCTGGGCGACGGCCCTATAGCCCAACTCGCGCACCAGCTCCGGCGTGCCATCGGTCGAATGGCCGTCGATGACGACGATCTCATCGATGACGTGCTTCGGCAGCTCCGCCAGCATCTGGGGCAAAGACTCGCGTTCGTTGAGCGCCGGAATGAGTACGGACAGGCGGTGATTGTTACTCATGACTTATCGGGTTCGCGGGATCAAATCTTGTCGGCCTCGACGTTGAGGCTGATCAAGAGGCCATTTTCCTTGTCCATGTGGGGGACATAGGCCTGGGAGAAATCATCGAAGTCCTTGTGCGGGGTCTGGCGCCAATCGTACCGGCGCACTCGCCCGAAGCCCGACGCCTCGAGCAGCGCCTTAAGATCGTCGAAATTATAAACCGTCCGGTGGTAAAGCACCTCCGGTCCGCCGGAACCCTCGATTTCGAAGCGCCCGTAGAGGGGGCCGAGCAGCCGGTCGAGCCCTCCATATTTTTTATAGACCTCGATGAGGGCGTCGAAATCGGGAACGGCGAGACGGAGCACCCCTCCGGGGACGAGGACGCGGGACCACTCGCCCAGCACATCCACCACCTCGACGCGGCCGAAATATTCAAGCGCATGGCAGCAGTAAATCAGATCGACGCTGGCATCGTCGATCATCGGCAGCCGGTCGATCGGGTGGCGGTGATCGATGTGGGGAAAATCCGCCAGATCGACATGGATGAAACCGGGGATGTGGCGCTTGCCGCAACCGAGATGAAGGTTGATCATGGCCCCCGTCCCCCGATCAGCCCCCGAAGAACGCCCGGATGGCGTCACAGGTGTAATCGATCTGGCGATCGGTAATCGTCACCGAGGACGGCAGCCACAGGCCCCTCGCGGCGAAGTCCTCGGTCACCGGAAAGGAAAGGTTATCGAGACCGATGGCCTCCTGGGCATGGATGGGCGGATAGATGGGGCGCGTGCCGATGCTCTTTTCCTTGAGCTCGGCCGCCAGCGCCTCGCGCCCGGCGACGAAGATTTCGACGAACCACGGCGCGACCTTGCCGGTATCGGTCTCGATCCACGCGATCTCGTCGATCCCCGCCAGTGCTTCCCTGTAGCGCCGCCAGATGTCCTTTTTCCGCTCCAGCCGCTTCGGCAATTTGGCCATTTGCTCGATGCCGATGACGGCCTGGAAGTCGGTGAACTTGAAATTGAAGCCGATGGTATCGTGGATGTCGTTACCGCCGCCGGCGCGGCCGAAGTCCTTGAGCTTGCGGGCCTTGGCGGCGATCTCGGCGTCGTTGGTCAGGACCGCGCCGCCCTGGCCCGTGGTGATCACCTTGGGCATGCTGAAGGACAGACAGCCCACGTCCCCGATGGTGCCCAGATGCCGGTCGCCGAAATAAGATCCCAGGGATTGGGCGGCGTCCTCCACGAGGTAAAGGCCGCGTTCCTTACACAGCCGCACGAGGGCGTCGAGATCGTTGCTGCGTCCGTTGAGGGAGACATGGATGACGGCCTTGGTCTTGGGACCGATGGCGCGCTCCACCTGGGCGATGTCGATGTTGAGGGTTTCGGGCTCGATATCGACGAACTTAGGCTTGGCGCCGAACAGCGTCGCCGCGTTGGCGGTGGCGATCATGGTGAGATCGGGCATGATGACCTCGTCGCCGGGTCCTATCCCCCGTGCCAATAAGGCGAGCGTCAGGGCGATGGTGCCGCTGGTGGTGACGATGCAATGCCCGGCGCCGGTGAATTCGGCCAGGCGGCTTTCGAACTCGGCGGTTTTCTTGAATTCGGTGCCCCAGCCGCCCGAAAGAACGTACTCGCGCACCGCATCGGCTTCCTTTTCGTCGAAGGAGGGTTCTATCTGGGGAATGAAATCCAAGGCGTCCTCTCAGGGTTGATCACAGCGCTTCCTTGTCGGTGTCAACATCGATGAAGGGGCCGTTCTTCACCTCCAGGATCTGGGTATCGTCCTCGAGGATCTCGTAGCCGTGGCCACAATCCGCCAGTACCGCGAAGTCCCCCGCTTCCAGGATGGGTTCGTCGACCAACCGCTTGTCGGCGTCGAACACCCGCACTTTCATTCGCCCGCGTTTGACATAGACCATCTCCTGGGTCTGCAACACCTCGCGTTGGTAGGTCTTGTGGCGATGCGCCGCCAATACCTTGCCCGAGGGGTACTGCCAGCAACCCGCCTGTATGAACATATCGTCGGGCGTACAGAAATGGAGCCCGGGGCCCCAGTCCTTGTCCCGCCACACGATGGCCAGCAACTTATCGCCGCTGCGAATTTCTTCCATGCAAAAGTTCCTCCCAAGGACCATCGGCGCCCGGCCCCCTCGGCCTGCCGAATTAACCGCTCAACTACGAGGACCCGCCTTGCCGCCGGGACGGTCAAGGATGCCAATTATGCCTTTACTGGCAACGGGGGCAAGCGGTGAAGTTCAGTTTTCAGGGCCGGTGTTTTCGGCTCAGATCGGCCTGACGAAAGAATTGGGCGTGTAGAACCGGTAAAGCTTGACCAATTCGGCGATGCCGTCCTCCACCGATATCTCGGCGCCATAGCAGAGCGCCGCCGCCTTGTCATAGGATACGACGAAATCCCGGATGTCCTTGTCGGACAACGCGGACTCGACGATTTCATAATCGACGTGCTGCTTGATCATATTGGCCAGGTCGATCTTCGAATAATTCAGCCGCGCGTCGCCCATGTTGTAGATCTGACCGCGCATGGCATCGCCATGATCGAGGGCGAAGAGATAGCCTTTCACCGAATCGCCGACATGGAGGAAGGTGCGTTTGGAGTGGCCGGAATAGATGACCAATGTCCGTTCCTGGACCGCCCGGGCGACGAAATCATTGACCAAGAGGCCGGCGCGCATGCGGGGGCTGACCCCGAATACCGTGGCCCAGCGCAAGGAGATGGAATTTTCCCTTTCCATGACCGCCTGCTCGCCCTGGTGCTTGGTCAGGGAATAGAGGTTGTTGGCGGTATCGACCGGGCCGTCCTCGGTGCAGATGCCGCCGTGGGCGCCGTAGAGCGAGGTGGTCGAGGCGTAGATGAGCAACTGGTCCTTGGCGAGGCTCTCCGATATCTCCTGGGTCGCCAGGACATTGATCAGATGGGCCGAGTTGGGATTGGCCTCGCACGCCGGATAGCCGCTGATGGCGCCGAGGTGGAAGATGACGTCCCGGTCCTTCAGATACGACCGGTCCTGGTCGCGGATATCCCGTTTGATGACCTGCGCCTTGGGATGCCTGATGAAATGGAGGACGGCGTCGTAGCCATAGAGGAAGTTGTCCATGATCGTGACGTCATGGCCGGCGTCGAGCAACGCCGGGCAGAGCAGGCTGCCGACATAGCCGGCGCCGCCGGTAACCAGTATTTTCATTCATTCCCCTCTTGGCGAGCGCCGTTAAGACCAGCGAAGCGAAAGTGTGAGTTTCTCACCCATTGGGCCTCCCGCCGTCGCGGCCCATGACAATGGAACGTTGTTATTGATACCTATTGAGTTGTCTTGCGCGGCCCGACGGAGGGTGGCCGGTTGGTATCCCCGCCCCTCTCAGAGTTCGGCACGGCATGCGCTACCGACCAGCCAGACTTTTTCGAGCCGCCGGCAAATAGCCCGGACCAGCCGTGTTCCGAGGGGCTCCTTGATTAACCTCAGCGAAGCGCGCTCATGCCAGGCCTCGGCGGCGATTTCCTTGGCGAAGCCTTGCGCCAATAGCCGTTCAAGCTCTTCGGGGGAAACGACCTTGACCGTGAGGCCGAAGGATTCCTCCCACGCCACGGCGGCATCCGTGAGGTCTGGATTTTCGTGAAGAGAACCGATGTGCTCTACCTTTAAGAACTTGGTGCCGTAACCACGACGGCCGAAATAGGCGGCTCCACCATAATAGTACTGCGACATCAGGTGCCATCCTTCCTTCCTCGTCGTCCGCGAAAGCAATTCAGGCGTAAATTCGATATCCTCATCCTTTTTCACAAGGACGTCCGCGGTCGCGGCTCCCAAGGCGTTGGCGAAGGTCTCATCGATGTCGAAGCCGATTTGCTCCCACTGCTCCGGCGTCAGTAACGCGCTGTCATCGGTACTTTCGTGGATCTTTCGGGCGATCTGCGACGCTTCCAACCACCTGACGAAAAAGCCATTGTTGATATCGAACGTCACGAACTGCCCCTTGTCCGGCAGATAGACCTCGGGAATATTGTGGGTAGCTTTGCCGATCTTGCCGTCCCTCAGGAAGGTCCCCGGAAACGTCACCATTCTCGTCGGCAGCCTGAAACGGTCTTCGATGATCTTGCGGAAGGCGTCCTCGGTCGGCCCGCACAGCAGAAGTGCCGGGCTGTCATTATTAAACCAAAGTTTCAAATAAGCTTCGCCGCCATCCCTGTAGAAGGAAGGGCCTTGGCCATTGCACGGCAGGCTATTGGCGACGAAAAAGCGATAAATCCTTACGACACCCTCGGAAATCGGCTCGTCGGCATCCAGGACCAGAATCTTGGCCGCCCAGTCGCCGTTGAACCGCAGATAGTATTCACCGGGCACCTCGAAAGTCAGTTCGCGTGGACTCACGAGCTTCGGCGGGGCGGGGTTGACCACCGGGCGGGCGGGGCCGAACAAGGGTTTGAACGTCTCGATGCGCGTGATATCGACGGGTGAGCGGACGAAATCCCCGGCGTAAATCACCGGATACTTCAAATCCCCGGTATCCAGGCGAAAAGCGTTGCCGGCGGGCGCGGCTTTCCCGGGATTATCGAGGGTGACGACGAGGATGACGGCCAGGACCGCCAACAGGCCGCCCAGCGTCAGCGCTCCGATCGTCGCTTTCCCCTTGAGCGTCATGAATCTGCTTTCGATACCATTATTTCATTTGCGGCCGCGGGGCTGGCGCCCGGCATTCAACGCCGATGACGAAGCCAGCGTATCGCCGCGCCCGCAACCAGGAATATTCTTCCATAATCGCCGCATACAATCAACCGCCACCGGAACTCCTGGGTTCGGGAATACGCGAACCCGGATAGCGGCGAGAAGCGGTAGAGCCCGCTTTACGGCAATATTCTACCGTAAGCGTGGCGCATTCGTTTCACCGCCCCTTCTATCCTGTCAAGCAAGCCCGAGCCGGCAAGACCGGCGACGAGCAGCACGATGAGCGTCGGCTCCATCGGCAATCTGTACCTGGCATAGCCGATCGGTCCGTTGACGAAGAGGAAATAAAGCGCCACGAAGAACAGGAAAAGGATAGGCCCGCGCATGTCCTTTTGTCTCACGCCCAAGACCAGTCCGCCAAGCTGGATCAACCGGGTCGCCCCAAGCACCATCAAACCCGCCAGCCACGCAAGGGTGAACCATTCGGTCGTGGCGGCGTGGCGCAGCCTGGCGATGCGCTCCGAGAACGTGGCGCCGGGCGTCATGACGCCCGCAAGCACCGAGGAACGTCTGAGTTTGAACTGATATCCGAGTTGCGAGATCGACGTATGAAACAGGTTCAGGGTGGCCCCGGCAAGGGCGCCGTAGGCGATCTGGGCGAGGGGAAGCGTGCTTATCCGCTCGATGGCAATATCGCGCCACAACCGATCGATAATGACCGGATTGGCCGCGGCCTCCGTCGGCAGCGCCGCCAGGCGGGCCGAATGCAGCGTTCGGATCTCGGCGTGCAGCGCGCGCAAATCGCCACAGGTCCATGCCGTCCTGAGGCAGGGATAGACATAATTCGCCGCGTGCCACCCGACTTGGGTACTCACCACGGGCGTCCCGTAGTGCCGATAGGTATCCACCATTCTCGGTCCGACGAAGGCGTACATCACGATCACCGGGAGTGCCGCCATTCGAACGGCCTTGGGCCAGTCGGTGGGCATCGTACTTTTGAGGAACCAGGCGAGGGCCGGCAACAGAAAAACGGGGAAAACCATCAAGACCGGACGGGTCAGTAGCGCCAGGCCGAAACCCACTCCCGAAGCGATAAGCCAAGCGGCGGGCCTTGGCTTCCGCGACGCCCAAAGACACGCCGCCAGGCCCCAGCTAAAGAACCCGACGAACAATGTGTCCGATAGTATGTAGGCGGCGTTTATGATCAGGTTCGGCCAAAGAGCTGCGAGTATCCCGGCCGGCAAAGCCCAACGCCGGTCGATCGCCGCCGCCAGATAAGCCACGGCGAGGACGGTAAGGCTATCGAAAATGGCCTGAGAGGTAACCGCGGCGCCGATATTCATGCCGCCGGTCAGATAAAAGATGAGGGCAAGAAAATACGGGTAGAGCGGCATGCGTTCACTATGGGGGCCAAGCGCGTCCGCTCTTCCCATTTGGCCATTTTCCAGGATATTCCCGGCAAAGCCCATATACATGGCGGAATCGACATCGAAATTGGTGCCCCCCCAGCCCGAGAGCGCCGCCTGATAGGCAAGCCTGACCGCCAAGGCAAACAGGAACAGGAACAGGGCGCGCCGGGCACTCACGACCGGAAACTCACGATAGGTCTTCCCGGTTCACGGTCTTCTCCGCCGGCAATGACACGCCTCTTGATCCGTCAGTTGACATCCTTCGGGCCGGTGCGCGCTTGGTCCAACAGGCCCCCCAGCAGGGCCTCGGTGCGAGCCACCATGGTTTCGGCGCTAAAATGGGTGACGATGCGCCGCCGGGTCTCTTGGCCGAGCGTGCCGTCTTCGGTTTCGAACCGGCGGAGTATCGTCACCCAGGCGCGCGCCAGTGCTCCCGGATCGCCCGGCGCTACGACGATGCCGGCCTCGCCGAGGACGCGTTTCACATCGCCCACATCCGTCGCCACGCAGGGCACGCCGCAAGCCATGGCCTCGCCCAGCACATTGGGAAAGCCCTCGCCGAAGGCGGAGGTGAGGGTCAGGACATCGAGCGCGTTATAGACGGACGGCATGTCGTCCCGTGACCCGGCCCACGACAGGTTCGCATCGATGCCAAGCTCGCGACCAAGAGTTTGGAGCGATTCGCGATAAGCCCGGGGCCCGTCCCCGACGCAGATGAAGCGCGCCCGGCCACCGGACTCCAGGAACTCGGCCACAGCACGGAGAAACGTCGGATGATCCTTCATCGGATCGAGGCGCGCGACGAGGCCGATGAGGCGCCCCTCGCTACCGATGCCGAGGTCGGCGCGCAGCCGGGGGCTGGCCGCCGGGTCCGGGCGGAAGAATTGGGTGTCGATCCCGTTCGGCACGACGGCCATCTTGTCGCCTGGAAAGCCGCGCGCCACCGCGTGATCCCGGCCGGCCTCGGAGTTGGCGATCACCAGATCGGCCGGCGAAGCGAACAGGGCCTCGAGCCGGCCGATGAGCCGCATGAGCCAGTCGTAGCGGTCAAGCGCCATGTTGCTGGCCCTGATCCCGAGGACGGTCCTGGTCTTGGGGAGAAACGGCCGGGCGAGGACGGCAAGCAAGTTGGCCGTCGCCAGATAACCGTGCAGAATGTCGGGCCGCGCCGCCCTCAGTGTCTTGAGGAGGCGCCAGGCGAAGCCCACGACATCCCAGCGGCCGCGCTTGCCAAGCGGAAGGATGGCGACGCCCGCGTTCCTGGCCTGGGTCTCAAACTCGCCACCCGGGTAGAAGACGGCGATGGCGACCTCGTGACCTCTTTTCCGAAGGCCCACGGCGAGGGTAACGAGTTGGCGCTCGGCGCCGCCGCCATCGAGGGAACGGGCGAGAAACATGATCTTCATTGGAGAACGCTGCAATGGTCCCTGGCGATCGTAGGAGCGCCCGACAACAGGTCTAATCGAGTTCCTTGTAGGAGACGATCCTGTAATAAGGCGCCTGCGCGAAGTTGCGGGTCTCGGAGAGATCGACGCATAGCCGGACGAGCGGGCCCATCGGCAGTTCGTCCCGTCCGGTCCAAAATAACCGTTTCAATGTCGTAAAATCATTTGCCAACAATTGAGGCGCTTGAACGATCTGTAACGGCGGCTCGACTACAAAATCCGACTTGAACCAGGAGTCATCGGGGATACCCGCGGCAAGCTGCTTGTAATTTACCCTGAATGGCCAAAGGCGGGCGGGGGACGTGTTGCCGCGAATGGTCAGTACCACGCCATTCCGATGGAGCGTGGAAACAACGGTCTCATAGCCCTTTTCACAAACCTCGATCCCGGCGGCCGGGTTCTCGGCGAAAGCTTTGCGCACAGGTGACTGGGGCAGGGCGATGGCAAGACCAAGGACGACGAGCATCGCATACGCGGCCCGCGGGGGTTCGCCGGCAGGCATTTCAGGCTTGGTGAAGGACGCGTACAGGCGGCGCAGTGCGGTCGTTTGGAAAATTCTGACGACGGCGTAGGCCGCTAACAGGGGTTGCACGCTCGATGTCGCGGCGAAGAGCCGCGCCCCTCCATCGCCGGCGATGATAGGCGCCGAGGCCATTTCTCCGAGAGTTATCGCCAGCAATAGCGCGGCCCGCGGATCGGATCTTGCGAACACGGCGGAGATGAATAGTCCAGCAACCCAGGCCAGCCACAACGCACCATGGATCGGGCCATCGGCATAGTCGAACAAGACCCACTGGAAATACCGCCCTTCGTTTTTCAGTAGGGAAAGCAGAAAAACCGTTGGATCGTTCCGGATGTTTTCGAAAGCCAGGCGATATATCTCAGTGGCGGCCTCTGCCTGGTCATCCACCGGCAACTCGGGATGATCTCTCATTATCGTCATCCAGTCGCCGCCAGCGGACAAGCCGTAAAATGTGAGTGGGAAATTCGAATGAGCGCCGAATATTTCGCCGCCGATCGACGATATGAGGGCAAAATTGGCAAGTACGGCGCAAACCACGCTGAGTACGGCAAGGCCCGAATGCAGGAAGAACGACCGTTCCTGCCTGTGGGCCAGATAGCCGATCCAAAGGACGACGAACGGCAAAACAATGAAGGCGCCTGCCCGCGCATGTAACGCGAGGGTCAGGACCGCAAGCCCCAAATACGCGATCGCCAGCCGGCCCCGGACCGCCGCGTTGAGCAACAGGGCCAGCGCCAGGAGCCCCAAGGCCAATCCGATGTTCTCGGTCATGACAAGAGCGAAGGCGTGTTGTTGCGAGAAAAGGAAAACGGCGATCGCGACCATCAATGCCGGGCCGAGCCCGAGCCATCGCGCCGCCTCCTTGGCGAATATCACGATGCAGCCTGTCAGGACAGCCGCCTGGAGAAGCAGCGTGATTTCCAAGTGCCGGTTGCTCAGAAGCCATAACGAGGCGAAAAAAGACGTGTAAAGAGGGCGGGCATGGCACCAAACGTAGGCTTGGCCAAGGTCGATGATCTCTCTGGCGCATTTCTGGTAGCCCAGGGAGTCGCTTACCGGGAGGATGCCGGCGACCGTTAACGATGCGCTCTTGCCCGTCCACCACAATCCGAAGATATAGAGCCACGCGACACCGACTGCCCCGAGACCCAAGATAAACCAGACCCAGGGGCTCCGCCGGTCAACGGCAGGGTCGAGAAAGAAATCGGCGCCGATTAGCGATACCGAACGGACTCGAGACCATTGGCTCGAGACCGCCCGGATGAGAGCGGTTAAGACCAGCAAGAAAATTGCCGCTTCGAACCACGGCGCGATCGACAAGGGATATACCGCGCGGTACGTCCTGCCGTTCGTTCGCGGGTCCGTATTGTCCGAGGTGGAGAAATACAGATAGCCCCCCCAGTGCGAGTAGCGCCCTTGGCCTTCCTCGCGTACCAGTTTATGCGGGCTATGTGGCGGGCCCAGGGGACGAGATGCCTCGTACAACCGAAGTTGTGATGCTTTTGGTTTTTTTACCGAATCGGTGAGGGCGGAAAAAATCGGCAGCGTCCCTTGCGGTCGGCCTAGTTTGACGAGATAAGCTTGCCCGAGCTCGGGTTGAACCAAGGAAAGATCAAGGTCCACATCGGCCATCGGACGGACCGCGTTTGCCGCCAGCCAGGCCGCCACAGCGATCACCGCCGCCAGATAGACGACCCAGCCGGGCGTGCCGACCCAGATACGGCCGAGGGTCGATTTGCCGCGCTCGATTAGCGTAGAGATATGAGTTTGCACCTTGAAAAGGCCTCGACAGAATGTCGCCGGAACAAGCGATGCGATCCGTTCATCGCTTGGTGGTGTACACGGGCTTGCGGGACGGTCTTTTCCCGCTCCGCCTTCACCGCGCCAGGATCGGCCGGGTGGGGTGTTGAACCATTATCGATACTAACATAAGCTTCGGCCCAACAGCACGGGCTGGCCAGCGGAGTTGCCGAATTGTCTATAGATGTCGAGCTGACCACCGGCGTCATGGTCGGGACTCATTCCCTTCGCGCATTCGTCGGGATATCCGTTGTCCCGATGCGCCCTAACGCCTGGGGGTGCCACGATGTCGACTGAAAAAGACCCCATCTACGACCTTGCCGGCAAGCGCGTTTATGTCGCCGGTCACCGGGGCCTGGTGGGATCGGCGCTGATGCGCCGCCTCCAGGCGGAAGATTGCGAGGTCCTAACGGTGACACGAGAAGAGGTCGATCTGCTCCGCCAGACGGAGGCCGAGGATTGGATGGCGGAGGCGAAACCCCAGGCGGTGTTCGTGGCGGCGGCCACGGTGGGTGGCATCGTCGCCAATGATACGCGGCCGGCGGAGTTCATCTATAACAACCTGATGATCGAGGCCAACCTGATCGAGGCGGCGTACAAGGGCGGCGTCGAGAAGCTGTTGTCGCTCGGCTCATCTTGCGTCTATCCCAAATTCGCGCCCCAGCCCATCCCCGAGGACGCCCTTCTTTCCGGTGCGCTCGAGCCCACCAACCAGTGGTACGCCATCGCCAAGATCACCGGCATCATGCTGTGCCAGGCCTACCGGCGCCAGTATGGCTGTGACTTCATCTCCGCCATGCCGACCAACCTTTATGGCGAGAACGACAATTTCGATCTCGAATCGAGCCATGTCGTGCCGGCCCTGATCGCCAAGGCCCATGCGGCGAAGATG
>JADFJG010000124.1 GCA_022566265.1 Pseudomonadota bacterium | reverse complement strand
AATTCGCGGTGAGTTGTGTCCCGTGTTTCCTGGGCTGACCAGATTCGTTGCACGGCCTTGCCGAGCCCGGCGGCGCTTTCTTCCTCGCCTGCTAGGATCAGCACCGAGCTAATCAGCGTCACGAATTCGCCTTCATTTTCGCTGCCAGCCGTGGGTATCTTTCCCGTCTCGCGGAAGATATCGTCCAGGCGTTCGATTAGCACTCTCTTCGGTAAATCCTCTGGTGGCCCCCCGCGCGATTTCGGCAACGTCGCAAGGACGCTATTAGCGAGCCTTACGAGATCAAGGACAGGCCCGCGAAAGCCCGAAGTATAGGACAGCCAGTTGCGGCCGGATCGAATGTCGGCAGTTTGCAGAAGGGCCAATTCGGTATCGGTCAGGGCGCTAAGCTCGCGGTCCAACGCCTCGGCGGCGATGCGCACTTTCTTGATTCGTTGGCGGACCTCTGCTTCGCCGGGGGCTCCATCCCATACCGAATGCCAGCCTAGATGCCAGTTGATAGCAATGCGTATAGACCGGTGGACACGGCGCCTGTCACCAAATGAACTACCCTCGACATCGAGGGCTCTTTCGATAGATTGCCACGCCAGCTTGTCATCGGCGCGCCGGTATTTGTAACGCTCGACCGAACCACCGGTGCCAGCGATAATCCTAGTCGCCATCGTCACACCTCGGCGTGGAGCGGCATCACGTTGTTGGCCGGCGGATCGAGGATCAGGGCGATCAACCCGGCCAGCCGCTTCAAGGCGTCGGCCTTCTCGTCGCGGTAGGTGTGCCTGTCGTACACACCCTCGACGCCGGGTATGGTGTGGCCCATGACGCGCTCGGCGATATCCGGCCTCACCCCGGCGCGGGCCATCAATGACCGTGCGGTGCGGCGTAAGTCGTGCAATGTCCAGCGGGGCAGCGGCTCGCCGTCGGCGACTTCGCTAAGTGCCTTCGTCACCCGCACATCGAAAGCGCGCTTGCAAGGAGAGTAGCCCTTGAAATGACCGTCACCGCGTCCGGCGAACACATAAGGATTTTCGCCGATGCGGGTTTGCTCGCGAATGATCGCCAGCGCCGTCTCGGGCAGTACCAGCGCCCCGCCGTTGCCTTTCTCCCTGTCCTCGGCCTGGATATCCCAGACGCCATCGATCGTCACGTCCTGCCATTTCACCGTTGCAATCTTCTCGCGCCGTTGGGCCGTCAGAAGGGCAAGCCGGATGATCGCGCCGAAGGTGCCATTAGCCTCGGCGACCTTCCAGACCGCTCGGATTTCGTCATCGTCAAGGATGCGGGCGCGCTTGCGGGACTTGGGATCGGTGCGGCGCATCCCGCGGGCGATCGGCGATATGTAGTCGTCGCTTCGGCTCGCGTACCAGTTCATTATTCCGCGCACGATGGCGAGCACATGGTCCGCCGCGCCGGGGCCGTTGGCGTCCTGCACCATATCGAGGAGCCGCGTGACGTCGCCGCGCCGGATGCTGGCGAACTCGCGATCCTTCCAACTCGGATACATATGCGTGTCCAGGATGCGCTCGATCTCGGCCTGGGAGCGCAGCCGGTTCGCCTTGACGTGCCGCTCGACATAGTTCTCGGCGACGGCCTTGAAGCTATCCGGCTCGGGCGGCGGCGCCTCGAAGGGCTCGAGCCCGTCCTTGATGCGCTGGATGGCGGCGCGCGCTCGCTCGCGGGCCTCACCAATGGTCAGCACGTCGGCGCCGCCGATGGTCGCCCATACCTGCTTGCCGCCCGGCGCGCGGGCCACCGCGACGTAGCTTTTCGCGCCCGTCGGCGTGACGCGGAGATAGTGGCCGCGCAGTTCGGGATCGGGAAGCGTCAGGCGCTTCGGTCCCGGTTTCAGCTTGGCAACCATGTTGTCGGTCAAGGTCTTGCGGCGAGCCATTTTCCCCTCCTGGCTAATAGCGGGCTAACACGACGCCCGTTGCACTTCCCGTATCACCGGGTATCACAAGGTAACAGATAAGCCGGTTTTCGGCACAATGCAAGGAGAATGTTAGCCCATGATAGCCGGTGTGGCTGTTTCCTTCCGATTCCTAATCCTGGGGTCGGAGGTTCAAATCCTCTCGGGCGCGCCATCTCCCGCTTCGAAATCCAACCCTAACATACTGTAAACAAAGATTAATTTCAGCTATCGGCCAAATTCCGCCGGGGCTTGACCGCCGCCGTCAACGGGCCGGTGCTATTCGCCCCAACCTCCGTGACACTTCCCGGTTGTTTCATCGGGGGAGACGTGGTATCTTTTGCAACTGTTCGAGACCCGAACAATTAACCCTTGTCACGCGGTAGCGTAACGGGACGCGCGCGAAGATGGCGAAATCGATCCTGAGCCTGGTGTTGAACGGCCGGCGGCGCGACGACGCCGTGGCCGACAACATGTTGCTCATCGACTACCTGCGCGAGGTCGCCGGGCTCACCGGGACGAAGATGGGCTGCGATGGTGGCGAGTGCGGCGCCTGCACCGTCCTCGTCGACGACCGGCCGCGGTTGTCCTGTATCTCCCTCGCCTATACCGTTGCCGGCCGCCGGGTCGAGACCATCGAGGGCGCCAGGCGGGGCGGACGCATCTCGCGCCTGCAGCGCGCCTTCCACGAAAAACTCGGCTCGCAATGCGGCTACTGTACGCCTGGGATGATCATGGCGTCGGAAGGCCTGCTTAGAAGGAACCCGACACCCAGTGACGATGAAATTCGCCAGGGATTGAGCGGCAACATCTGCCGTTGCACCGGCTATGTGAAGATCATCGAATCGGTCCTGAGCGCCGCCGATGGAAGCGTCCCATGAGCGAGGACCCGGCCATGCCCGCGAGCGCGAGATTGGTCGGCGCCCATGTCCCGCTGATCGACGGCGTCGAAAAGGTATCCGGGCGGGCCGAGTACACCGCCGATCTCGCCCATCGTGACGCGCTGGTCGGGCGTATTTTCCGCAGCCCCTACAGCCACGCCAAGATCACCAGGCTCGACGTGACGGACGCGTTGGCGCTGCCCGGTGTCGCCGCCATCGTCACCGGCGAGGACTGCGACGTGCCGTTCGGTGTCCTGCCGATCGCCCAGAACGAATATCCATTGGCGCGCGACCGGGTTCGCTATCGAGGGGAACCGGTCGCAGCCGTCGCCGCCATCGATGAGACCGTGGCCGAAGCCGCGCTCCGCTTGATCCGGATGGAGGTCGAGGAACTCCCCGCCTATTACGATCCCGAGAAGGCCCGCATGCCGGGAGCGGTCGAACTTCATGCCGACAGGCCGGGAAATCTCGAACGGGACGTTCATCACGAATTCGGCGACGTCGAGGCCGGCTTCGCCGCGGCGGACATCGTCCTGGAGAAGGTTTACGATTGCGCCGAAGTCACCCACGTGCAGATGGAACCCGATGTCTCGCTCGCCGAATACGACGCCGAGCGCGACCGCCTGACGTTACATACCTGCACCCAGGTGCCTTATTACGTGCATTTGCGGGTGGCCCAGTGTCTCGGCATGGACACTTCCCGAGTACGCGTGGTCAAACCTTATGTCGGCGGCGGCTTCGGCCATCGCAGCGAGACCCTGAATTTCGAGATCATCGCCTGTATCCTGGCCCGCGCCGCGCGCGCCAAGGTGCGCCTCAAGCTGAGCCGCGAGGAAACCTTCGTCACCCACCGCGGCCGCCCGGCGACGCGCATCAAGCTGAAGATCGGCATGATCAAGGATGGCCGGATGACGGCCTGCGCTTGCGAAACGCTGCAGGCCGGCGGCGCCTATGGCGGCTATGGCATCGTGACGATCCTTTATTCCGGCGCGCTGCTGAACGCGATCTACGATATTCCGGCGGTCAAGTTCGACGGCTATCGCGTCTACACCAACACGCCGCCCTGCGGCGCCATGCGCGGTCATGGCACCGTCAACGTGCGTTTCGCTTTCGAATCGTTGTTGGACCAGATGGCGGACGAACTCGGTCTCGACCCGTTCGAGGTCAGGCGCCGCAATTTGCTCGAGGCTCCGGTTCGGACGATCAACGATATGATGGTTGAATCCTACGGTCTGCCCCAGTGCCTCGACTGGGTCGAGGAGGCTTCCGGCTGGAAGGCGCGGCGCGGAAACCTGCCGAAAGGCAAGGGGCTTGGTCTCGCCTGTTCGCATTATGTCAGCGGCGCCGCCAAGCCGGTGCACTGGACCGGCGAACCCCATGCGGTGGTCAACCTCAAGCTCGATTTCGATGGCGGCGTTACGATCTTGACCGGGACCGCCGATATTGGGCAGGGATCCTCGACGGTATTGGCCCAGATCGTCGGCGAGGTCCTGGGCTTGGATCTCGACCGTGTTTCCGTCGTCGCCAATGACAGCCGGATCACGCCGAAGGATAACGGTTCCTACTCCTCGCGCGTCACCTTCATGGTCGGCAACGCGGCGATCGAAGCGGCCGAGAAGTTGAAGGGCATCCTCGCCGAGGCGGCCGCGCGCAAGCTCGACGCCAAGGCGGAGGACATCGAGTGCCTGGGTGAAATCTACCGTGTCCAGGGAGGCCAGGACCCCGGCCTCCCCTTCCAGGAGGTCGTCGATGAGGCGTTGGCGGAGAGCGGAACCATCACCGTCAAGGGCACCTTCACGGTGCCGCGCTCGCACCAGGGAGGCAGGTATCGCGGCGCCGGTGTCGGCCCCTCCATGGCCTATTCCTACGCCGCCGTCGCCACCGAAGTCACGGTCGACGAGGACACCGGGCGGGTCACGGTGGACAAGGTCTGGGTGGCGCATGACTGTGGCTTCGCCATCAACCGCCTCGCCTGCGAGGGCCAGATCCAGGGCGCGGTGTGGATGGGCCTGGGCCAGGCGTTGAGCGAGGAGACCCGCTACCACAAGGGCTTGCCGTTGGGGCCCAACATGTTCGACTACCGGGTGCCCACCATCGTCGAATCGCCGGATATCGAGGTGAAAATCGTCGAGAGCATCGATCCCAATGGACCCTTCGGCGCCAAGGAAGCGAGCGAGGGCGCCCTCGCCGCGGTCATCCCGGCCCTCGCCAACGCCGTCGCCGACGCCATCGGCCTGCGCATGGATGAGACGCCGGTCACACCCGACCGGGTGATCGACGCGATCCTCCGCAAGGAACGGGGTCGAGGCCGCAAAAGGAGCGCCGCCTGATGGAATACATGCCAGAATTCAGCGTCGTGAGGCCGGCGACGGTGGCCGAGGCCGTGGCGATGCGGGCGGCCGATCCCGAGGCCCGGTTCGTCGCCGGCGGCACCGATCTTGTGCCCAATATCCGGCGCGGCATCGTGGCGCCGGCGAAAGTCATCGATCTCAACGGCCTCGAAGAGATCCGAAAGATAGAGTCCGTCGACGGCGGCTTGCGCATCGGCGCCGCCGTTACCCTGGCCGAACTGATCGAGGACGGGCGCCTGCGCGCCGATTATACCGGCATCGTCGAGGCGGCGGGCGCGGTCGCCGCCACCAGCCATCGCCAGGTCGGCACCGTCGGCGGCAACCTCTGCCTCGATACGCGCTGCCTGTTCTATAACCAGAGCGAATGGTGGCGGCGGAGCAACGACTACTGCCTCAAATCGCGGGGCGATGTGTGCCACGTCGCGCCCAAAGGCGATCATTGCTTTGCCGCCTTCAGTGGCGACTTGGCGCCGGCGCTGATGGTGCTGGGCGCGGCGGCCGAGATTGCCTCGCCATCGGGCGGCCGGATCATCCCCTTGACCGGGATGTACCAGGATGACGGCCTCGCCTATCTGCTGCTCGGCGCCGACGAGATGCTCGTGGCGGTACGCGTCCCGGCCCCGGCCGACGGCTTCAAGACCGGTTACGCCAAGTCGCGGGTGCGCGGCGCCATCGACTTCCCCCTCGCCGGCGTGGCGGTTGGCTTGCGGCGCGACGCCGACGCCGTGGTCGATCTCAGTGTCGCCCTGACCGGCACCAACTCGATGCCGCTCATGATCGAAGGAACCGACGCGCTGACCGGCGCCCCGCCCGACGACGCCATGCTCGCGCGCTTGGACGGCCTCGTGCGGGACCGGATCCAGCCGATGAGCAGCACCTTCAGCCCGCCCGGCTACCGCCGCCGCGTCGTCGCCAAACTGACGCGCTCGCTGATACGGCGCCTGTACCGGGAAGGATGATTACGATCGCCCGGCGGCGGCGGCGACGCGTTCCAGCAGCTCGATCAGCACCGCCTTTTCTTCCTTGCCGAGGCCGGCATTGAATTGCCGCTCGTGGCGGCGCACCAGAGGGGTCACGCGGGCAAGAAGGCCGGCCCCCGCCTTGGTAAGCGCCAGGGCGTAGGACCGCCGGTCGGTCTTGGAGGATTTACGCGCGACCCAACCGCGCGACTCGAGCCGGTCGATCACCGTCACCATGGTCGAACGCTCTATCCCCAACGCTTCCGCCAGCGCCGACTGGCTCAGACGCGGGTTCGCCTCGATCAGGATGAGGACACCGAACTGACCCGGCGTCACGCCATGTTCCCCGACGCTGTCGAGGAAATGGCCGAAGACCGCGGCCTGCGCCCGGCGCAAGCGATAGCCGACGAGCCCGGTCAAGATACCGTAATCGATCCGCCGCCGCCTGGGCGTTCGCCGTTTCGCCTTACTCATCGCGCGGGGTTGTTTCGCCATCGGCTCGATCGACGCGGACCCGCCGCCGGGTCAGGCCTTTTCCTGTTTCCACGAAGCGACCAGCGCCTCGCGGTCGAGCTTGCCGCGCGCGTTCCTGGGCAGCTCATCGACAAAGCAGATTTCCTTCGGCGTCTTGAAGGGGGCCAGGAACTTGCCGCAATGGGCGATGACGTCCTCGGCCGAAAGATCGCTTCCCGGTCGCGTGACGACACAGGCGACGACCTCCTCGCCATAGATCTTGTCCGGAACGCCGACGGTCGCGCCCTCGATGACGTCGGGATGGCGGGTCAGGACATTATCGATTTCGACCGGCGAGATGTTGACGCCGCCGCGGATGATCAGGTCTTTCAGCCGGCCGACGATGGCGACGTGACCGTCGGCGTCGATGACGCCGAGATCGCCCGTCGAGTGGCCGGACTCGGGTAACCTTTCGACGCCCCCGTCGGCCCGCAGATAGCCGATCGACAACTGCGGACCGGAAACGGTGATTTCGCCGGGTTGACCCCGGGGCACCTCGTTGCCGTCCCCGTCGAGGAGCCGAAGGGTCTGGTATTTCAAGGGCGGGCCGACCGTTCCGATCTTGCGGTCCGCTCCCCGGTGGCCGCACATCAGGCCGGCTTCGCTGCAGCCATAGGACTGGCACACAAGCATGCCGTAGGTTTGCTCGAATTTCCGCCACTGTTCCGGCGGCATCGGCGCCGAACTGGTCATCAGGAACCGCAACTCGGGAAGGTCCCCGCCGCGAATGTCGACGGGCTCGTTCATGAAGATGTTCAAGATGGTCGGCACCGTTATGGCGATAGTTATCCTGTAGTCCTTCACCCAGTCGAAATAGCGGCGGCGGGAGAACTTCTTGGCCATGTAAACGGTGGCGCCACTGACCAGGGGGGCGCCGAGACTCATGTTCTGGGCGGACAGCCAGGTATAGGACCGGCAATCGAGCATCCGGTCGTCTTCGCCAAGCTCCACGCAATCGGCGACGGCATGGTAATTCGCCCACACGCTCAAATGGGACTGCAGAACCCCTTTGGGTTTTTCTTCCGTGCCCGAGGTATAGAATATGACGGCGATATCTTCGGGTTGGCAAACCTCGTCCGGTCCCTCATCGGCGGAATAATCCTCGATGGCGGCGAAGAAGCCGGTGGAATCGCCGCCGGCGTTCCATTCGCCGATCGCCATCCACTCGGCCCCGCCCGACGGATCGCGCAGCCCTTCGAGTCCAAGACCTTCCTGCGCCAACACCAGTTTCGGGCCGACCGCATGGATGATCCCGGCGATATGGTGCCGGTTCATTTCGACATTGACGGTGGCGATGGTGGCGCCATGACGCTGGACGCCAAGGAAGACCGCGATGAACTCCACCGAGTTCTCGGACAGCATGAGAATCCGGTCGTTCGCCTCGACGCCGCGGTCGCGGAAATAGCGCGCCATCCGGTTGCCGAGGCGAAACAACTCGCCATAGCTCAGGGTCTTTTGCGGCTCGATGGCGTAGGCGTAAGCCTTGTCCGGGATGCGCGATGCCTGCTCCGCGATCAGTTCCCGAACCGATTTATATGTTTCCCGGCTCCTCGGCATGCGGCGAAGCTATCATGGGGGATAATCCCCTTCAATCGGCCGGCTTCCCCGCCGCCGGTGACGGCCCCAAGAGCATTATCCGGCCAGATGGAATCGTTTGTCCCGGCGGTTTCAGGGCCCAGGTCCGGCCGGGAGGCGAATCGATAGCGGTTTGCGGTTGGCATCGGCGAAGACCTGTATCTCGAAATGGTCCTGTTGCTCGACGTCGAGAACCTTGGCCGGGAAAAAGCAGACGACGTTTATGCCGCCGGAGTGCCGCAGGCTGTCATAGACGATGCCGTCTCGTCCCGCCGCGCGTTGCTCCTCGCCAAAACTTTGGCTTCGATCGAAAGAGCGCCGATCGTAGAGACCGGCTCTATCGGCTTGGCGGCCGCGAATATCGATATAATCCTCCCCTTCTAGGCGCGCGCCATATGAGCGGAACGTCATTCTTGCGCTCTGTCTTCCTTCATTGATCATTTGCCGTCGAAGATGGTGAGCGACCTCGGCGATAGCCGTTTTCCGGGATAGGCTGGCATACCAGGCGTTGAGGTCCGGGCCGGAGAATCGGTTGCCGCCGGGTGGGGCATGAAGAAACGCGGCCATGACGATGCTTGCGTTCGCACGCCCGAATACCCATTGCGAGCGAGGCAATCGGTTCAGGCGCGCCTGAACCAGCCGGTCGTTGGTCCATCCCGCCAATTCCATGACCGCCGCCAAGTCGCCGGGCGAGCTCACGTTGTCGAACGCGCCGACCGGCGGGAAACGGGAGGGTATCAGCCGGAAGGTTGGGTCGCGGACGGATACGCCGTCAGTACTAGGCATCGATTATCTCGATGTCCTCGTCTTTCCACGCCCGGTCCTCTATCGGATGCCGGACAGGGGCGGCGAAAACACCCCCACGCCAGCCGTCGAGGAAGCGGCGCACCTCGAGAATTCCCAACTGCGTGCCCGAGAGGATGAGATCCAGGGGGCGTTGGCCGCCGAATAATGGCGAGGCGTTCCCGGCGCGCAGCCACTGAACGCCCCGCCCGGGGTCCTCGAAAAGAATCCCGAGGTTCTTATGAATACCGAGGATCGCGGAGATGCGAAGCAGGGTATCGAGCGGCAGGGAGATATTGCCGCCCGCCTGGGCCTTCGAGACCCAGTTGTGGAATGTCGAGCGCGCGGGGCTGCCGAGGACCAGGATTCGCTCGGCCGTACCCAGTTGCCAGAGGGCGGCGATATTGAGGAACGTACGAAGGCCCGGCCCGCTGAGCCGGCCACGGTTGTCCGCCCTAAAGGTTTCCGGCGATATGACCCCACCGGGATCATCCGCATCGGCGTCGGATACAAAATCCATCGTAGACATCGGGCAGGCCCACCTTCTAATGTCCAATCATGGACTATATGTCCAAATATGGATAAATGTCAAGCCTGCTTTTGGGCCCGCGGTCCGTCTCATGACCATTCCGGCCCCCCCCTCGGCTGGAAATGCGCCCGGAGGCGTAATAAGGTGCCGGGTACTCGGCGGTTTCCAAGAACAACAAGAGTTTCAGGGAGAGAACATGTCCAATACCGCGCACATCGTCGATTTCGTCACCAATGCCAGGATGGAGGACGCGCCGGCGTCGGCGCCGGTGGCGGCCAGGCTTGGTATCTTCGATTGCGTCGGCGTGGCGCTTGCCGGCGCCCGGCAGCCGGCCGGGCGGATCGGCGCCCAATGGGCGCGCAATTCATCGGGTTCCGCCAAATCGACCATCTGGGGGCATGATTTCAAGACCTCGCCCCACGACGCGGCGCTGGTCAATGGCACCGCCGCCCATGCGCTGGATTTCGACGACGTGACCTGGGGGCTGATCGGCCATCCCAGCGTCTCGCTCATCGCCTCGCTGTTGCCGCTGGGCGAGGCGGTCGGGGCGTCGGGGCGCGACGTGCTTCACGCCTACATGGTGGGCTTCGAGGTGATGGCCAAGATCGGGCGCACCACCCAGCCCAAGCACTCGCTCATCGGCGGCTGGCACCCGACCAGTTCCATCGGCAGCTTCGGCGCGGCGGCGGCGTGCTGCAAGCTTCTCGGGCTGTCGGCGGATGAGACCGCCCGGGCGCTCGG
>JADFJG010000123.1:5565-10316 GCA_022566265.1 Pseudomonadota bacterium | reverse complement strand
GTATTGGCGGTGGTGATGAACATCACGTCCGAAAGGTCGTAATCGACCTCGAGGTAATGGTCGTTGAAGGTCGAGTTCTGCTCGGGATCGAGAACCTCGAGCAACGCCGAAGACGGATCGCCGCGGAAATCGGAGCCGACCTTGTCGATCTCGTCGAGCAGGAACAGCGGATTCGATGACTTGGCCTTCTTCATCCCCTGGATGATCTTGCCGGGCATCGAACCGATATAGGTGCGCCGGTGTCCGCGGATTTCCGCCTCGTCCCTGACGCCGCCGAGCGACATACGCACGAAGTTCCGCCCCGTCGCCCGGGCGATCGACTTGCCGAGCGACGTCTTTCCCACGCCCGGCGGGCCGACGAGGCAAAGTATCGGGCCCTTCATCTTAGTGACCCGCAGCTGGACGGCGAGATATTCGAGGATGCGTTCCTTGACCTTCTCCAGTCCGTAGTGATCGGCGTTGAGGACCCGCTCGGCGTTGCCGAGGTCACGCTTGATCCGCTTGCGCTTGTGCCACGGGATGTTCAACAGCCAATCGAGGTAATTGCGCACCACGGTGGCCTCCGCCGACATCGGACCCATGGAACGGAGCTTCTTGAGCTCCTGGGTGGCCTTTTCGCGGGCCTCCTTGGAAAGCTTGGTCTTCTTGATCTGCTCCTCGAGCTCGGAAATCTCGTCCTTGCCGTCCTCCGTCTCGCCGAGCTCATTCTGAATCGCCTTGAGCTGCTCGTTGAGATAGTACTCGCGCTGGGTCTTCTCCATCTGGCGCTTGACGCGGCCGCGAATCTTCTTCTCCACCCGCAGCACCCCGATCTCGGACTCCATGTAGGAGTACACCCGCTCGAGCCGCTCGCTCACCGACTGGATTTCCAGCAGTTCCTGTTTCTCCGAAATCTTCAGCGCCAGATGGGAGGCGACGGTATCGGCGAGTTTTCCCGGCTCTTCGACCTGATTGAGAGAAACCAGCACTTCCGGAGGAATCTTCTTGTTCAGCTTTATGTACTGTTCGAATTGCGAGACGACCGCGCGCGAGAGGGCCTCGAGCTCCTGGGACTCGCCCACGTCCTCGTCGACCAGCTCCGTATAGGCCTGGAAGAACTCATCGTTATCGGCGTAGCTCAGGATGCGCGCCCGTTGACCGCCCTCGACCAGCACCTTGACCGTGCCGTCGGGAAGCTTGAGCAGCTGGAGCACCGTGCCGATGGTGCCGAAGGAATGGATATCGGAGGTCGCCGGATCGTCCTGGGAGGCATGCTTCTGCGCCACAAGCAGGATCTGCTTATCCTCCTTCATCACGTCGTCGAGGGCGCGAATGGACTTCTCGCGGCCGACGAACAGAGGCACGATCATATGCGGAAACACGACGATGTCGCGCAACGGCAGGACCGGAAACAGAACTCCCTTGGAGATATCGAACATGCTAACCCTTCACTCGATGCGACGGCCTTCTTAAGTGACGGCGCCAGGTGACGGGAACGGAGCGCCCGGTCAAAAAGTAGTCGGCATGGAGACGCGGTTCAAGGGGGCCCATGCCTTTCCGACGATCAACGGCGCCCCGGCGGGTCAGGCGCTGGTGCCCAAATCCTCCCGGCGGTCGGCATAAATGTAGAGAGGCTTGGATCCCCCATCCACCACTTCACGGTTGATGACGATCTCCTCGACACTCTCCAGCCCGGGAAGCTCGAACATGGAATCGAGAAGGATATTCTCCATGATCGAGCGCAGGCCGCGGGCGCCGGTCTTGCGCGCGATGGCCTTGGTGGCGACGGCGCTGAGCGCATCGTCGGAGAATTCGAGGCGCACGTCCTCCATCTCGAAAAGCAGCTGATATTGTTTGACCAGGGCGTTCCGCGGCAGGGTGAGAATGTCGATCAGGGCCGGCTTGTCGAGATCATCGAGGGTCGCGACGACCGGCAGCCGGCCGACGAATTCCGGAATCAGCCCGAACTTAAGGAGGTCCTCGGGTTCGACACTGCGCAGGATCTCGCCGGTATGGCGATCTTCCGGGGCGCGGACATCGGCGCCGTAGCCGATCGTGGTGCCCCGGCCGCGCGCCGTGATGATCTTCTCGAGACCGTTAAAGGCGCCGCCGCAGATAAACAGGATATTCGTGGTATCGACCTGCAGGAACTCCTGCTGCGGATGCTTGCGCCCGCCTTGGGGCGGAACCGACGCGATCGTACCTTCCATGATCTTGAGGAGCGCCTGCTGGACACCCTCGCCCGAGACGTCGCGGGTGATCGAGGGGTTATCCGACTTGCGCGAAATCTTGTCGACCTCGTCGATGTAGACGATGCCCCGCTGCGCCCTCTCGACATTGTAATCGGCGGACTGTAACAGCTTGAGGATGATGTTCTCGACATCCTCGCCGACATAGCCCGCTTCGGTCAGCGTCGTGGCGTCGGCCATGGTGAAGGGAACGTCGAGGACGCGCGCCAGGGTCTGGGCCAGCAAGGTCTTGCCGCAGCCGGTCGGGCCGAGCAGCAAGATGTTGGACTTGGACAGTTCGACTTCGTCGCTCTTGGAGCCATGGGACAGCCGTTTGTAATGGTTGTGCACGGCCACCGAGAGAACGCGCTTGGCGTGCTCCTGGCCGATCACATAGTCGTCGAGCACGGCGCAGATGTCCATCGGCGTCGGCACCCCGTCCTGGGAACGCACCAGCGTCGTCTTGTGCTCCTCGCGGATGATGTCCATGCACAATTCGACGCATTCATCGCAAATGAACACGGTCGGCCCGGCGATGAGCTTGCGCACCTCGTGCTGGCTCTTGCCACAGAACGAGCAATACAAGGTGTTTTTAGAATCGCTGCTCGACTTGTTCATGTGAACCCCGTGACCAATCGAAGACTTTACTGTCCGGTATTACTGTCGAGTATTATGTTAGACACAGCCCGATGTTTTACACAACGCAAAAATAAACGGCCAATATAGAGAGGCCCAAGAAACGGGCTTGACATCGTCAGACCCGGCCCCCCCGAACTTGACCGTCCTTCGCCCGAGACTCCAAACCGGTAAGCGTTACACAGTTCTACCTACCAATCCCAGTCTGACACGCACTCGTCAATAATTTGTTAACTTCGATCCACATTCAACCGCCACGCCGGAGAAAGGGCGCCCAATCCCCTTACTATTCGGACTGATCCTCGCTTTCACGTTTGCTGACGACTTCATCGATCAGCCCGAATTCCACGGATTCCTCGGGCGTCAGGAACTTGTCCCGGTCCACCGCCCGCTCGATGACTTCCAGGGGCTGGCCGGTGCAACTGGCGTAGATGTTGTTGAGCCGCGCACGAAGCGCCAGGATCTCCCTGGCCTGGATTTCGATATCGGTGGCCTGGCCCTGAATGCCGCCCGACGGCTGATGGATCATGACCCGGGAGTTGGGAAGGCAATAACGTTTTCCCTTGGCGCCGGAGGTCAACAGCAGGGATCCCATGGACGCCGCCTGGCCGATACATACCGTGGCCACGTCGGGACGGATATATTGCATGGTGTCGTACACCGCCAGCCCCGAGGTCACCACGCCGCCCGGTGAATTGATATAAAAGGAGATATCCTTGTTGGGATTTTCCGCTTCCAGATAGAGCAGCTGGGCGGCGACCAGGCTCGCCACGATGTCGTCCACCGGCCCGACGAGGAAAATGATTCGCTCCTTGAGCAAACGCGAATAGATATCGTAGGCCCGTTCGCCCCGGGCGGTCTGCTCTACGACCATGGGGACCAGGGTGTTCATATAGTATTCATGGGGATCGGTCATTTCCGATAGCTCTCCCTCGCTTCGTCAAGGATGGAAAACAGGGACTACACAGTTTCGATATAGGGTCACTTTGTCTTTTTTGTGGCCGCCGCCGATTTTATCGATGGCGCCTTGGGGGCGCTCTCCCCTCCCGGTTCACTCATCGCCGCCGCTTTCTCCTTTGCCCCCGCCTTCTTTTCGGCCGCGGCCTTCTTCTTACCGGCATCCGCTTCGAGGTCTCCCAAGGCTTCCTCCTCGTTGGTGGCCTTCAGCATCTCCTCGAGAGACACCTTGCGCTCGGTCACCCGCGCCAACTCGAGGATGAAGTTGACCACCTTGTCCTCGAAGACGGGCGCCCGGAGCGATTCCATGGTTTCCCGGTGCTTCTGGTAATGATCGACCACCTCGCGCTCCCGGCCCGGGAAGCGCCGCGCCTCCGTGACCACCGCCCGATTGAGGTCTTCCTGGGTGACGTCGATATTGTTCATCCGCCCGACCTCGGAGAGGAAAAGGCCGAGCCGGACCCGGCGCTCGGCGATGGTCCGGTATTCCGCCCTGAGCTCGTCCTCGCTCTTGCCGGCCTCCTCGAGGGCGTCCTTGTTGCGCTCCAACTCCTCGGACACGCTCTTCCAGATCGCCTCGAACTCGTTATTCGCCGTGGATTCGGGGACCGGGAAATCGCATCGCTCGGCCAGCGCGTCCAACAGGCGCCGCTTCAGGTGCATGCGCGACATCGCCGCATATTCCCGCTCTCGCGCCTCCCGGATGGCCTGTTTCAGGGCAGTCAGATTCTCGACTCCCATCTTCTCGGCCAGTTGATCGTCGATGGTGGCGGCGCCGCGTTGGCGCAACTCCTTGACATCGACCTCGAACTCCGCGTCCTTGCCGGCCAGCTCCGCGTTGCCGTAGTCATCGGGGAAGCGCACCTTGACCGTAAGGTGATCCCCGGCCTTGGCGCCCCGGATCTGTTCGACGAATCCGGGGACGAAGGTGGTGGCGGAAAGTTCGAGGAG
>JADFJG010000123.1:0-5465 GCA_022566265.1 Pseudomonadota bacterium | reverse complement strand
CGGCCAGCTCCGCGTTGCCGTAGTCATCGGGGAAGCGCACCTTGACCGTAAGGTGATCCCCGGCCTTGGCGCCCCGGATCTGTTCGACGAATCCGGGGACGAAGGTGGTGGCGGAAAGTTCGAGGAGAAAGTCCTTTGCCGTCCCGCCGTCGAATGCCTCGCCGTCGACCCGGCCGACGAAGTCGATCATCAGGGCATCGCTCTCGATCGATGGGCGGGCCTCTTCCACGGTCTCGAAGCCGGCCTGATCCTTGGCCAAATTCTGGATGGCCTCGTCGATCTCGGCGTCGCTTACCTCGACGACGAGCCGTTCCAGCTCCAGCTTCGAGAATTCCACCGGCGCGATCTCGGGCATCAACTCGACCGCCATGGTGTATTCGAGATCGGCGCCCTCGGCGAAGGACTTGATCTCGATCTTGGGCTGCACCGCCGGGCGCAAACCCTTGTCCGCCAGCGCCCGCTGGGAACTGTCGGAAACCACATGATCGAGGATTTCACCCATCAGGGAAGGCCCGTACTGCTTCTTGAGGAGCGGCATGGGGACCTTGCCGGGGCGGAAGCCCGGCATTTTTATGGTCCGGCTAAGCTCCTTGAGACGGGAATCGAGCGTGGCTTCGATATCGGCGGCGGCGACGGTGATGGTGAATTCGCGCTTCAGCCCCTCGTTACTGTCTTCGACGACCTGCATGAAGTTCCCTGTCTCTATTCCAAAACTGCCGGGTCCAATACTACCGGGCATCAAGCGGGATGAGTGCCTGGCATGTCGATCTGGTGCGGGCGGAGGGATTTGAACCCCCACGACTTTCGTCACCAGATCCTAAATCTGGCGCGTCTACCAGTTCCGCCACGCCCGCACCGATAGGCCGCAGCTGAAGATCGCCGACCCCAGAAACGCCTCTCTATAGCATAGTCGATTCGGGCAAGACAGGGCAAAACCTAGCGCCTTATCGGATTGGCTTGACCCGTCCCGCTCCCCCACCCGACCGCGCAGGCGGGCCAGCGCGATTCCACGCCAGTGGATCATGTACTGGTGTCCCCGAAGGCCGCTACTTCGGGTGCTCTAAAGGCGGATCGCCGCCGATAATGGGGATCGGCAAGCGCCACATGCTGGGAACTCCTGGAGATATTCGGCATCTGGGAGCGGCGCCAGGAAGGCGCCGGAGGACGGGAAGAAACGCCGAACGCCTGGTCAGGTGGTCTTCGCCGCCGCTAAATCGTTTGTGGCCAAATCGATCGGGCCGATCTCGTCGTAGAGTTCGGCAAAGGACTGCAGCGCCAGCACCCGCTTGCAATCCCAGAACAAGGACCGGTCGGACCGTCCGATGGTGACCTTGTATTTGACGTGGGGGATGCCGAAGGAGTCGTCATGGATGTCGAGGACGGTCGCGGTCTCCACCGTATTGCCGGCGCGGATCCGGCGATAGACACATCCGATCCTGATCGCCGCCCTTTTCGGTCCGCGTTTGAAGCAACGGCCGAACAACGCGATCGCGTTTGCCAACATTTCCAACATCTTCGTGGCCGATAGCTACACTTCTTCTCACATGCAGCATAGCGAAAAACCCCTTAAGAACCGGTTAAGGTAAATGTTGGAATAACGACAAAAATTCAACTATTTGCACCGGATTCCGGACCCTGTTTAGCGGCGGCGGCAGGGAACGGACAACCTCCGCCGCGGAGGCACCCGGGAGTCGGCGACGCCTTGGCCGCCGAGGTCGGCGCGAGGGGCCGAGATAAACTTGAGGGGGTCGAGTGGCACCGGCGGCGGCGGCCACCGGGCCGTCAGCCTAGAGCCCTAGCCGGCGCCCTCCTCGAGGCGCGCCAGCACGCCGGGAACGAGGCCGGCCAGATCCTCGGCGATGAGGCCGGGGCCGAAGGCCGAAGCCGCCTCGCCGTGGATCCACGCCGCCGCCGAGGCGGCCTCGAAGGGCGCCATGCCCTGGGCCATCAGCCCGATGATCAGGCCGGCGAGGACATCGCCGGCGCCACCGGTGGCGAGCGTGGCGGGCGCGTTGGCGTTGATCGCCGCCCGCCCGCCCGGAGACGCGATCACCGTATCGGCGCCCTTGAGCAGGACGACGGCGCCGCTGATCGCAGCCGCGGCGCGGGCGCGGGCAAGCTTGCCGCCGGCCTTCTCCCCCCCGAGGCCGGGGAAAATCCGGGCGAACTCCCCCTCATGGGGGGTCAGCACGCAATTACCGGCGATGGCACCGGCGATGGCGGCGAAGAGGTCGCCGGGCTTATCGGCGAAGACCGTCAGCGCATCGGCATCCAGCACCACGCGTTTTCCCGCCCCAAGGGCCGCCAGCACGCGCGACCGGGTGGCCTCGTTGACGCCGGTGCCGGGGCCGAGCAGCACGGCGTTCCGACGCCGATCGGCGAGAAGCGCGGCGAAGGCCTGCTCATCATCGACGGGGACGGTCAGGACGCCCGGCATGGAGACGGCGTAGACCGGCACCACCTCGGGCGGGCTGGCGATGGTGACGAGCCCGGCGCCGGCGCGCAGCGCCGCCGCCGCCGCCAGGCGCGCGGCGCCGGTCATCTCGGCGCCGCCGCCGACGATGACATGGCCACGGCTGTATTTGTGGTCCTCCGGCCTCGGCCAGGGCAGCAGATGACGCCACAGCGCCGGTAAGTTCTCGAAGGTCCGTGGTCCGATCGCCTCGAGCACGCTTTCGGCGATGCCGATATCGGCGAGGACCACCTCGCCGGCTAGCAGCCTTCCGGGCAACAGCAGATGGCCCGGCTTCTTGCGGAAGAAGGTGACGGTGAGGACGCATTGGGGCGCGGCGCCGAGGACCTCGCCGCTATCGCCGTCGATACCGCTCGGCGTATCGACGCCGACGCAGGGGAGTTGGCGGTCATTGACCGCCTCGCCATTGATCGCCTCGATGGTGGCCAGCGCCTGGCCCGCCAATGGCCGGGCGAGGCCGGCGCCGAAGAGGGCGTCGACCACCAGGGCGCGGCCGTCGAGCACCGAGGGCGCCAGCCCCATGACCTCGCCCTTCCAGCGCCGGGCGTTAAGCGCCGCGTCGCCCTTGAGCCTGTCGGTGGAGCCCAGCAGCGCCACCACGACGTCCCAGCCGGCCTCCGCCAAGTGCCGGGCGATGACGAAGCCGTCGCCGCCATTGTTGCCGGGCCCACACAGCACGACCGAGGGGCATGGCCGCCAGCGGCTTCGGATCTCGCTCGCCACCGCGCCCCCCGCCGCCTCCATCAGCACCTCGCCCGGGGTGCCGGCGGCGATGGCCGTGGCGTCGGCGCGGCCCATCTCGGCGACGGTAAGCAGGACGGCATCGGCGGCGGAAGCGGCCGGCGTCACGGCGCGAGCGGCGGCGGCCCCGGAAGCGGAGGCGGAGGCGGCGGCGGGATCTGGCGCGGCCCCGGAAGCGGATCGGCCGGGCCCCGCGTCCTCCGCCCCCGGGGCGCGGAGTGCGCCGGCGGCCTCGGGCCCGTCGAAGAAGTCGGCGAAGCCGAGCGCGATGCCGCAAATCCCCGCCGCCGCCATGACCTCGTTCTGCCGGCGGCTGGGGATGGCATCGCGGTCGGACCAGCCCTGGATGGTGGTGGCCGGCACCCGCTTGCCCAGCGCCTGGCTCATCCTGCGCGCCATCGGGCGGATGCCGCCGAAGAGCCCGATGATGCGCCGCGCCCCCATGCACGCACATGTACGTAAAATGCGTGCGGCTGTCAATGGGCGATATCGGGGATGGTCCGGGCGCGGCCTACAACTTCGACTCGTCACCAACAACTTAAAATTGTCTAATGCGCGCGTTAGCGAGACATGTATCGACAAGAACAGTTACACGTCGTTAAATAATAAATGCGGGATAATAATTAAAAGCGCCCGGCACTTTTCGACATCGGCGTGCAAAGTTAATATGTACCAATATACTCAAGGAAGTGTGACGATAAAAATCTTGACACATGCCGGTACAAAATGTTTCCCTTCGGCATCGAACGGCGGAAAGGATTTTCGCCTTTTTGGGGTGGGGGCGTCACCAACCTTCCCCAAGGTTGTTTCGCCGGTCCGCTTCCAGGAAGAGAGCCGGGCCGATAAATTAGTTGAGTTTACAGGGAGGATATAATGGGTAAGTTTCTAAGCGCGCCGCTCATCGCGGCGGCATTTTTAATGACGTTCACCGCGGCGCCGTCCTGGGCCGCGGCTAATACGGTAAAGGTTACGCCGCTCGGCAGTCTTGCCGGAGAATTCTGCAACCGAGACCGGGCCATCGTCTTCGAGGATCCCAACGGCACCCGTATCCTTTACGATGCCGGGCGCACGGTTCGCGGATCGGCGGACGCAAGGCTAGGCAACATCGACGTGGTGTTGCTGAGCAGCGTCCATGACGATCATATCGGGGACAGAATTGTGGAAGGAGGTCCCTGCGGCTCGGCGACTACGACGGTAGCCTCGACCAAGCCCATCTCCAACACCGCCCAGATCGCGGCGGACAAAGACGCCGAAGTCTATGTCGGCGGTGAGATGTCCAGATTCCTGGGAAACCGGATCGCCGCCGCGGGGGGATCGGCCAGTCAAGCGCACACCTTGCGTCCGGGAGCAACGGCGATAGACGGTGGCGTCGAAATCTCCGTGGTCATGGCCATCCACAGCAACGGTGTAAACTCCGGCTTCGTCGCTGCGGGCGATCTGAGTGCCGATTTGGCCGCCAGTGGCCTGACCGCCTATACCGGGCCGGACCATGGTTATATCCTGAAATTCACCAACGGCCTGGTGGTTTATTTGACGGCCGATACCGGCCACACCAGCGACATGAAGTTGATCGTCAAGGATTTTTACCATCCCAAACTGGTGGTGATCAACATGGGCGATGTCTTCAGCATGGGTCCGAGGGAGGCCGCCTTCGCCATTAACCACCTGATCAAGCCGAGATCCGTCATCCCGGAGCATGCCAACGAGGGAGCGACGTCCGACGGCGTGGTTCTGGGAGGAACCAAGACGGAAGCGTTCATCGACCTGTTGGACGCGAAATTTTCCGTGCATGTGCCCCTCAGCGACATCACCATGGAGTTCAACGGCCAAGGCAAATGTGTCGCCGGCTGCTGATCGGCGTTGCGAAATAAAAACGATCACTTAGCCTGATCGGCCCCCGGCGTCATGCCGGGGGCTTTTTTTTCGCCGGCCCCGCCCGGGGCGGCGACCCCGGCGATTCTCCTGACCGTGAAAATGCATTCCCATTTATAGTGTCAGGCCGATTTAAGATGTTGGGCCGCCGGCGCCGAGGGGTCCCTTCGAGGCGCAGGACGCGGCGGGCGCTCGAGGCATGGCGTAAGACAAGCAAGGCGCAGGTCAGGGTCAGGGAAGGCGATGGTGAAGGTACTGGTACTCGGAGCGGGCGTCATCGGCGTGAGCTCGGCCTACTTCCTCGCCCGCGCCGGGCACGAGGTCGCCGTCATCGACCGCCAGCGGGGGGCGGGTCTCGAGACCAGCTACGCCAATGGCG
>JADFJG010000122.1 GCA_022566265.1 Pseudomonadota bacterium | reverse complement strand
CGGGCCCGATCTCCGAAGGCGGCCAGCGCTACCTGGCGCTGCGGGTCCGCGGCCGGGGCCCGACCGGGGCCCGCGGCACCCGGCGGCCCCGGCCGGCGCCGGTTCCCGAACCCGGCGCGCGGCGCTTCTCCGAAGCGACTTAATACAGGCTCCCCTATCGTGGAACCGCACCGGCCCGCACCCCCACCCGGCCACCCCACGACAGGTTGCTAAGGGTGGCCGGGTGGGGGTGCGGGCCGGTGCGACGGCGCGGAACGCGGCCTAACCCAGCGTTGCGAACAGGAAGGTGATCTGGCCGATGTCCGGGCGGCGGGCGTCGTGCTCGGCGACAAAGGCGTCGAGCGCGCCTTCGGCATCGAGGTCCCGGACCCGGTCTTGGGCCGCTTCGAGTTCCGCCGCGCTGAGGTGGGCCCAGAAGGAATCGCCGTCGCGCCAGGCCTTGTCGAGCGGCCCGCGGCCGTCGAAATAGGCGTCCCCCTGGCAGACCGCGTCCACGGGCGCGAAACTGCCGCGGTTGACGAAGCCGGCGTCCTCGAAGATGGCGCGCAGCACCTCAAGCGGGACGAAGCGCCGGCGGATGGTGGCATGGCCCTCGGGGCACAGGCGGTAGTACCAGAAGGCGTCGCGCATCTGGGTCTGGGAGCAGTGGTTGAAGGCCAGAACCCCGCCCGGCCGCAGCACCCGGGCGAATTCCGCCACCACCTGGCGCAGGCGTGGGAAGCCGTCCTCCGGGGTATCGCCCAGGTGCTGCACCACCTGGTTGATGGTGACCGCATCGACCGAATCGGCCGCCAAGGGCAGCGCCGCGATCGAGCCCTGGTGGAAACGGATCCGGCCGGCTTCGGCCTCCGCCGCCAGCTTGGCGCGCGCCTGTTCGAGCATGCCCGCGCTCATGTCGAGCGCTTCGATGTGCCCGACCCGGCCGATGATCGCCTGGGAATAGGCCCCGGTGCCGCAGCCCGCGTCGAGCACGCTGAGCTCGTGGAGCGGCTTGGCGTGGCGCGCCAGGCAGCCGAGCAGGATTTCGCCGCCGATCGCCACCCGGGTTTTGTCGTAGTGGCGGCTGGTCTCGTCGTATTTCTCGAAGACGCTCATGGAACTGCCTCCCGGCGCAGAGTTGGTGGCGGGAGATTGCTGGATTTCCGGCGCCCGGTCGAGGAACTCGAGGTGGTCCTGGCCCCAGAACATCTCGTTCTCGTAAACGCAGCCCGGCGCCCCGAACACGCCGCGCGCGCGTCTCCTGGGTTGTATCGAAGACCGTCGTTGCGACCGATTATCGTTTGCAATGATGGGCGAAGGCGTCCACCATGTATTGCGATAGGGAAACAAGGACCGATCCGGGCTCCCCGCACCAATGGCTGGTCCTCGGCAAGAGCGGGAACGTCCATGCGACATCTCCGAAGGCCTGTTTGGATCGTCTTGCTGTGTCTGGGCATCGCCTTTCCATTCCTGGGGCAGGTCGCTGGCGCGCGCGCCCAGGCAGCCGGTGAGGCGCGCCTGGTTCTTGGGTTTCTGCCGATCCTCAGTCCCGAGCGTCTGATGCGGCGTTTCGGGCCGCTGGCGGACTACCTGTCCCGGAGCCTCGGCGTTCCGGTGGTATTGGAGACCGCTCCCAACTATCGCGAATTCGTCAAGCGCACGGCCGGCGAGCGGCGCTACGATCTGCTTTTCACGGCGCCGCACTTCTACTATCTCGCCCAGCGCGACGCCGGCTACAGGGTCGTGGTCCGGGTTTCCGGTCCACAGATGAGCGCGGTGATCGTCGCGCCCAGGGCGAGCCAGATTTACACCCTGAAGGATCTGCGCGGGCGCAGCGTGGCGACGCCGGACTCCCTGGCCTTGGGTACCTTGCTCATTCACCATCGCCTGGTCGCCGCCGGCCTCGATCCAGGCGTCGACGTCGAGCTGGTGGAAACCCCGACCCACAACGCGTCCCTGCTGTCGGCGGTCAAGGGGTTCTCCGACGCCGCCGGCCTCATGGCCGTGCCGTTCGGCAAGGCCGCGCCCGAGATCAGGGAGCAGGTCCGGGTCATCGCCGAGACCGCGAGTACGACCCATATGCCGTTCAGCGTGGCGCCCTGGCTGCCCGCGGACCAGGTCGAGGCCTTCGCCGCCGCCATGGTGGATCTGAGCGCGGTCCCCGAGGGGCAGGCCTTGCTGAAGCACCTCGGCTGGCCCGGTTTCACGCGGGCCCGGCCTGGTGACTACGATATGCTGGAATCCTTCACCAAGCTTATAACGATCGATTAGCGGATCATGCGTACAGCTTTTTTTTCGCTCCGCTATCGAATAATCATCAGCGTCGTGGCGATCGAGACCGTGATGCTGTCCATCATGGTCTGGAGTAATACCAGCCAGATGCGCCAAGCCCATATGGAACGGCTCGATCGATCGGCGCATGTGATATTGCAGCAGTTCGCCGCCACGGCTGGCCGGTATCTCTTCGCGGTCGACTATCCGTCGCTGCGAGAATACGCCGAAAACGTCCTGAAACACACCGAGATCATCTATATCGTGGTCAAGGACAACAGCGGCGATACCGTCATCGCGATCGGCGATCCGCCGAAGCCGGAACGGCTGCAAGACGGCGGCGAGGCGATTTCGGCGAGCGTTCTCCAGGTTCGAGACGACGTGATTTTCGTCGGCAAGCCTCTCGGCGAGGTGACTCTCGGGTTCACTCTGGAGGTCATGGAGCAAACCGTCGCGGCCGCGTTGCGCCGTGGCATCCTGATCGCCGCAACGGAGATCGCGCTCAGCATTATCGCCGCACTGCTCATCGGGATCGCCCTGACCCGCAACCTCGGACGGCTTGCCGAGTTCGCGCAACGCTTCGGCCGCGGCGAACCAGCCGATCCCCTGGACATCCGGAGCTCGGATGAAACCGGAATGCTGGCGCGTGCCTTCGATCAAATGGTGTCCCAGCGACAATCCGCGGAACGGGCCCTGCGCGAGAGTGAACGCGACCTCATGAACCTGATCGAGGGCTCCGTCCAGGGGGTGCTCATTGTCACCAAGGATCGCAGGCCCTTATTCGCCAACCGGGCTTGCGCCCAGATCTTCGGTTTCGAGTCGCCGGACCAGATCCTCGCCCTCGAAAGCACCGCGGAACTGATCGGCCCGCATGAGTTGGAACGCCTCGACGAGATCAGGAATTCGCATTTCTCCGAAGATGAGGCGCCGATCGCCTACGAGTTCGACGGGGTTTGCAGGGACGGTTCGATCATTCATCTGCAATGCATGGCCAGAACCATCGACTGGAAGGGTCAGCGCGCGGCGCAGATCACGCTCCTCGATTTCACCGAGCGCAAGCGTACGGAAGATGCGCTGCGCCTTTCAGAGATGCGCCTGTCGGGCATCCTGGACATCTCCGCCGAAGCGATCATTTCGGTGGATCAGGACCAAACCATCGTCATGTTCAATCAAGGGGCCCGGAACATTTTCGGCTACGATGCCGAGGAAGCGATCGGAAAACCGCTGGACATGCTGCTGCCGGGGCGTGTTCGCGCCGTCCATCGAAGCCATGTCGAGGGCTTCGACGAGTCCCGGGAAACGACCCGCCTCATGATGACCGAGCGCGGCGAGATCTCCGGCTTGCGCAAGGACGGGACCGAATTTCCCGCGGAGGCTTCCATCTCCAAGCTCGACCTGGGCGGCCAGAAGGTCTTTACCGTGACCCTTCGCGATGTTTCCGAACGCAGACGGGCCGAGGAGCAGCTCCGTCAGGCCCAGAAGATGGAGGCGGTCGGGCAGTTGACCGGCGGCATCGCGCACGATTTCAACAACCTGCTCGGCATCATGCTGGGCAATGCCGAGATTCTGTCGGAGCGGATCGGCGACGACCGGCAGGTCCAGGCGGTGATCCGCGCCGCCACCCGTGGCGCCGAGCTCACCCAGCGCATGCTCGCCTTTTCACGGCAGCAACCGCTTCAGCCCAAGGCGATCGACGTCGGCGCCTTGGCCGACGGCATGGCGGAGCTGCTGCGCCGCACCCTGGGCGAGACGATCGCCATCAAGATCGCCACCGGCAAGAATCTCTGGACCGCCACGGCCGATCCGGGTCTGGTCGAGAACGCATTGTTGAACCTGGCCCTCAACGCGCGCGACGCCATGCCCGACGGTGGCACCTTGATCATCGAGACCGGCAACGCCACCCTCGACGAAACCTATGCGGCCACGCGCGACGACGTCACGGCCGGGGACTACGTCCTGCTGTCGGTGACCGATACCGGGACCGGCATGGCGCCGGAGGTGTTGAGCCACGTCTTCGAGCCGTTCTATACCACCAAGGATATCGGCAAGGGCAGCGGCCTGGGTCTTTCCATGGTCTACGGTTTCGCCAAGCAGTCGGGCGGTCACATTGCGATCTACAGCGAGCTAGGCAAAGGGACCACGGTGAGTCTCTATTTGCCGCGGACCCGGGCCGAGGCCGAGTCCAGCGAGGTGGCGCCGGAGGCGGAGGCGCCGCGCGGCCGCGGCGAGGCCGTGCTCGTGGTCGAGGACGATGAGGATATCCGCGCGCTCGTGGCCCAGGTGTTGGAGGGCTTCGGCTACCGGGTTCGTGACGCGCCGGACGGTGCCGCGGGCCTCGCCCTGTTGGAGGAGTCTCCGGACATCGACCTCCTGATCACCGACATGGTGCTGCCCGGCGGCATGTCCGGCCGCGACCTGGCGGCCGAGGTGGCGCGGCGCTTCGGCGTTCTCAAGGTCCTGTTCATGTCCGGTTACAGCTCCGAAGCGGTGCACTTGAACGGTTGGGTGGAACGGGGGGCCGAGCTGCTCCGCAAGCCGTTTCGCAGACACGAACTCGCCACCAAAGTACGCGCCGTCCTGGACCGAGGGCCCGATTAGGCGGGCCGCCGCGCCGGTGCGCTCACGCCCCCAGCGCCCGGTCGAGGAACTCGAGGCGGTCCTGGCCCCAGAACAGCTCGTCCTCGTAGATGTAGCTCGGCGCCCCGAACACGCCGCGCGCGAGCGCCTCCTGGGTCCAGGTCTCGAAGGCCGCCTGGGCCTCGGGCTCCTGGGACGTGGCCATCAGCGCCGCGCCGTCCCGGCCCGCGGCGTTCGCGATCTCGGTCAGGGTCGGCAGGTCGGCGATGTCCTTCTCCTGGGTCCAGATCGCGGTCAGGATGGCGTGGGCCAGGCCGAGCGAGTCGCCGCCCGCCTGGTCCGCGGCGATCACCACGCGCGCCGCGGCGTCCGCGGGCGTGGGGAAAAACTTGGGATGCAGGTTGAGCTCGATGCCGAGGCGGGCGCGCCAACGCTTCAGCTCCATCAGGCGGTAGGCCTGGCGCGCCGGGGCGCGCTTGGGCAGCGGCAGGCCGCCGGTCTGCGGAAATATGACGCCGTAGTCGACCGGCTTGACCCGGATCTCGGCGCCGTGGCGCCGGGCGATCTCGACGAAGCGCTGATGGCCCAGGTAGGTCCAGGGCGAGGCGAGCGTGAAGTAGTAGTCGACGGTCTTGGTCATGGCCGGATCCCGCTAGGTTTTAGGTGAGGCGCCACTCTAGACCAGGGTAATCGGACCGGCAAAGGCCGCGAAACCGGCGGTCACGAAGACTTGGGTGCCGGCGCGCGTCGGAGAACCCTGACGACCCGTCCTCCGCGGCGGTGGCGCTGCCGCCGCGGAGGGTGGTTGCCCCGCGGGACCCGCGGTTTCGCCCTTCCCGCCCAATAGCCCGCCACAGAGATAAACAGCGAGCGTTTCTACACAGCCTGGACCCGACCCGGATATTGCGCGCGATCAGGTCGGCCTCAATTTGGAGTCGGGAATTGGGGCCGGCTTGACGGATGATATCCACCGATTATCAATGACCCTGGTGACCCTGTTTGGCCGGTCTGATCGCACTCATGCCCCCTTGGTGTGCCGCCGACAATTGAGCTAGTCTTGGTCGAAGCTGCGTTGGGTTTCGGGAGGTGACGTGGCGGAAGAGAAAATCACGCGCAAGCTGACCACGATCCTCGCCGCCGACGTCGAGGGGTATACGCGCCTCATGCGCGCGGATGAGGAAGCGACGCTCAGGACCCTCGGTGAGTATCGCGACGTGATCGATGGGTTGATCGCCCGGCACGAAGGCCGCGTCTTCAGCACCGCCGGCGACAGCGTGTTGGCCGAGTTTGGAAGCGTGGTCGAGACGGTGCGCTGCGCCATATCGTGTCAGGAAGAAATTTCGAGCCGTAACGCCGAGTTGACGGACGATAGAAAGCTGCGGTTCCGCATCGGCATCAATATTGGCGATGTCATGGTCCGAGATGGCGACCTGTTCGGCGACGGCGTCAACGTGGCCGCGCGGTTGGAAGGACTGGCCGAGCCGGGTGGCGTCTGCATTTCGGGCAGCGTGTTCGAGCAGATCAAGCACAAGCTATCGATCGGTTTCGAAGACATGGGCCAGCAGGATGTCAAAAACATTGCCGAGCCGGTCCACGTCTACCGGGTCATCATGGGCGACGACGCGATGTCACCGGCCGAACCCGATAAGGCTGAACCTTTTCCGCTCCCGGACGAACCATCCATCGCGATCTTGGCCTTCGACAACCTGAGCGGCGATCCGGATCAGGAGTACTTTGCCGACGGCATGGTCGAAGAAATCACGGCTGCACTCAGCAAGGTCCGGTCATTCTTCGTCATCTCACGGAACTCGTCGTTCGCTTTCAAGGGCAAGCCTACGGAGATAAAGCAGGTGTCCCGCCAGTTGGGCGTACGCTATGTCCTGGAAGGCAGCGTTCGTAAATCAGGAAACCGGGTCCGTATTACCGCCCAATTGATCGATGGCACCAATGATCGTCACGTCTGGGCCGGCCAGTATGATGGCACTCTCGAAGATATCTTCGATCTGCAAGATCAGATTGCGGAAAGTGTGGTTGGCGCAATCGAGCCAAAACTTCGAACATCGGAAATCGAGCGGTCGCGGCGAAAGCCAACTACCGATCTAAACGCTTACGATTACTTCCTTCGCGCTCTGCCGCATGCACATGCCATGACTCAGGAAGGCAATGAGGAAGCTCTGAGGCTGGCGTCCCGGGCGATCGCGCTGGATCCCCGTTATGCTTCGGCCATGGCTCTGGCCGCCTGGTGTTACACGTTGCGGGTAGCGCAGGGCTGGGTAGACGCTACGCATGACGAGACGCATGAGGCTTTGCGGCTGGCTCGGGCGGCGATCGACGTCGACAAGGACGTGCCCGAAATCCTCTGGTTGGCAGGATATGTTCTAGGCTTTTTCGGTACTACTCCCGAAGAGGGCATCGATCTCATAGACGATGCGCTCCGCCTCAATCCCAACTCGGCTCAGGCCTTGGTCTACGGTGGCTGGCTGAGGCTCTACAATGGCGATGCGACGACGGCGAAGGTCCATTTTGAACGGGCACTTCGCCTTAGTCCGTTAGATGTTAACGCCTACCGAACCTATGCCGGATTGGCGTTTTCCTGCCTATTCTTGGGACTAATCGATGACGCGGTCTCTTGGGCGTCCAAGGCGCTCCACCAAAATCCGAAATTCGCGCCGACCCATCGAGTTCTTGCGGCCAGTCTCGGCCATGCCGGTCGCCTCGACGAAGCTCGCCAGGTCGTGGAACAGTTACAGGCGCTGGTGCCCGGCCTCACCGTGACACGGTTCGGGAACGAGACCCGGTTCAGGCATCCGGAATATTTCGAGGTGCTGATGGACGGCCTGCGCAAAGCCGGTCTGCCGGCATGACGGCCTAGCATTACAGTTGCATTTTCATTTGACCTCTGAATCAATGAGCAACCATGATTCGGAGGTCATGGATGACAGGTGTATCAATCGAGGCGACGCTTGAGCTTTGGGCGTGTTCGTTACGGGATGTCAAAGCGCGGATACGTCCCCTTTTCAGTCAGCAGCGGGTTGCCCTTTCGGCGGGGCAGTTTCTGGACGGTCTGCTCGGCAATGAGCGGCGCAAGACCGGCTGGATGCGGGCGGAGGCTGCGGGCGATCCCGGGCCCTGGCGCCAGCAGGCTATCCTCGGTCGTGGTCGGTGGGATGCCGATGGGTTGCGCGACATCGTGCGCGACTACGCGCTTGAGACGCTGGCCGACGAGGATGCGGTTCTGGTCATTGATGAAACCGGGTTCCTCAAGCAGGGCAAGGCATCGTGTGGTGTCTCTCGCCAGTATACGGGATCGGCGGGCAAGATCACCAATTGCCAGATCGGCGTCTTCGCTGCTTATGTCTCGCGTCATGGCCATTGTTTCATCGACCGGGCGCTTTATCTGCCAAAGGCCTGGACGGAGGACCCCGAACGCATGGCAAAAGCCCATGTCCCAGAGGGAACCGGCTTTGCGACCAAGCCTGCCATTGCGCGGGGCATGATCGAGCGGGCGATTGCGCAGCGCGTCCCGTTCGGCTGGGTGGCCGCCGACAGTGTTTATGGCGTCGGCGACATCGAAACGACGCTGCGTCGCGCCGGCAAGGGATATGTGCTTGGCGTCAACGCCAATCACCTTTTCCACTCATGGGCCAAGCCGCAGCCGGTCGGTGGTCCCGCCAAAGAGATCGCGCAGAGCCTTGACGAGACTGCATGGCAACGTCTTTCCGCCGGCGATGGCAGCAAAGGCGCGCGGCTCTACGATTGGGCCTATCTCGAACTCGCCGATCTCGATGCGGAGGAATACAACATATCTCTCGTGGGCTTTTGGACGCGGGGTTTGCTGATCCGGCGCACGATCGCCAATGGGGATATGGCCTTTTTCTCCACCTGGTGTCCGCTCGGAACACCCATCGAAACCCTGGTCAAGGTCGAGGGCCATCGCTGGGCCATCGAGGACGCTTTCAAGACGACCAAAAACGAACTCGGGCTCGACCATAACGAAACCCGCTCCTGGCACGGCTGGCACCGCCATGTCTCGCTCGTCATGCTCGCTTTCGCCATGATGGCGGCGATCCGCCATCACGCCAACGCCGTGCCGCCCCCAAAAATAAACCGGTATACCCGCAACGGCCCAGGCCGCTGATCCACTGGTCGGTGCAGGAAATTCGCCGCATCACAACAAAACTTGTTCAACGCCGAATCCAACCGGCCAAAATCATCGCATGGTCCGTCTGGCGAAGAGCACACCAAGCCACAGCGCAAAAATCCCATATCAAAATGAACATGCAACTGTAATGCTAGTGGTCTGAATCACCTAAAGTACGGGGTATAGGTTTTTCAGTTTGATGCGCGCGTCTTTGGTTGTAAATCGCCAATCGGCTTTGACATGATGTTTGTTGCGCCGGTTGAGCCAGGCCGCGAGTTGCAGCTCGAGTGTTGTGACATCCGGGATGCGCCGGGCGAGGCATTGCCGGGCCAGGACGGACAACTCGGCTTCCGCCATGTTGAGCCAGCTGCCGTGTTTCGGGGTGTAGTGCCACTCGAAACGCCCGGCGATGCGTCGTGCTTCGGCGGGCGGGAAGGCCTGATAGAGGGACGAGGGCGCATGGGTGTTCAGGTTGTCCTGAACCAGCACGATGGCCTCGGCCTGGGGAAAATGGACATCGCTCAACAGCTTGAGCACATGGGCGTAATCGATGGCCGTGCGCCGCGCGGTGAGGGTGACGTGACGCCAGCCTTCCAGCGGCGCGAACAGCATGAACAGATTGGCGGTGCCATTGCGCTTGTATTCGTAATCATGGCGTGCCGGGCGCCCTGGCGCCATGGGCAGGGGCGCACGGGTTTCGGCGGTGAGTTGCTTGGAGGTCTCGTCGAGACAAACCAGCGGCCGATTGGCATCATGGGGGCGGGTGTAGACGGCCAGAACATCTTCCATCGCGGCGACGAAGGCCGCGTTCGATTTGGGCGGAATGACCCAGTATTTGCTCAGATGCGGTTTGAGATGGTTTTTTTAAGCGCCCGTCCAACCGTGTTGAAGTGGACCTGTTCGACGATCTTCAACTCCACCACCTTGTCGGCCAGCAGGCGGATGCTCCAGCGGGCGTGCCCGGGTGGCGGCTCCGAGCAGGCCAGCGCGGTCAGCCGCGCCTGGGCCTCGCCGTCGAAGATCGGCTGAATCGGCGGGGTCGCGCGCTTCTTGCGGCTGAGCACCGCCGTCATCCCCTCCTCCACCAACTGGCGGCGCACGCGGGTGGTCATGCTTTCGTTGGTATCCAAGGCTTGGCAGATACGATCATCCGTCCAACCTTCACCCAACGGGCCTTGGTCGGCCTTGAGAAGAATGCGCGCCTTCAAGATCGTTTTGGCCGCTGCCTTGCCCTTGGAAATCACTGACTTGAGGTGTTCACGCTCATCGCCCGAGAGCTCGACCACATACTTCTTCCGTGACATCATGCACCACCGCGTTGGTTGAAACAGGAGGCCATCGAATCATCGATCCGCTACCACTTCAACCTATCGCGCAGAAAACCGCTTAAATTAGATGATGCAGACCACTAGGCTAACTTGCCGAGCACGAACCCCCGAAGATCGTCCCCGCGAAGCAGGCAGACGCATTATGCACCGCCCAGAGACCC
>JADFJG010000121.1 GCA_022566265.1 Pseudomonadota bacterium | reverse complement strand
CAGATGCGCATTCCAATCCTGATTTCGCGTTCCGGCTTTACCTCCTGGGGGGTCGATCTGGCCCGCGAGGCCAATCTGACGCTGATCGGCCGGGCCAGGGGCAAGCGCTTCGTCGCCCTGGCGGGGGAGGAGAGGATCATCTACGACGCCGACCCGAAGGACGTCGGCGAGGAATCGGCCCGCCATCAGCGCAAGGCCGCCCGCGCCGAACCCGATCTCTAGCCCGGATATTTCATGAAGGGAACGGAATTTGCGGCGAGCGATGTTTGTCCAAGGCGGTGTGCGAAGCCGAAAGTCATAGCACCGCTATGGCTTGAGGTTTGGTGCGCCGATTTGGATAAACAGGGCCGGCGCAAAACCGTTCAGCGGACGAGGGTACAAAACGCCCCTTTTCGAAGAACGAACCAAGCCCTTGAAGTAAAACACTTAACACACCCTGAGGAAGCGCCTTCATGAAATATTCGGGCTAGACATGACCGGGGATCGGGGAGAAGGCGTCGTCGGGGTTTTATTGGCCGGCGGCCTGGCGCGGCGCATGGGCGGTGGCGACAAGTGCCTTCGGCCGCTCGGCCGGCGCACGATCCTCGATTACGTCGTCGAACGGGCGCGGGGGCAGACGGCGACGATGGTGCTCAACGCCAATGGCGATCCGGCGCGTTTTGACGCCTATGGCCTGCCGGTGGCGGGCGATGTCATCGAAGGCGCCGCCGGGCCGCTTGCCGGCGTCCTTACCGGCATGGAATGGGCGCGCGCTCACCGGCCGGATTGTCCCTGGATCGCGACCTTCGCCACCGACACGCCGTTCTTCCCCCTGGAATTCGTGTCCCGTTCGCTCGAACGGATCGAAGAGCATGGCGCCGATATGGCCCGGGCGGCCTCGGGCGGGCGGGCGCATCCGGTCTTCGGCCTGTGGCCGGTGCGCCTTCGGGACTCCCTCGACGCGGCGATGCGCCAAGATGGCGTGCGCAAGGTCGACATCTGGACGGCGCGCTACCGGCTGGTGGAGGCCGAATTCGCCACCGAACCCTTCGATCCCTTCTTCAACGCCAATAGCCCCGAGGATTTGGCAGAAGCGGCGCGGCTTGCCGCGAAACTTGGCGATTCGCCTCCGGCGCTATAAAACTGGGGGGCGCTATAAAACCAGGGGGCAAGGTACGCCAACGCACCGCGGTGGATCGGGACCAGGGAACGAGGGTCCGGGAATGGGGGGCCTGGAAATGAGCGCCTGGGATTGAGGGAGGGACCACGAAAGCATGAGTGAGATTTGGAGCGCGCTCGGCAAGGCGATGGTGCTGATCGCCGATTTCGATCCCGATCTGGTCGAGATCATCGGCTTGTCCTTGCGCGTGAGCCTGATCGCGGTCTTCATCGCCGCCGTCGTCGGCCTGCCCGTCGGCGCCGCGGTGGCGCTCTTCCGGTTTCCCGGCCGGCCCGTTCTTGTCGTCCTGATCAACGCCCTGATGGGCCTGCCGCCGGTGGTCGTCGGTCTGATCGTCTATCTCCTGTTGTCCCGCGCCGGACCCTTCGGCGTCTTCAACCTGCTCTATACGCCGACCGCCATGATCATCGCCCAGGCGATCCTCATCGGCCCGATCGTCGCCGCGCTGACGCGTCAGACGGTGGAGGATCTGTGGCAGGAATACGGCGAGCAGCTCACCTCCTTCGGCGTCGGACCGGGGCGCGCCGTCCGGACTTTGCTGTGGGACGGCCGCTTCAGCCTGCTGACCGGGGTCCTGGCGGGCTTCGGCCGGGCCAGCGCCGAGGTCGGGGCGGTGATGATCGTCGGCGGCAACATCGATCATCTGACCCGGGTGATGACCACCTCGATCGCGCTCGAGACCAGCAAGGGCAATCTGGAGATCGCCCTGGCGCTGGGGATCATCCTGCTCATCATCGCGCTCGGCATCAATGCCTCGGCCTACGCCATCAGGGACGTGGCGTACAGGGCAGAGAGCTGAGAGGAGAGGTTGAGATGCCGACCCATGGGCAAATCCTTCCCCTCGTGTTCGACAAGGTTTCCTACGTCGCCAAGGGCGCGCGGCTGGTCGATGAGTTCTCCGTCACCCTCGACCCCGGAACCCGCACCATCATCCTCGGCCCGAACGGCGCCGGCAAGAGCCTCATCCTCCGCCTCAGCCACGGGCTCTTGCAGCCGACATCGGGCGCCATCCGCTGGGAAGGACCCGGCGGCGGCAATCGGGCGGCGCTGCACCAGGCCATGGTGTTCCAGCGCCCGATGACCTTGCGCCGCTCCGTCGGGGCTAATCTCGATTACGTGCTCAGCCTGCGCAAGGTGCCGCGCGAGCTGCGGCGCGCCAAGACGGCGGCGGCGCTCAAACGGGCCGGTCTTTTCGCCATGCGCTCCCGGCCGGCGCGGGTCTTGTCCGCCGGCGAGCAGCAGAAGCTGGCGCTCGGCCGCGCCTGGGTGATGGAGCCGGAGGTGCTGTTCCTCGACGAGCCCACCGCCAGCCTCGATCCCGCCGCCACCCGGGAGGTAGAGAACATGATCAACGCCATTCACCAGGCCGGCACCAAGATCATCATGACCACCCACGATCTCGGCCAGGCCAGGCGCCTCGCCGACGACATCATCTTCATGCATCAAGGACGCCTCATCGAACGGGCGGGGGCCGAGGAATTCTTCGAGCGCCCCCGCACCCCTCACGCGGAAGCCTTCCTCAACGGCGAGCTTCTGCCATGACGACGCTCATGGACACTGGAAACCGGGAGATTGGACCATGACCCTCGCTTCTCTCCTTCGCGGCGCCCTCAACGGCGATGCCGATGTGTTGACGGTGCACGACAAGGCGTCGGAGCCGAAGTTCACCGCCGACGGCCACGGCGGTGATCTTGCCAGACGCCAATGTGCCGAACTACGCTGTACCCCGGCCACCACTTGGGGGCTGGCAACCACGCCAGACTCCCTCATAAAAGGTGAACCACTCAGATCAGGCTAGTCAGAGTCGTCAGGCTTGGCGTCGTCAGAGGAGTCATGAAGTGGGTGCTTTACTCAAGGTAGATTGGCACGATGAGACATCGTCGAGAGTCGTTCATTCGCATACATGTAGCAAATGTTAACGCGATCGGTCCCGGAAAAGCCAATCTCCTTGAGGCTATCGCCGAATTTGGCTCGATCGCCGGCGCGGCGCGCCAGTTGCGCATGAGCTATCGGCGAGCCTGGATGCTCACTAAGTCTTTGAATGCCTGCTTTCGTGGGCCGTTGGTTGAAACCATCAAAGGCGGTCCCCGGGGCGGCGGCGCTCGGCTTACCGGTACTGGACGAGAGGTTCTCAAATTATATCGGCAAATGGAAGCTCACGCCACGGAAGCAATAGCAGACGAAATGCACGAATTCAAAAAGCTAATAGTTGAGCGCACGTTCAAAAAATGAAGCTCATATCGTCGGCTATGACAACAAACGAATAATGGCGATGAGAGGAATCAGTGTGAGTACTTCCAGGGCGATATGTTCAGCTGAATATATCGGCTTGGATATGCATGAGATACCATATCGCGTCCCCTCATAGATCGTGGTTTATTTAGCGGGATTTTCGTCTTTACGACCGAAAGGCCCGCCCGTTGAGCGATATTGTCAACGCCTTCGCTGCCGGTTTGACACCTGATCGCGGTGCGCGGTCCCGTTCTGTTCGAATTCGTGGCGTTGTCCTTGCGCGCGAGCCTGTCGGCGGTGCTCTCGCTTCGCCCATAGGCCTGCCACGAAAGCATGAGTGAGATTTGGCGCGCGCTCGGCAAGGCGATGGTGCTGATCGCCGATTTCGATCCCGATCTGGTCGAGATCATCGGCTTGTCCTTGCGCGTGAGCCTGACCGCGGTCTTCATCGCCACCGTTATCGGTCTGCCCGTCGGCGCCGCGGTGGCGCTCTTCCGGTTTCCCGGCCGGCCCGTTCTTGTCGTCCTGATCAACGCCCTGATGGGGCTGCCGCCGGTGGTCGTCGGTCTGATCGTCTATCTCCTGTTGTCCCGCGCCGGACCCTTCGGCGTCTTCAACCTGCTCTACACGCCGACCGCCATGATCATCGCCCAGGCGATCCTCATCGGCCCGATCGTCGCCGCGCTGACGCGCCAGACGGTGGAGGATCTGTGGCAGGAATACGGCGAGCAGCTCACCTCCTTCGGCGTCGGACCGGGGCGCGCCGTCCGGACATTGCTGTGGGACGGCCGCTTCAGCCTGCTGACCGGGGTCCTGGCGGGCTTCGGCCGGGCCAGCGCCGAGGTCGGGGCGGTGATGATCGTCGGCGGCAACATCGATCATCTGACCCGGGTGATGACCACCTCGATCACGCTCGAGACCAGCAAGGGAAATCTGGAGATCGCCCTGGCGCTGGGGATCATCCTGCTCATCATCGCGCTCGGCATCAATGCCTCGGCCTACGCCATCAGGGACGTGGCGTACAGGGCAGAGAGCTGAGAGGAGAGGTTGCGATGCCGACCCATGGGCAAATCCTTCCCCTCGTGTTCGACAAGGTCTCCTACGTCGCCAAGGGCGCGCGGCTGGTCGATGAGTTCTCCGTCACCCTCGATCCCGGAACCCGCACCATCATCCTCGGCCCGAACGGCGCCGGCAAGAGCCTCATCCTCCGCCTCAGCCACGGGCTCTTGCAGCCGACATCGGGCGCCATCCGCTGGGAAGGACCCGGCGACGGCAATAGGGCAAGTCTGCATCAGGCCATGGTGTTCCAGCGCCCGATGACCTTGCGCCGCTCCGTCGGGGCTAATCTCGATTACGTGCTCAGCCTGCGCAAGGTGCCGCGCGAGCTTCGGCGCGCCAAGACGGCGGCGGCGCTCAAACGGGCCGGTCTTTTCGCCATGCGCTCCCGGCCGGCGCGGGTCTTGTCCGCCGGCGAGCAGCAGAAGCTGGCGCTCGGCCGCGCCTGGGTGATGGAGCCGGAGGTGCTGTTCCTCGACGAGCCCACCGCCAGCCTCGATCCCGCCGCCACCCGGGAGGTGGAGAACATGATCAACGCCATTCACCAGGCCGGCACCAAGATCATCATGACCACCCACGATCTCGGCCAGGCCAGGCGCCTCGCCGACGACATCATCTTCATGCATCAAGGACGCCTCATCGAACGGGCGGAGGCGGGGGAATTCTTCGAGCACCCCCGCACCCCCCAGGCGGAAGCCTTCCTGAACGGCGAGCTTCTGCCATGACTACCCCTATGGACACTGGATACAAGGAGCTTAAGCCATGACCCTCGCTTCCCTCCTTCGCACCGGCCTAGCCGCGCTGCTGTTGACCGCGACGCTCGTCTCGCCGGGCACGGCCCAGGAAAGGTCGGTGCGGATGCTGTCGACCACCTCGACCGAAAACTCCGGCCTGTTTTCCTACCTGTTGCCGATTTTCGAATCCAAGACCGGGATCAGGGTGCATGTCGTCGCCGTCGGCACCGGCCAGGCCCTTCGGGCCGCTCGGAACGGCGATGCCGACGTGTTGATGGTGCACGACAAGGCGTCGGAGTTGAAGTTCATCGCCGACGGCCACGGCATCGATCGCCGCGAGGTCATGTACAACGATTTCGTCATCGTCGGACCCCGGGAAGACCCGGCGAAGATCGGCGGCAACAAGGACGTCATCAGGGCGCTCCAGATGATAAAAAAGTCGGGCGCCGCCTTCGTCTCGCGCGGGGACGACAGCGGCACCCATAAGGCCGAGCGCCGGCTGTGGCGGGCGGCCGGCATCGAGCCCGAGGGAAGGTCCAATCCCTGGTACCGCGAGGCGGGGTCGGGCATGGGCGCGACGCTGAATATCGCCGCCGGCATGAACGCTTATACGCTTACCGACCGGGGAACGTGGCTGAGCTTCCGCAACCGCCGGAGCCTGTCGGTGCTGGTAGAGGGCAACCCACTGCTGTTCAACCAATACGGCATCATGCTCGTCAATCCCGCCAGGCACCCCCATGTGAAAGTGGCCGAGGGGCGTGCACTGATAGAGTGGATCACCTCGCCCGAGGGCCAGCGCGCCATCGGCGCCTTCACCATTAACGGCCAGCAGCTGTTTATGCCGAATTATCGTGGTGGAGGTTCGTGATCTCGAAGGAAGGGATCAAGACTCAACCCCTTTGGTTCTTTCGTTCCCCCGGCGGGTTCAAGGCGGAGAAAGCCAACTGAACCTTCAACTTGCGTCTGGCCTCGCGCCAAGATGCAGTTTAAATTCGGTCAAAGGAGGAACACAACAATCGTACATATTGGTTGGAGAGGAATCGGGTGTTGGGGACCATTGGGTATTTGCGACGTATGGCCGTCTCCGTCCTGTTGGCCGCGGCGCTTGCGTCGCCGGGCACAGCCGCCGAACGATCGATCCGACTCGTCGCCACCACGACGACGGACAATTCGGGCCTGCTTTCCTATCTTTTCCCGATTTTCGAATCCAAGACCGGGATAAAGGTGCATGTCGTCGCCGTCGGCACCGGCCAGGCCCTTCGGGCCGCTAGGAACGGCGATGCCGACGTGTTGATGGTGCACGACAGGGCGTCGGAGCTGAAGTTCATCGCCGACGGCCACGGCATCGAGCGCCGCGAGGTCATGTACAACGATTTCGTCATCGTCGGGCCCAGGGAAGACCCGGCGAAGGTCGGCGGCGGCGATGACGCCATCAGGGCGCTCCAGATGATAAAAAAGTCGGGCGCCGTCTTCGTCTCGCGCGGGGACGACAGCGGCACCCATAAGGCCGAGCTCCGGCTGTGGCGGGCGGCCGGTATCGAGCCCGGGGGAAGGTCCAATCCCTGGTACCGCGAGGCGGGGTCGGGCATGGGCGCGACGCTCAATATCGCCGCCGGCATGAACGCCTACACGCTTACCGACCGGGGGACATGGCTCGCCTTCCGCAACCGCCGGAACCTCGAGATACTGGTCCAGGGCGATCCGCCCCTGTTCAACCAATACGGCATCATGCTTGTGAACCCGGCGAAACACCCCCATGTCAAGGTCAAGGAGGGGCGCGCGCTTATCGGCTGGATCACCTCGCCCGAGGGCCAACGCGCCATCGGCAATTTTACCGTCAAGGGTCAGGTGCTCTTCATTCCCAACTTCCGCGCCAAGGGCGGGTCGTAAGCGTAATACCAAGGGACGCGAAGCGCGATGAAGGTGTTCGGCTTGGCAGGATGGAAGAACAGCGGCAAGACGACGCTGATGGTGCGTCTGGTCTCCTTGCTGACGGGCCGGGGGCTTAGGATTTCGACCGTCAAGCATGCCGATCCCGGTTTCGACATCGATCAGCCGGGCAAGGACAGCCACCGTCACCGCGCCGCCGGCGCCACCGAGGTCGTGGTCGCTTCGCCAAGAAGATGGGCGCTCATCCATGAGCTCAGGGAAGAGCCGGAGCCGGACCTTGGTGAACTCCTGAACCACATGGCGGAGGTGGATCTGGTCCTCATCGAAGGATTCAAGAAACTCGGTCACCACAAGATCGAGGTCTACCGGGCGGCCAACGCCAAGCCCCTGATGGCGCCCGACGACCCCAAGATCGTCGCCATCGCTTCCGACGGGCCCATTGCCGATGCCAAGGTTCCGGTCCTGGCGCTCGACGACGCCGAGGCGATCGCCGAGTTCATCCTGACCCACTGCCGAATAGGCGCGCGGGAATGACCACGCTCAGGGATGACTGCTTCGCCCTCGGGGAAAAAAGGATCAAGGCCGAGGACGCCCTCAAGCTGCTGGAAGAGCGGGTGCGCCCGGTGGTCGGCACCGAAGAGGTCGCGCTATCGGAAGCCCACGGCCGGTTTCTCGCCGTTGGGGTGGTCAGCGACCGCGACGTACCGGGGTTCGACAATTCCGCCATCGATGGTTACGCCTTCGCCTTCGACGATCTCGCGGCCAAGGGTGAAACCCGCCTCCCCGTCACCGCCCGCGCCGCCGCCGGCCACCCCGCGGCGAAGGCCCTGGAACCGGGCGGCGCCGTCAGGATTTTCACCGGCGCCGTCGTGCCGGAGGGCGCCGACACGGTGGTCATGGAGGAAGATGTCGCGCTCGAAGGCGATCGGGTGGTGATCCCGCCGGGCATCGCGCGCGGGGCGAACTACCGCAAGGCGGGCGAGGACATCCGAAAGGGCGAGCGCGTGCTCGAGCCAGGGCGGCGTCTGAGGCCGCAGGACATCGGCGTCGCGGCGTCGCTCGGCCAGGCATCGCTTACCGTCGGCGAACGTCTCCGCGCCGCCTTGTTCTCGACCGGCGATGAGCTGCGCGAGCCGGGGCAACCCCTGCCCGAGGGCGGTATCTACGATTCCAATCGCTATATGCTCGCCGCCATGCTGAGAAACATGGGATGCGAGCTAAGCGATCTCGGCATCCTGCCCGACACCGAGACCGCCGTTCGCGGCGCCATCGCCGAAGCGGCGGCGGATCACCACGTGGTGATCACCTCGGGCGGCGTCTCCAGGGGCGAGGAGGACCACGTCATCACCGTATTGCGCGCCCTTGGCTCCGTCCATTTCTGGCAGCTGGCGATCAAACCCGGCCGGCCCCTCGCCTTCGGCCAGGTCGGCCGGGCGGTCTTCGTCGGCCTGCCCGGCAATCCGGTGGCCGCGGCCCTTTGCCTGATGCGCTTCGCCCGCCCGATGATGACCGTGCTGGCGGGAGGGAAGTGGCCCGAACCGGTGATGTACCGCGTGCCGGTGGATTTCGATATGAAGAAGAAGCCGGACCGGCGCGAATGGCTGCGCGCCAGCCTGATAACCGGCGAGGACGGCCAGCGCTGGGCGCGCAGATTCCCCCGCGAGGGGTCGGGAATCCTCACTTCGCTCAGCCGATCCGACGGCCTGATCGAGCTGCCCGAGGACCTCACCGCGCTCAGCCGTGGCGACCTCGTCGATTTCCTGCCCTTCAGCGAGCTTGGCATCACCGGCTGAAGGCCGCCGCCCCGTGGCAATGCCTGTGCTCTAAAACCGGTCGACCCTGAACGGCGACAGATCGATCTCCGGCGCGCGGCCGGCGACGAGGGCGGCGATCAGCTTGCCGGTCATCGGCGCCGCCGTCAGGCCGGTGTGGGCGTGGCCAAAGGCGTAAAAGACGTTGCCATGCCGCGTCGAGGGGCCGATCACCGGGCGCGAATCGGGAAAGGTCGGTCGCGCGCCCATCCACACGCGCCCGCCCTCTCCATTCAGACCCGGGAACATGCGATTGGCGTGGGTGAGCAATATCCGCGCCCGGCGATAGTCAGGCGGCGCGTCGAGCCCGGCGAACTCGGCGGTACCGGCAAACCGCAGCCCCATCTCCATCGGCGTCGCGGTGAATTTGCGCTCGCCCCAGGAAATGGAACGGCTCGGCACGGTCCCGGGATCGGGAAGCTCCAGGTGATAGCCGCGCTCCGCCTCCAGCGGCACCTTGTCGCCAAGCCCGGCGGTCAGCTTTCCCGACCAGGCGCCGGCGGCGATGACCAGGGTATCGACATCGAGATCGCCGGCATCGGTATGGAGCCGCTCCGGCCCCTCGGGTCCGATCTCGAAGCCGGTCACGGTCCGGCGAAGTATGGTCCCCCCGGAACGCACGAATTTCTCGGCGAGAGTCTGGACCAGGCGCAACGGGCTGAGGCAAAAGCCATGGCCGGGAAAGAAGACGGCGCGCGCGAATATCGGCGCCAGCGAGGGCTCGAGTTCGCGGATCGCGGGCCCATCGAGTTCTTCCATCTCGACGCCGCACTCATGGAGAATTTCCCTGCCGAGGAGCGCGCCGGCGAAGGCCTCCTCGGTTTCATAGACATGGAGCTGACCGGGGCGGGTAATCAGCTCGGGCGCCCCGGCCTCGCTGATCAGGGATTCGTAAAGATCGAGCGTTCGCACATGCAAGGCGCGAAGCGCGTACGCCGTCGCTTGCGCCCGATCACGCGTCGCCGCCCTGGCGAAGCGCGCGAACCACGGCAAGGCCCGGGGCAGATAGCCGAGGCGAAGGCGCAACGGCCCCAAAGGATCGAAAAGCCAGGCCGGGACGTTGGCAAGGATGCCGGGCAGGGCGATCGGCAGGCACGAACCCGGGCTGATATTGCCGGCGTTCCCCCGCGAGCAGCCCTCGCCGGGCGGGCGGGGATCCACCACCGTAACGGCGTGGCCGTCGCGCTGAAGAAAATTGGCGCTGACGATGCCGACGATGCCGGCGCCGATTACGGTGACCTTGGCGGGCGATGTCATGGCCGACAATCCTTCGATATCGGCGGCGGGCGATGCCGCGCGGCGGTGGGGACCAGATATGACATGCCTTCCGCTAAGCGGCAATCGCCCACCCACCATAGGGTCCGGCCGTTCATTCGCAAAAGGGCGGCGTCTAGAGCGGTTCTCGGTAGATAGGAACCATTTGACCGGGATTATTTTGCGTCCTGGCTAGGGTCTGTACTCATAAACGGTAAAAACATTGTTGGATCAATAGCTTGCCCCAAAATGCCCCATCCGGTAAGTCGGCCAAAAACCGTATGATTTCAGAGACTTGCTGCGTTTATGAGTCCACGACCTAG
>JADFJG010000120.1 GCA_022566265.1 Pseudomonadota bacterium | reverse complement strand
ACCAATATCCAGACCTTCGCCGCCGATGGCGGCGGCAAGGAGGTCGCGATCGTCGTGACGACGGATTGCGCCTTCCCGCCGGTCCCGCCCTGCGTCCGTTTCCTCAAGACCCTGCCGGCCGACGATGGCGATCCGATCCTGCCATCGGACGTGACGACGAAGGATGACGAGGCCCGCTTCATGGAAGTCCATGTCGGCGCCCGGGCGGTGACCAATGCGCTGATCCAGATCGTCACCCTGGGCAGCGGCCCGAGCACCATTTCCACGGTGGCGAGCGCCGTCGCCGGCAACGATCAGGTGATCTGCCGAATCCCGCCAATGTTCATGTGCAATCCGACGGAGCCCCTCCTCAATGCGGACTTGGAACTGAATGTCGACCTCGCCGTGCTTGAGGGAATGCAGATGGAAATGTTCCACCAGATCGGGACGCAGTATGAGCCGGGCAATTTCGGGCTTCTCTGCCCCACCGGCACCGAAGGCTCGCCCTGCGGCGCCGGTTTCGTCAAGGACTCGCTGGCCTCGACGACGGGCACCTGCGTCAGTCTTAATGTGGCGGAAACCAAGACCGGCGTCACCCTGCAGATGGTCCGCACCGGCATCAACGCCCGGTTCGACTACTTCACGACCCAAGCGAAGACCTCGGATCAAATCCCGTGGCGGACGCTTGATATATTCGTGCCGGCGGGAAACGTCACCCAGGGCGGCATACCGAAGGATAAAGGCAAGACCACCTGCGAATACGACGAAGTCGCGGGTGACAACCTCAACGCCGGCGGACTGACCGTCGACGAGTGGATCGCCTTGGACCCGGTAAACAACACCGCCGATAACTTCGTCGTCGATCAGGTCGTGGACACGGCCATGGGTTTCCCCAGGGACAAGTGCATTAACGCCAACAACTGCGCGACCGATGGCGCCGTCGCCGGTAATGAACGCATCGGCGACGGGATCTGGGATTACATGAATTATTTCAGGATCAATCACGGTTGCAATCCCAGCACCAACCCGACCTGCAAGCCCCTCGATTGGGACGGCGTCACGGGCGCGGCGGACTGGCCGCCGACGCGCTACAAAACCTACCGTTACGAGATCGAAAATGGTGCGCCCGACGCGATCGTCGGGCCCCTACCTCAGCCCATCTATAACGACGCTGGTGTCGTCAGCAACCAGACGGCGGAAGACGGCCATGCCCAGTGCTTCCAGGGCACGCCGCCGGTGATACCGGATTACAACTATTTCCCGGCCGCGATCAACGATCTGACGCTGCTGAAAGATCGCCGGATCATGCCGATCGCCATCGCCAATTGCAACGCGATGGAAAAGCTCGGCCTTAAGGTCAACGGCAAGTTCAAGTTCAAGATACCGCAATTCGTCTACGTCTTCATCACCGAGCCGATGAAGGAGCCGAGCACGTCCGAGATTCACGTTGAAATCCTCGGCGAACTGGACGAGGGAGCGATCAAGGACTTGTCCCACGATCTGGTGCAGATCTACCGGCGTTGAATCGGGAGCGTCCAACCAAGCCAAGGGGCGGGAGCGAAAGTCGCTCCCGCCCCTTGGGACTGGCGATAACAAGGACATTGGGCTAGAGTCGCATGTCCCGATGCATCTGATCGAACGGGGTGCGTAAATGTCGATGTTGAAAAAAGGACGCGTAGGGGTTGCTATCGCTTATTTCATCGGCGCCTGGATGTACGGCCTGCTTTACGTCGTTTCGAACGCGGGCGAATACACCTATATCGGCGGCACCATGTGGTCGCTCGTGTGGCGCTCTCTCTCCTGGCCCTACTGGGTCGTCCTCGCGGTCATCTGAAGCGGTATTCACCGTTATCTTTTCGCCCAAGCCTTGGCGCCCGCCCTGGCCGCCGGCGCCCGGTTATGGTAGCGTTGCAAAAACCTGTACGAAAACAGGCATCGGTTAAGACCCCGGTGCCTTTTTTAGGTGTGAGGACCATGTTTAGGTGTGAGGACCATGGCAGATACCCCGAAGAAACTTAGGCCCGCCGACGTTTGCGATGTGCGCCGGGATACGGTCCGCATTTGCGAGCCGCTGTTCAACGATTACGGCGGTCGCGTCGTCTTTCAGGGAACCATCGTCACCGTCAGCACGTTCGAGGACAACACCAAGGTCAGGGAGGTGCTGGAAACGGATGGCGCCGGCAAGGTCCTCGTCGTCGACGGCGGCGGCTCGAGACGCCATGCCCTCATGGGCGGTGACGTCGCCGGGCTGGCGGCGACCAGCCATTGGGAAGGCGTCGTTTTCAACGGCTGCATCCGCGACGCCCACGAGATCGCCGAGAAGGATGTCGGCATCAAGGCGCTCGGCATCAATCCCCGCCCACCGCTGAAGAAAGGCCGCGGCGAGGTCGATATTCCCGTGCGCTTCGCCGGCGTCGATTTTGCTCCCGGCGAATATCTTTACGCCGATGGCGACGGCATCGCCGTCCTCGACGCGCCGGTAACCGGCGACTGAGGCACGCCCCGGCGGCCTGGGGTCCTATACCAAAGGTCCTTGATAATGACCCCTAGAGACGGCTTCCCAAGGTTTTCGGCTAGGAGCGCGTGGCGTGGCGATGCTGGAGCATCGTGAGCCATGCGCGACGCCGTCCGAAAGCCTTGGGAAGCCGCCGTTCCGGTCGGGCATGCGAACCGCCGGAGGGCGTCGGAAAACCTTGACGATGCGGTGCATCGCCGGCGGCTTCCCTCCTACCCGGCGGATCGCCTGCCCGATCTCTAGGGGTCATTATCAAGGACCTTTGGTATCACTCCTGGGTCGGTCCGCCCGCCTGGACCCAGGCCGGAAAGCCGCCGGCCAGATTGGCCACGTTAGCGATCCCCATATCCTTCAGGGTTTTCGCCGCCAGCGCCGAACGACCGCCCGACGCGCAGAACAGGACGAGCCGCTTGCCGCTGACCAAGGCGTCATTGTGCATCGGACCTTCCGGGTCGGCGATGAGCTCGAGGAAGCCCCTGGGCGCATGGACGGCGCCCGCGATCGACCCCGTCTGTTGGCGTTCGACGGTTTCCCTGACATCGACGAATACCGTGTCCCCGTCGCCGGCCAGCGCCACCGCCTCGGCCGCGGTGATGGTATCGATGGCGGCGTTGGCGTCGGCCATCATTTTCCTTATTCCATAAGTGATCATGGGCCTTTCCTCCGGTTTCCGCCGCCGCCAGGGGACTGCCGTTCTTGGCGGCGGGTCGACGGCGCATGCGCCAATTTCCATGGCGAACTTTGGCTGCGGTGAGAGGCGAACTATGCGCTACTCTGTAACCTGGATCAACTTCGGGTGTGCCGCCGCCGGCGCCTTTGCCCGCCGGGATTTTCGATGCACGGGGCGGGCCTTAAACGGAAGACCGGAAGGCGCGCGGCGGACGCCATGGGCGCGGGACCGGCCGACGAATACCAAGCGGGAGATTGCCGAACGCCATGATCGATCTTTACACCTGGACCACGCCCAACGGGCGCAAGGTTTCCATCATGCTCGAGGAACTGGGACTGGCCTACGAGGCCCACGCCGTCGATATCAGGGAGGGCGAACAGTTCGCCCCCGACTTCTTGCGCATCAGTCCCAACAACAAGATCCCGGCGATCATCGACGGCGAAACCGGCGTCCGGATGATGGAGTCCGGCGCCATCCTGCTCTACCTCGCCGAGAAGACCGGGCGACTGATGCCGAAGGACGAAATGCGCCGCCTGAAGGCCATGGAGTGGCTGATGTGGCAGATGGGCGGCGTCGGGCCGTTGTTCGGCCAGGTGCACCATTTCGTCAAGTACAACCCCGGCAAGGCGCCTTACGCCGAGGAACGTTTCCTCAAGGAGGCGCGCCGCCTTTATGGGGTGCTCGACGCCCGCCTGGCCGACCACGAGTTCGTCGCCGATGAATATACCATCGCCGACATCGCCATATGGCCTTGGGTCTCGCGCCACGATTGGCAGACCATCGACCTCAACGACTATCCGAATGTCAGGCGATGGTATGTCGCCTTGGCCGGGCGCCCGGCCGTCCAGCGCGGCTACGACGTGCCGATGAAGGTCAACGAAATCCCCATGCCCGCCTGACCCGTTATCCGATCGGCTTGACCCTTCCCGCCTGCGCGGCCAGGCTCCGCCGACCTGCCCTCCGCCTGCCTTCGCCGAAGCGAAGCATCGGCTTCGCGCAGGCAGGTACGACTTCGCCCCGCGGCCCATAGCCTCCCGCCTTCGCGAAGCCCGCTTCGGCGGGCGGAGGAAGGTCGGGCGACGGGTCGGGAGGCGGGAGCGAGGCTTCGCCCAGGCAAGCCGCCGATGATCCGGTGGGAGTGGGTTAACGCTTGACGACCAGGCAGTCCTGCTTCGCCGCCATGAATTCGGCGCAGGTCTTCTCGGCCAGCGACCGGCTGGCAAACGGTCCGGTCAGGACATGGTACCCGGTCAGGACATGGTACAAGGTCCCGTCCATTTTGAACGCCGCCGGCTCGATCCGCGGGGTGGCGCCGTTTTGGCGCGCCAGGGTCTCGCCGGTGACGCCGCTCCGGTCCGCCGCTCCCGGCGCCGGTTGCGAGTGGACTGTCCGGCTTTGGCCACGGCCCCAACTCTCGGCGTAGGACAAGACAAGGGTGAAGCTGAGAGCGGCAAGCAGCACGAAAGTGATCGGGATATAGGGCGGATGCAACACAGTGCGCAGGCGCTCCTTGAGAGAGGCGGGTTCCGGCGGCCGGAAGGCGCCGCGAAGCCGATCCAGATCGCGTTGGGCGGCCTCCCAGGATTTACCGCCAGTTTTGTTCGCCCGGTGTGATGTCTTGCCCGGCTCCTTGCCGCTAAAGAAGCTATCCGCGGTCCGGGTTCCCGGTATTCGGCGTTTCACGGGCTCGCGGTGTTCGGACGGTGCATCCGATGACATGACTGTCTCTCCCCGTTTCTCGCGCCAGGCATTTTTGTCTCATCCGTTGTATCCGGTGCCCGGCGTGAAAGCTCAAATCAGACGACTGAAAACGGCTCCGATCTCTTGTTGTCCCACCGTTCCGGTGCTGCCAAAGTCAAAACACTGTCAGCTAAAGTCTAATTTGCTACAAACTGGGGTAATCCAGCACTAAATTGGAACTGATGTCAATGCTGGAAAAGTTTTTCCATGTTTATCCTGGTAAGAACACACGAGGAAAGAGTAAGAAGGAACCGGAGTGAAGGGTCCTACTTGGGTAATATAGGGTTTTTCTTCGTTCTATACGGTGATGATTCCCGGCGCCGCAACAAGGCTTGGGATCGGACCGTGGAATCCGACCGCTTGGCGCCGGCGGCCGGCGTTCCGGTGCTCCGGTTCGCCGTCTCTATGGGTCATGATCAAGGACCTTTGGTATGATCCGGGCAGTGAACCTAAACGATAAGGAGTTCGAACCATGGATGAAGAAACGGTTCTCTTGGCCGCATGCGTCGAGGCGGCCGCTACGCTCATCGCCGGCGATGTCGCCGGTGAGCGTGGCGGCGAGGGCTGGCCCGAGATACAAATGGCGGAGCTCACCCAACGGCTTTTCCGCGCCGTCAAGGAGCGCGGCCAATAACCGCTTGGATCGGCGCGCCCGCCTCCCGACCCGTCGCCCGAAGGCTATGGGCCGCAGGGCGAAGTCGTACGGCCCGTCGCCCGAAGGCTATGGGCCGCAGGGCGAAGGGCAGGCCCGCCGCCCGGAACGGTCCCGGTTGCCGGAACACCTTCGCCCCCGACCGCTGGCCGGCGCTCAGGCCTCCGTCGCGTTGCTGAGGATGAAGGGCGTGATGGTCCGCTCCACTCCGGCCTCCTCGGCGGCCGCCGCGAAGGCGGCGTAATGGGGCGTTTGCCTGTGGGCCGCAAGGGCGTCGGCGTCGTCGTAGACTTCGTAGAACGTCAGGCTCCCCTCCCGGTCCTTCGGGATCAGGACATCGAACCGCCGGCATCCCGGCTCGTCGCGCACCGAACAGCGGGCGTCTTCGAGAGCGGCGGCGTGAAAGCGGTCGAACCGTTCGGGCGCGACCTTGAAGGTGACCCAGATGGCAAGGGCGCTCATCTTCGCCTCCCTGTTTCAAGCGGTTGGAGCGCGGATATTGCCAAACATGGGATCGGAAGGGCAGGCGCCGCCTGCCGCGCCCGCGCGATTGGACCGGGCCCGCGGCATTCGGGCGCCGATGTCACAGAACCCAGAGCAGAAAACCACCCACGAGGGTGACGGAAATCACCACGGCGACAACATTTCTCCACAAATTTCTAAGCACGTAAACTCCCCTTTTGGCGTCGGGCTTGCCCGGTTCCCGCGGCGCCAATCTTGGCGGATGATCGACCGGCGCCAAGGCGCCTGACTTACAAGTACTCGATCAATAGGTTCACCGCCACGACCGCGGCAATCGCGACGCCGATGATGACAATGAGCCTAAAGATCCCTTTCCTGAAAGTAACGGCCATGGACCACCTCTCTTTCGTCTCCGTGGTCGCGCCGCCGGAAGTTTGCACCACGCGAAATTTTTTTCAACCATTTTTGTCATGCCGTTATCCGCCGTCCGTCGCGCCGAGCCATTCGATCACCGGGCTATCCACCGGGATTTGAAGCGAAATGAACGGATTGCTTCCACCGTTGGCGACAGGATGTTTAAGCATCGGTGGTTGACCTCGAGACCGCCCGGCCATTTTGCCTATGCACCGGGGCGATCGGCGGCTATCCTCGGCTTCCTGGTAGCCGCACCTTAGGAAACCGCGGAGGATAGAGCCTTGCCACGGGCATGGATTTACGTGCTGGCGGCCTATGTCGCCATCGCCTGGATCTATGGCGGATTCTACGCCTGGGACCGTTGGCCGGTGCCCGACGCGATGGCGTTCGTCATGGACGCCTTCATCGAAGGGCTTTTGTGGCCCTATCGGGTGTGGGTGTTGATCTTCCTGGGCGCCCGTCCCGATTGACGCCGCGGCGCGGCGTTCCAGCGATTGATCCAGATCAATGATCGGTACCGGACGCCATGGCAGACTCCATGATAGTCAGCCGGGAGGTTCGCCGCCGATCCCGTTGCCCGGCGCACGCCGGGCCGGGCGCGCGGTGCTTCCCCAATAGAACCGCCCGGCTGGCACCGATCCCTTTCGTGCCTTCCCGGAATCTAAGCCCCGCTCCGGCGGTCTTCTTTCCTGGCCCTTGGTATCACGTCACCGGTTGCGCTATGCTGTCCGGGTCGCGCGGGAGGCGTCGCCGATGAAGCGTCTCGTCATCGCCTTTATCGTCCTCATCGTGGCCGCGGCGGACGCCGGGTCGCCGGCGTGGGCCGAGCCCCCCGAAGGCGCGGCCGCGGGGCCGCTCGAGAAGGCCGTCGCGCTGTGGCGCCAGGCCTATGCGCTGCATCTGATGGGCGCCTATGAGGACGCGGTCGACCTCTATGAACGCTCGATCGAAATCCAGCCGACGGCCGAGGCCCACACCTTCCTCGGCTGGTCGTTCAGCCACATCGGCCGGACCGAGGCGGCAATCGCCGAGTGCAAGAAGGCGATCCCGCTGGATCCCGATTTCGGCAACCCCTATAACGACATCGGCGTCTATTTGATCGACCTCGGGCGCCTCGACGAGGCCATCCCCTGGCTCGAGAAGGCGATGGGCGCCAAGCGCTATTGCTGTTACGAGTTCCCCCACTACAACCTCGGGCGCATCCTGCTGGCGAAAGAGCGATTGGAAGACGCCGAGCGCGCGTTTGAGCGGGCGCTGGATTACGCGCCGGGCTATACGCCGGCGATGATAGGTCTCGAATACATCCGCCGCCAGGGCGTCCCGCTTTAGGCGCGTGAAACGGTGACCTCGCCCGGATATTTCATGAAGGGAACGGAATTTGCGGCGAGCGATGTTTGTCCAAGGCGGTGTGCGAAGCCGAAAGTCATAGCACCGCTATGGCTTGAGGTTTGGTGCGCCGATTTGGACAAACAGGGCCGGCGCAAAACCGTTCAGCGGACGAGGGTACAAAACGCCCCTTTTCGAATAACGAGCCAAGCCATGGAAGTAAAACACTAACACACCCCGAGGGAGCGCCTTCATGAGATATCCGGGCTAGCGCCGTAAGCCGCCGCCGGGCAGCAGGCGCTCGGCGAGCGACGCCCTTAAGATGCCAAGCGCCGGGCTTCCCTGGGAGATCACGCCGCCGAGCCGCCAACCCGATGGCTCCCTCGTCTCGCCGACCGTGAACAGAGGGCCGCCGCTCATGCCGCCGGTGTCGTAATATCGTGGCGGCAGGCGGAAGCCGTCGGCGTTGACGGCGGGTTCCTGGCCGGACTGACAGGAGATGTGCCGGTCATTCACGCTGGTCGCCGGGGCGAGTCCGGGATAGACCTCGAAGTGTAAGTCCCGGCGGCCGATCCGGCGTCGGGCGCCTCCGGGAAACCCGGCGAAGGCCACGGTCTGCCCCCTCTCCGGCACCCGCGGCGGCCAGTTGGTGACGGTTTTGATGCCGAGCCGCGCCACCTCCCGAAGGGTGATCCTGAAGGTCGCGATATCGGGATCGTGGATACGGTCGATCAGGCGGGCCTCGGGATCGAAGGCGAGTGGCGCACGCCGCCGCCCATCCGGCTTCGGGAGGACCCGGCACCGGGTGCCGGAGTGCTTCGCCTTGGCCTCGACGTAGCCCTCATAGACGTGGTTGGCGGAGACCGCGAAGGGACCCTCGCCGGCGTCGACGACGAAAAGCGTGCCGTTGCGGATCCCGCCGTTTCGAGGCCGCCCTTTACCGTCCTCGGGCGGAGCGAGCCAGAAAATCGGCGCCGCGTAGCCCGCCACGGCGGCGAGCACCGCCTCCTTTCCCGCCGAAGCCTTTCTGCCCGCCGAAGCCTCGGCGAAGGAGGGGGCGAAGGAGGGGGCGAATGGCCCGTTCGCGGGCTTGATTGCTTGTCGTGGCGCCATGGACTCTCGTCACGCTCCCCGGAGCTCGCCTCTATCATCTAAATGTTCTTGTCATCCAATACCACACCTTCCCCGCCCCGGCGCCCCCTACCGGCGCCGTTTGTCTTTCGAGCGCTCCACAGCTCGAATCCCTGTCCGGCTTCGGTGGCGCTGTCGCGGACATAGTTTGTAAACAAAAAATGGCGGCCTTGCGGACCGCCTAAAAGCCCCCGCCCCCGGAATGGCGCGCCCGGAAGGATTCCAACCTTCGACCCGCGGATTAATAGGATTGGTGAGCGATCAAGGGGGAAACATGGGGACCGTGAAGGGCAATGGAATCAGTGGGTTCGCTGTATTCCGTTGTCGTCGCCGTTCCGGGTGTACTCGCTATTTTCGCAACCAAGTGCACCATGGACAACTCCCTATGGCGTTCCTTAGAGGAAAAAGGCTCCCAGGTTTGAAGCCTAGGGATGGCAGATCAGCGAGACGCGGCCACCCCCCCTCATCTCTTCACCCATGGCGTTCAATCGGACGACGCCATGCTCGCCGAGGGCTCCGCCCTTTCCCTGATCCGGGCCCAGAGACCGGCGTCGCCCAATTCAAGCCGATATTGTTGAAAAACTCTGCCGCTGACCACCTTGGCGGCACGAAGAAAGTGAAATCCCGATCTCAACGAATGATTATTGCTCGAAAGGAATATAGCGCGAATTATTCTTGCGCTAGACTCCTCCCATATTTTTTTCAAAGCGCTCAACCCCGGTTGTGTGAAAAATACTTCGGCGAAAGCATGAAATATTGAACCGTTATCCGGGCCTTCGACACAACAATAGTTCGCCTAAATTAGCTTAGAAATTCAATTATTGTGCAGATGCTCTCTGCATCCGCGTTTTCACACAGCCTGAACCCATTGCGGAAATTCGGCGGATTATGCGGTCCAGTAAGAGGGTATCCCGAAAACCGGTGGATTCCGTACGCTCTGTCGTAACAAAAAACGCTCAGCCTCAAAGATCCGTAAATTTATGTTGTTGCCATACCCCGACACTTTAGCGGTTGGGAGTGATTCCACAATTTTTAGTTATATATACAGTAAAGGACAAAATCATTTCTAATTGAATCATGTCGTTAACTTAGTGTTTAAGAAATCGTCTTATAAGAATTGTCAAGTGCTGCATTTCTCTTGGTGTCCCAAGGTCCAATCAGGATGCGGTGATGGCTCGGATCCCCTGACCATGCGGCATGACATCTGACGAAACCGACAACAACGACCAGCACCAAAAGGACAGTGGGATGAATAAGTTCGTGGCATTGATCAGCGCCGCAACCCTCGCGCTCGGCCTCGCCAGCCCGGCGAGCGCCCAAACGGACTCCGGGACCGGTAGCACAAGCCCTACGCAGGGCGTGACGGTTACGGAAATAGGTAGTACCGGGACAACTGCACTTGAAATCGCGGCGAATTCACTTTCAGCGGGTCAGTGGATTTCGCTTCAGACAAATGACATCAATGCGGTACTTGGTTCAGCTGGCGCTGATGTACCCGGCAGGTCTATTTTTGGATTTACTGACGATATTGTATGGGACCCTATTGAGCTATGCCCGAAAGTTGGTGACGGGGACATCAGGCGGCGTGTTTGATTTGCTTGATCCCGTCCTTGAACGGCACTCCTTCGATGAGTTCGGCGAGTTGGTTTGATCCATCCAGCTTCCGCCATTT
>JADFJG010000119.1 GCA_022566265.1 Pseudomonadota bacterium | reverse complement strand
GATATTAGCACAGACATTATGATTGTTGCCGCAACGATAATAAACATTATGCGTCGCCAATCGGTGTGTTTGGTTTTTTGCTTCATACTAATTTCTCCTTTTTAATATTAATGCTTTTTCTTTTTTTTAAATGTTGTTTCTTGATGTACAAAATTTTCTTAATATTGACCTCCTTAAGGTGGAGCTAACTATAGTTTTTAGAAGAATGTAATTTTAAGACTTGCGGCGGGTAAGCCACAAAACTAGCAGAATCAGACCACCAATTGCAATCGGAATATAATTGTTTAGAAATTGCCCGCTCGCGCCGGGTTGATCGCCGTTAGATGAGTTCAGAAAAGGGATTGCCACTAACATAAGCACTACCACGGTCGCCAACGATATGATTATGTTCAAGCGTTGTCGACTGTGTTGCGAGCGCCATTTTTTTTCGGACGGCTTGAAGTATTCAATAAATTTACGCCAGATAGATGCGTGGACTTGGATCTCGCTGATTTGCATTTGCCCTAGTATATTTTTTTGAATACGATTGATAACTGCCTCATCATGATCGTTATCTCCAAATGCGGTTTTTACCCTTATCGCAGTTTGCTCGAGGGCACGCAAGTCTTCCTCCGGTGCGAACGTGGCCTGATCCAGATTGGCTGGGTTTCCAGCCAGGATCCGATCAACGAAATTGGCTAACTGATCCTGTAACTCAGAATTATTGTTACTAGGTAGGGTCATCTTTCACATCCAAGGTATTTCGCAGCGTGGCAATTGCACGACGAAAAAGTGATTTGGTTGCCTCAGGGTTTTGCTTGAGGCTATCTGCAATTTCTTTGAATTGCATGCCTTCAGCAAACCGAAGCAGGATAACTTCTCGATATTGCTCAGGAAGTTTGTTTAAGGCACGCTGTATGGTGATGCGATCTTCAAGCAGGATAGGATGATTTTGATCGCCTCGCCGTTCAGCATGAACCATGTCTACTTGCATGGTTTCTTTTTTGCGAGACCGCCTTCGATAATATTCGGCCACTTTATGATTTGTTAAGGTTCGAAGCCACGTGCTGAATTGTGCCTCGCCACGAAAGGATGGTAGTGAACTTAGGGCGGCGATAAACACTTCTTGCGTGACGTCTTCAACATCGGTCTCCGGAACTACATACCGTACCCGATTATAGACAGTTTTTATATGTCGGGTATAGAGCGAATCAAACGCACTCATGTCGCCTTGTATGAATTGTTGAACGAGATGGTTGTCGCTTGTATCGGAGTAAGATGTCATTAAAACGTATCTTATTATGTTAGTGGCTCTATAATAGGTATTTGGGTTGTGACAGAACCCTGAGAACAACAATATTGTAAGCTATAACGGTATTAATATCACATAAAAAGGAATAATGCTGACGAATTGACTAACACTTTGGTTCGGACTTATAATAAAGGAAAATAAAGATTCACTAATGGAGGAACTATGTCAAAAATTATATCGATCCATTCTTTCCGTGGGGGTACAGGAAAATCAAATACAACTGCAAATTTGGCTGCACTGCTGGCGATGGACGGTTTTCGCGTAGGCATTGTAGATACTGACATTCAATCGCCCGGTATTCATGTGATTTTCGGCATGGATGATTTCTGGCGGTCCTCGGGATTTCACCTGCTGGAGCGGGACGGCGACGGCAACATGGCCGTGACCGAGGCGTTCCTGCGGGCCTATCTACGAAGGCCGGAGATGGAGCCGGTGGCGGAATCCTGCGAAGCCGAAATCGCCCTCCACAGGGATTTGCTCGCCGACCCCAGGCTTGCCGTCGAGGCCGGGCGCATCGCGGCGCTTGCCGACGCCGACGCGCGCGAGAACTACGAGGTCGTTCTCGCCTTCCGCGATCTGCTTATCGAGGCCGGAACGGTCGAGGGGTGCTATCTCAACCTGTTCCGCAAGGGGCGGGTGACGGTGCCGCCGCTGTTCATCCATCAGATGACCCGGGTGATCCTGCGCAACATCCTCGAGGACTGCGCCGATCCCATCAGCCTGCGGGCGGCGGAGCTGTTTTTCCGTGGCCAGACGGTCGGCCTGCACGAGGGCGCCATCCTGCTGGCCGACGAGGAGACCGTGGAGATGGCGAATGTCACCGGCGGCTTCGGCAACCTCGGCCGCTTGTTGGCCGAGGCCCAGATCCCGACGCAAAGCGTCGAGCTCGACGTGCTGAACGAGGACAATGGCGCGCTCTATTGGCAACGCGACGAGGACCACGATACCGTGCTCGACTTCAGTTTCGGGCGCGCCGGACAGGACCGGCTGTGCCGCGTGCTCGAGGCCTGGATCGACCATTTCACCGGCGCCGGCGTCACCATCGAGCCGGTGGAGGAGATCAGCGACGAACGCTGGAGCTGGCATGTCGGGCTCGACGCCGAGGCGACCGCCATCCTCAACGATCTCTATGAGGGCAAGGAACTTACCGAGGAACGCCGCCGCCAACTGATCACCTTGTTCCGCCTCGAATTCAAGGATCCCGCCCTGATGCGCCCGGACCTCGCCGGCAAGCCGGTCTATCTCGGCCTGGCGATGGACGGGGCCAATCTGATGCGGCTCAAGCCCCAGAACCTGCTGGTCAACCTGCCCCTCGCCGGCGCCGCCTGAAGTCATGAAATACCGCGAGCTCGGAAAGGCGAAGGTCAAGGTCTCGGCCATCGGGCTCGGCTGCCAGCCGTTCATCGGCAACTACGGTCCTGTCGAGGAATCCACCGCCATCTCGATCATCCACCGCGCCATCGAGCTTGGCATCACGCTGTTCGACACCGCCGATACCTATGGCCGGGGCCAGAACGAGGAGTGGGTCGGCAAGGCGCTCAAGGGCAAGCGCGACAAGGTGGTGCTGGAGACCAAGTTCGGCAATTTGCGCGGCCATCCCGGCGAGGGCGGGCGGCTCTATGACGGGCGGCCGGAATATGTGCCGGTGGCGTGCGAGGAAAGCCTCAAGCGCCTGCAGACCGATTTCATCGACATCTACTATCTGCACCGGGTCGACCCCGAGGTGCCGATCGAGGACACGGTCGGCGCCATGGCGCGCCTGGTCGAGGCCGGCAAGGTGCGCCATCTCGGGCTGTCGGAGGCGGGGCCCGAGACGCTGCGGCGGGCGAGTGAGGTCCATCCGATCACGGCGCTGCAAAGCGAATATTCGGTCTGGGTCCGCGATTACGAGTTGGACACCATCCCCGCCTGCCGTGAGCTCGGCATCGGCTTCGTCGCCTATTACGCCATGGGGCGCGGCTTCCTGTCGGGCAGGCTCCGTACCCTGGACGGGCTCGAGCCGACCGATACGCGGCTCCGCGTGCCCCGCCTCCAGGAAGAAAACATCGGCTACAACCTGGGACTCCTCGACCGGCTGAACGAGATCGCCGAGGCCAAGGGCTGCACGCTGGCGCAACTGGTCCTCGCCTGGATCCTCCACCGGGGCGACGATCTGGTGCCGATCCCGGGCATGACCGAGATGGCCTATCTCGAGGAGAACATCGTCGCCCCCGAGGTCGAGCTCGGCGCCGACGATCTGGCGCTGATCGATGCCATATTCCCCCTCGATGGCGGCGCCAAGGGCCCGCGCTACAGGGGCGACAGGGACGACAAGAACCGCTAGAAAGGCCCGCCAGTCGCGGCTAGGGGAGGGCCGGCGGGAGGAGGGCGCTCGGCTCCTAAACCTTCCCTAACCCATGGCCCGCGCTTCGGGGCGGGAAATCCGCGTTAGCGGCGTTAGCGGCCAAGCTTCGCTGTACAAATGCCTGATTCCTTGGCAAAACAGGAGTGTTCGGAGCAAAAAAGCCGATTGGCGGACCGTTTGCGCGATGGTGGCGGACGGGCAGGGAGGGAGAGCGAGATGGACCCGAGAAAGGTGACCGACGCCGCCGGCGCCCGCGAGATCGTCGAAAAGCGCAAGCTCAGCCACGTCAAGGTCGGGCTGTTCGATATCGACGGCATCCTGCGCGGCAAGTACATGTCGGCGGCGAAGTTCTTCTCGGCGCTCGATGGCGGCTTCGGCTTCTGTGACGTGGTGCTGGGCTGGGATTCCCACGATCGGCTTTACGACAACGTCACCTATACCGGCTGGCACACGGGCTACCCGGACGCGCCGGTCCGCATATTGCCGGAAAGCTGCCGCGACATCCCGTTCGAGGACGGCACCCTGTTCTTCCTTTGCGAGTTCGCGCCACCGGCCGACAAGCTTTGCCCCAGAGGCGTGCTGCGCCGGGTGATCGAGCGTTGCCGCGGCGCGGGCTTCGAGCCCTACGCCGGCTTCGAGTATGAATTCTTCCTCTTCGACGAGACGCCGCATTCGGCCAGGCAGAAGCACTACCGTGACCTCAAGCCCATGACGCCCGGCTTCTTCGGCTATTCGGTGCTGCGCACCGCGGTGCACGCGGATTTCTACCGCCAGCTTCTCGGCCTCTGCGAGGACATGGATTTCGGTCTCGAAGCCCTGCACGAGGAGACCGGACCCGGCGTGCTCGAGGCGGCGATCTCGGTCGATGGCGGCGTGGCGTCGGCGGACAAGGCGGCGCTGTTCAAGACCTTCACCAAGGTGATGGCACAACGCAACGACCTGATGGCCACCTTCATGGCCAAGTGGTCGCCCGACTGGCCCGGCCAGAGCGGCCACATCCACCTGTCGCTCAAGGACGCGAACGCCAAGCCGGTCTTCTACGCCGCCGAGGCGCCCGACAATATCTCCGACACCATGCGCCATTTCATCGCCGGCCAGCAGTTTCTGATGCCGGAATTGCTGTCGATGATCGCGCCGACGGTCAATTCCTTCACCCGGCTGATCCCCGGCTTCTGGGCGCCGACCGAGGCCAGCTGGGGGGTGGACAACCGCACCTGCGCGTTGCGTGCGATCTGCGGCTCGGAGAAGGCGCAGCGGGTCGAGTACCGCATCGCCGCCGCCGACGCCAATCCCTACATCGCCTACGCCGCGGCGCTGGCGTCGGGCCTTTGGGGGATAGAGACCAAGGCCGAGCCCGAGGCGCCGGTCGTGGGCAACGCTTACGACAAGAAGTTCCCCAAGCGCCTGGCCTTTCCGGCGACCCTGTGGGAGGCGGCCCAGCGTCTCAAATCCTCGAAGATGGCGCGCGAGTGGTTCGGCGATGACTTCGTCGACCATTTCGCCGCTTCGCGCGAGTGGGAGGAACGGGAATTCCGCAAGCACATCACCGACTGGGAGATGGAGCGCTACTTTGAGATCATCTAAGCGCCTGGGCGTGGCCGGGCTCTCGGTCCGACGATAGAGAGACGGGCCCATGGCCGGGAAATTCAGCACCATCACGCCGGTCGACGGCAGCGTCTATGTCGAACGCTCCTTCGCCTCCGAGGCCGGGATCGCCGATGCCGTGGCGCGCGCCGGGGACGCGCAGGCCAGCTGGAAGCAGGTGCCGGTGGCGGCCCGCGCGGCGTATTGTTCGGCCGCCGTCGACGCCTTCGTCGCCAAGGGCGCCGCCATCGCCGAGGAAATCAGTTGGCAGATGGGCCGCCCCATCCGCTTCGCGCCGGGCGAAGTCAGCGGCTTCGAGGAACGCGCGCGTTACATGATCGGGGCCGCGGCCGATGCCCTCGCCGATCTCGGGATCGAGCCGAAGGGCGGCTTCACCCGCTTCATCCGCCACCAGCCCTTGGGCGTCGTCTTCACCATCGCGCCCTGGAACTACCCCTACCTGACGGCGGTCAATTCGGTCATCCCGGCGATCATGGCGGGGAACGCGGTGATCCTGAAGCCTTCCTCCCAGACGCCGCTGGCGGCGGAGCGCATGGCCGAGGCCTTCACCGAAGCCGGCCTGCCCGAGGGCGTCTTCCAGTACCTCCATCTCGATCACGCCCAGGCCGAGAGGATGATCGGCGCCGAGGGTATCGATTTCGTCGCCTTCACCGGCTCGGTCGCCGGCGGGCGGAGGGTGGAGGCCGCCGCCGCCGGGCGTTTCATTGGCGTCGGGCTCGAGCTCGGCGGCAAGGATCCGGCCTATGTGCGCGCCGACGCCGATCTCGATCACGCGATCGAGAATCTGGTCGACGGGGCATTCTTCAACTCGGGCCAGTCGTGCTGCGCCGTCGAGCGCATCTACGCCCACGCCGATATCCATGACCGCTTCGTCGATGGCTTCGCGGAACTGACCCGCGCCTACGTCCTCGGCGATCCCATGGACCGCGCCACGACGCTCGGTCCGATGGTGCGCGCCAGTGCCGCCGATCGTGTGCGGGGGCAGATCGATGACGCCGTCGCCGCCGGCGCCAAGGCGCTGATCGATCCCGGCGGCTTCGCTTATGATGAGGAAGGGACGCCCTATCTCGCGCCCCAGGTACTGACCGGCGTCGATCATTCCATGGCGGTGATGATGGAGGAGACTTTCGGCCCCGTCGCCGGCATCATGAAGGTGGGCTCCGACGCCGAAGCGGTCGCGCTGATGAACGACAGCCCCTATGGTCTCACCGCCTCGATCTGGACGACGGATGAGGAAGCGGCCATCGGCATCGGCGATCGGGTAGAGGTCGGCACCTGGTTCATGAACCGCTGCGATACTCTCGACCCGGCGCTGGCATGGGCCGGGGTCAAGGAATCGGGGCGGGGCTGCGCCCTCTCGACGCTGGCTTACCAGCGCCTGACCCGTCCCAAGTCCTTCCACCTCAGGACCGCGCTTTAGCGGCATATCGGACGGGAAGAGGGGAGCGAACGCCATGGCCGACGGGGACAGCGGACTCACCGGCGATTGGTCCTATCCGACCCAGTTCCGCTTCGGCGCCGGCAGGATCGCCGAACTGGCCGAGGCGTGCGCCGAGCTTGGCATGAAGCGCCCCCTGCTCATCACCGATGCCGGCCTCGCCGCCCTTCCCATGGTCGCCGAGGCGGTGAAGATTTGCGAAGAAGCGGGCCTCGGCGTCGGCGTCTTCTCGGACGTCAAGCCCAACCCGACGGGCGGCAACGTCGCCACCGGCGTCGACGCCTACCGCTCGGGCAATCATGACGGCGTCATCGCCTTTGGCGGCGGCAGCGGGCTCGACGCCGGCAAGGCGGTGGCCTTCATGATCGCCCAGGACCGCCCGGCCTGGGACTTCGAGGATGTCGGCGACAACTGGACGCGCGCCAATGCTGAAGGCCTGGCCCCGGTGGTGGCGGTGCCGACGACGGCGGGAACGGGGTCGGAGACCGGGCGCGCCGTGGTGCTGCTTTGCGAGGAGACCGCGACCAAGAAGATCATCTTCCACCCGGGTATGATGCCGGGCATCATCATCGCCGATCCGGAGTTGACCCTGACGCTGCCGCCGGCGCTGACGGCGGCGACGGGGATGGACGCGCTTGCCCACAGCTTCGAGGCGTTCGCGGCGCCCGGTTTCCATCCCATGGCCGACGGCATCGCGGTGGAGGCCCTGCGCCTGATCAAGGAATGGCTGCCGGTGGCCTATGGCGACGGCCAGGACCTCGCGGCCAGGGCGCACATGATGGCGGCGGCCAGCATGGGGGCGGTCGCCTTCCAGAAGGGGCTCGGCGCCGTCCATTCGCTCAGCCACCCGGTCGGCGCGCTCTATGACACCCACCACGGGCTCACCAACGCCGTGTTCCTGCCCTATGTCTGCGTCTTCAACCGCGCCGCGATCGAGGGCAAGATGGCGCGCCTCGCCCGCTCACTGGCGTTGGATGAACCTTCCTTCGACGCCGTGCTCGATTGGCTGTTGCGCCTGCGCGAGACCCTGGATATCCCGCCGACGGCGAAGGATCTCGGCGTCGAGGAGAGCCGCCTTCCGGAACTGGCCGAAATGGCGGCCAAGGATCCGACCGCCGCCACCAACCCGGTCCCGGCCGGACCCGAGGAGATGCTTTCGATCTATCGCGCGGCGTTCGACGGAAGACTGGAGTAATCCCCGAAAGGCTGACGCGGGACCCCATGGACCAGACCTTACCCACCCACGCCCGGGCGGTGATCATCGGCGGCGGCATCGTCGGCTGTTCCGTCGCCTATCATCTGGCCAAGCTCGGCTGGGGCGAAATCGTGCTCGTTGAGCAGGGGCAACTCAGTTGCGGGACGACATGGCACGCCGCCGGGCTGGTCGGCCAGTTGCGGGCGCACCAGAACCTGACCCGCCTCATTCGCTACTCATGCGAGCTCTATGAAAACCTCGAGGCCGAGACCGGCCAGGCGACGGGCTGGAAGCGCTGCGGCAGCCTCGTCATCGCCCGCACCGATGACCGCATGACGTTGCTCAAGCGCACCGCCGCCATGGCCCGGGCCCACGGCGTCGAGGCCGAGGTGATTAGCGCCGCCGACGCCGGGCGGCTGTGGCCGATGATGCGCACCGACGACCTCATCGGCGGTGTCTGGATCCCGGGCGACGGCAAGGTCAACCCGTCGGACGTGACCCAGGCGCTGGCCAAGGGCGCGCGCGCCGGCGGCGTCAATATCTTCGAGCGGGTCAAGGTCACCGGCGTCAACATCGCAAACGGCGCCGTCACCGGGGTCGCCACCGATAGCGGCGATATCGATTGTGACATCGTCGTCAACTGCGCCGGCCAGTGGGGGCGGCAGGTGGGGCGCATGTGCGGCGTCTCGGTGCCGCTTTATTCAGCCGAGCATATGTACATCGTCACCAAGGAGATCGACGGCGTCACCGCCGATCTTCCGGTGCTGCGCGATCCCGACGGCTATATCTACTTCAAGGAGGAGGTCGGCGGCCTGGTCATGGGCGGGTTCGAGCCCGAGGCCAAGCCCTGGGGCATGGACGGCATCCCCGACGGCTTCGAGTTCACCCTGCTGGACGAGGACTGGGACCAGTTCGAGATATTGATGACCAACGCCCTCATCCGCGTGCCGGCGCTCGAGACGGCGGAAGTGCGCCAACTGGTGAACGGGCCCGAATGCTTCACCCCGGACACCAACTTCATCCTCGGCGAGGCGCCCGAGCTCAGGAACTTCTTTATCGCCGCCGGCATGAACTCCATGGGCATCGCCACCGCCGGTGGCGCCGGCAAGGCGTTGGCCGAATGGATCGACGCCGGCGAGCCGACCATGGACCTCTGGCCGGTGGATATCCGCCGCTTCGCCCCGTTCAACGCCGATGAGGCGTGGCTCGCGGCGCGCGTCGGCGAGGCCGTCGGCAAGCACTACGCCATGCATTGGCCCAATTTGGAGATGGAATCGGCGAGGCCGCTTCGCCGCTCGCCGCTATATCGGCATCTGAAACGGGCCGGCGCCTGCTTCGGCTCCAAGATGGGGTGGGAGCGGGCCAACTGGTTCGCCCCCGATGGCGTCGAGCCCAGGGTCGAATATTCCTTCGGCCGTCAGAACTGGTTCCCCTATGTGGCCGAGGAACACCGCTGTGCCCGCGAGGCGGTGGCCATCTTCGATCAGACCTCGTTCTCGAAATTCCTGCTCCAGGGGCGGGACGCCGAGGCGGTGTTGCAGAATCTCTGCGCCAACGATGTCGCGGTCGAGGCCGGGCGGATCGTCTATACCGGCATGCTGAATGGCCGTGGCGGCTACGAGAGCGACTTCACCGTCACCCGCCTGGCCGAGGACGCCTATTTCATCGTCTCGGGCTCGGCCCAGACGACGCGCGACGCCGATTGGATCCGCCGCCATATCGCCGATGGCACCTCCGCCGTCCTCACCGATGTCACCTCAGCGATCGCGGTGATCGGCGTCATGGGGCCGAGATCGCGCGAGCTTCTTGGGTCCGTTAGCGGCGCCGACCTTGATAATGACGCCTTCCCCTTCGGCGCCTGCCGCGAGATCGGCATCGGCTACGCGACATTGCGGGCCCATCGCATCACCTATGTCGGCGAGCTCGGCTGGGAGCTTTACGTGCCGGTGGAGTTCGCCGTCGCGGTCTACACCGCGCTGATCGAGGCCGGCGCCGATTTCGGCCTCCGGCTTGCCGGTTATTACGCCATCGACTCCCTTCGCATGGAGAAGGGCTATCGCGCCTGGGGCGCCGACGTGACCCCCGATTATACGCCCTACGAGGCCGGGCTCGGCTTCGCCGTCAAATTGGACAAGGGCGTCGATTTCATCGGCCGCGAGGCGCTTCTGCGCCAAAAAGATGCGGGAATCACCCGCCGCCTCGTCCAGTTCACGCTTGAGGACGAAGATGCCATCGCCTTTGGCAGGGAGTTGATCCTGCGCGACGGCGAGGCGGTGGGCGAGGTGACGTCCGCCGCCTACGGCCACACATTGGGCCGCGCCGTCGCCATGGGCTATGTCAAGAATCCGGACGGGCTGGCCGGCCGGGAATTCATCGAGACCGGGCGTTACCAGATCGACATCGCCGGTGAGCGCATCGGCGCCACGGCGCACCTGCGCCCGCCCTACGATCCCAAGGGCGAACGCATCCGGGCCTAGGCGGACTCAAAAGGGGGCAAGTCTTGACCCCTTCATTAAGACTTATCGCCAGAGGAGTTTCGCCTCTCTTAGTGACGCTTATTTCGGGAGCTATAGCTGAATCTTGGTGATGGAGATTGAAGGCGGCGTATCCTGGCGTTGATTGAGACGCCGATTTTCCGAAGAAAGGATACGCCATGAAAGAAGATACAGTTATAGCGTTTCGCCAGCCAGG
>JADFJG010000118.1:6728-10669 GCA_022566265.1 Pseudomonadota bacterium | reverse complement strand
TTGTTGACCGATATCGAACAGCTCAGCGTAACGCCGGACCAGGTCGCCCGCGTCGTCATCGATGAGTCCTCGGGTATCATCGTGATGGGCGAGAATGTGCGCATCAGCACCGTCGCCATCGCCCAGGGCAACCTCACCATCCGCATCACCGAGACGCCGCAGGTCTCTCAGCCGGGACCGTTCTCGACCACCGGCACGACAACCACCGTCGAACGCACCGAAATCACTATCGACGAAGGCAAGGGCAAGAAGCTTACGGTTCTCAGGTCCGGCGTCAGCCTGCAGGAATTCGTCAATGGCCTGAATGCGCTCGGCATCGGCCCGCGCGACATGATCACGATCCTGCAGGCTGTCAAGACGGCCGGCGCGCTGCAGGCGGAAATTCGGGTGATGTGATGGGCGAAATTCCTCTCCAGGATCCGTCCCTTATCGTCGACCTCCACGCCCAGGCGCCAAAAGTCAGCGCCAAGGGCACCCCAGCCGAGGCGCGCAAGGCGGCGGAGGACTTCGAGGCGTTCTTCCTCGCCCAGTTCATCGATCGCATGTTCCAGGACCTGCCGACCGACGGAATGTTCGGCGGCGGCCAGGGCGAGAAAGTCTTCCGCTCGCTGCTCTCCCAGGAATACGGGAAAGTGATGGCCCGCACCGGCGGCGTCGGCATAGCCGATTCCGTTTACCGTGAAATCCTCAAGTATCAGGAGATCGAGTGACCATGGAAACGACCACCAGGCTCGACGATTTGATCGCCATAACCAACCGTCTCATCGACCTCATGGGCAAGGAGATCGAGATGCTCCGCAACATGCGGCCACAGGACATCGGCGCCTTACAGAAAGACAAGGTGAGCCTCGCCTTGGCTTATGAGAGGCACATGCAGGAATTGCGGGACGATCCGTCCATGCTCGCCGCCGCCAAGCCCAACCTCAAGGCGGAACTCAAACGGATCACCGGCAGGTTCCAGGAAGTGCTCAACGAGAACGAGAGCGCGATCAAGGCCGTCAAGTCGGTCAGTGAAAAACTGTTGACCGCGATCGCCAACGCGGTCACCGAGCAGCGCGGCGAAGCCGCCGCCTACTCCAAGGAAGGGGTGATCGGCGGCAATGGCGGAGCCCCCGTCACCAAGACCGTCCCCATTACGCTGAACGAGCAACTCTGAGGCAATAGGGGAACCAGCGATATGGCCGCCTCATCGATTTCCGTTACCCTGAGTACCGCGCTAAGCGGCCTTATGGCGAACCAGGCGTCGCTGTCGGTGACCGCCAACAACATCGCCAACGCGACTACGGAGGGTTACACCCAAAAGACCGCCAACCGGGAATCGCGGCTCATCGACGGTCAGGGCGCCGGGGTCCAAACCACCTCGATCACCCGCAAGGTAAACGAATTCCTGCTCAAGGATTTGCGCGCCCAACTGTCGCTACTCGGCAAGATTACGGTCCAGGAGCAGTTTTACAACAACATGGAGAATTTGTTCGGCCAGCCCGACTCCAACTCCTCGGTCGCCGCCACCCTGACCAATCTTGGCAATGTCCTCGAGGCGCTCGCCGTCAGCCCCGATTCGTCGAACACGCAGATCAATGTGATCAATGCCGCCTTGGATCTTACCCGCCAGATCAATGACATGGCCAAGACCTCCCAGGATCTGCGCAACGAGGCCAATATCGCCATCGCGGCCGAAGTCAAAGAGATCAACACGCTGCTGGCCAATATCGCGGAACTGAATTCCTCGATCGCACGCAACAAGGCGCTGGGCTTCGATTACGGCGATCTGGCGGACCAGCGGGACATCTCCATCGCCGAACTCGCCGAGAAGATCGACATCACCTACTTCATCCGCGACAACGGCAAGATAGTGGTATTCTCGGCATCGGGCCGGACCCTCGTCGACATCACTCCATCGACGTTCGCCTACACCCCGGCCTCGTCGATGAGCTCGACCACGAGCTATCCCAACAACGGTATCGACGACATTACCCTCGATGGCAACGACATCACCACCGACATCACCGGCGGCAAGCTCAAGGCGCTGATCGATCTGCGCGACACCACGCTGCCGGACCTTAACATCCAATTCAATACCCTTGCCGCGGTCGTGCGCGACCAGCTCAACGCCATCCATAATGACGGCGCCGCGTATCCGCCGCCCAACGCCCTTACCGGAACCCGTACCTTCGCCGTCCCCGCGAACGATATGGTGACCTTGTCCGGCATCGTGCGCATATCCGTCGTCGACGCCAACGGCAAATCGGTCGGCGTGCCGATGGATTTGGACCTCGCCGACCTCACCACCCTGGCGGCCGGCGCCAACCCCACCGTGAACGAGGTCAGGGACGCCATCAACGGCGTTTATTCAGGTTCGGTCCCGGCGATCCCCGGCCTTACAGGGGCAACGGCCAGCGTCAACTCGAGTGGACAGCTGGTGATCACGGCGGACAATTCAGCCAACGGCATCGCTATCAACGAGAGGACCAGCGCCGAAGCGACGACCGGTTTCGGATTCTCGCACTATTTCGGCCTCAACGATCTGTTCACCGGCGACTCGGCGACGGGGCTGGCCAGCAATATCGCCGTGCGCAGCGATATCGTCGCCAACCCCCAGTTGCTGGCGCGCGGCGAGTTGAGCGAGGCCACGCTCGTCGACGGGACGACGGCGGTTACGGTGGGCGATAACACGGTGGCGCAGCGGCTTGCCAACAAGTTCAACGAGCGGCTCAGCTTCGCCGCCTCCGGCGGCATCCCCCAGACCACCACCACCCTGAGCGGCTACGGCGCCACCATCCTCTCGACCAATGCGAACCTGGCGGCCAACATTACGGACGACCTGAGATTCCGCAAAATCGTCTACCAGCAAGTCCTCAACAAGACCCAATCCGCGAGCGGCGTGAACGTCGACGAGGAGCTCGCCAACCTGATCCTGTTCCAGAACGCTTACGCGGCCTCGGCCCGCATGGTCACCGTGATCTCGGAAGTGATGAAGATCCTCGTCGAGATGGGACGATAGGGGCCTTGACATGGCGCGCATCTCCAACATTGCCCAACACAATCTGACGATTTCGCAGATTTTCGAGACCCAGTCGCGGCTGCAGAGGGCGCAGCTCCAACTTTCGACGGGGAAGAAATCGCCGAATTACTCAGGCATCGCCAATGATTCCCAGCGGTTGGTGAATCTCGAGAGCAGCCGGGCCCGCACCGACCAGTTCGTCACCAACAACCGGATCGTCACCTTGCGCCTGCAAACCATGGAACTTTCCGTGGCGAATGTCTTCGAAGCGGCGAGCAAGCTCAAGACCATCCTGGTCAACGGCCTCAACGCATTTAACGCGAGCGAGTTCTCCCTCAACCTCGAGGCCGACAACCTGCTCCAGGAAGTGTCCAAGCAGTTGAACGTCAAGATCGGCGACCGTTTCTTGTTCTCGGGCAACATCATCGATACCCCGCCGGTGGACCTCAATGCCTCGGGCTACAGCGCGCCGAACTCCAGCTATCCAAGCAACGTCGACACCGGTTATTTTCAGGGCGACAGCACCAGAGCCAAGGTGCGGGCGGCGGATGATTTCGACGTGACCTACGGCGTGACGGCGGACGAGGCCGGGTTCGAGGAGCTCATCCGCGCGCTTCAGATGGCCAGGACCGCCAGCACGAGCCCCACCATCGACAGACTACGTCTGCAGGAGGCGCTCGCCGTGGTGAACAAGGCGATCGCCGATATCCCGAATATCCGCAGCCGGATCGGCGCCTCGCTCAACGCGTTGGACAAGGCCGAGGTCGGGCACCGCGACATGCTCATTTTCGTCGAGGGAACCATCAGCGACATCGAAAATGTCGACATCCCGGCGACCGTCGCGCGGATGACCCTCGATCAGGTGCTGCTCCAGGCTTCATTCTTGACCATCGCCCGGTTGCGAGACCTGAGTCTGACCAACTACCTGCGCTAAGAGGAC
>JADFJG010000118.1:2600-6629 GCA_022566265.1 Pseudomonadota bacterium | reverse complement strand
GACTTCGAACGCCAAGGATTTTTACCTGGCTTGGCTTGAGTAAAGGAGAGGATCGATGTTTTCAAACGACCAAGCAGCGGAAGGGCCCGGCGCCAATGTCGAGGCGACGCGCGACGCGCCGTCCGTGGTGGGCGACACGACGTTCATCGAGTCGCGCTTCGGCCACCTCGAATTCCGCGGCGAGAACGCCATCACGCTGCCCCAGGGCGTGCTGGGGTTCTCGGGATACCACGATTTCTGCATCGCCAACCTGCCCGACGGCAAACATCCGCAGTTCAAGGTGCTTCAATGCCTGACGGAGCCGGATGTCGCGTTCCTGGTCGTGCCTTTCAATATCGATAGCGAAGCGATCGAGGAGGCCGACCTTGACGAGGCCTGTGAGGCGCTGTCGATCGAGCGTCAGGATCTGATGATGTTCCTCATCGTCACCGTGCGCCGCGAGGGCGACGGCGCCAGCGTTTCGGTCAACCTGCGCGCGCCCTTGTTCATCGACAGGGGCAAAAGCACGGGCCGTCAATATGTGATGCCCAACAACAAATACTCGATCCGCCACGGTCTGTGAGCCGGACGGCGAAGGCGAGGGAACGCACACATGTTGGCCACGAACATCGCGCCGGGACACCTCTCCCCCAGCAGGCCTCAACTCCGGCCGGCGGCGGCGCACATCCTCCAACGGGACCTCGCCGGAGGTCTCGGAAATCCCACTCGCCCCGTTGCCTTCCGCCAAGGCGGTCCCGTCTTCATCCCGGCTTCTTCCATTGCCGAGATTCTCGCCGGCGCCGTGAACGAAACCCGTGGGAACGGCCGCGATCCGGTCAGGACCGCGTCCCCGGGCGAGAGGGACGGCACCGCCGGCACGCGCCCCGAGGCGGGCATCGCCGGCGCTCCCCTGACCGTTCCCGCGCCTTCCGCCCGCCGGCGCCGGCGCCACAAGGCGCCCAGCCGCGCCCCAAGGGACCCACGAGAGAAATGCGAGGAATGACGTGTTGAAGCAATTTGACGATTACGGTGCGCCAAAAAAGGCCCGGGATCCGGAAGAGAGTCTCGATGTCGTGATCCTCTGCGGCGGCCTTGGCACCCGGATGCGCGAGGAAACCGAGTTCAAGCCCAAGCCCATGGTGGAGATCGGCGGCAAGCCGATCCTGTGGCACATCATGAAGCATTACCACCGCTTCGGCGCCCGCAACTTCATCCTCTGCCTGGGCTACAGGGGCGACGTGATCCGCGATTATTTCTTCAATTACCGGCGGCACAATTCCGACTTCGCCCTCGACTTCGCGACCGGTGACACGGAGACCCTGTCCAACGGTTTCGACGAGGACTGGCGCGTCGTCCTTGCCGAGACCGGCGCGGAAACGTTGACCGGCGCGCGGATCCAAAAGGCGCTCAAATATGTCCGTGGCGACAGGTTCCTGGCGACCTACGGCGACGGCGTCGCGGACATCGATGTCGCCGCCCTATTGGCCCATCACCGCGACTCCAACAGACTGGCGACGGTGACCGCGGTCCACCCTTCCTCGCGTTATGGCGAGTTGGCGATCGTCGACGGCGTGGTCCGAACCTTCGAGGAAAAGCCGCAGATCACCGATGGGTGGATAAACGGCGGTTTCTTCGTGTTCGAGCGTGACGCTTTCTTGCATGCCCCAAACGGTGACGACGTAAGCCTGGAACGCGGCGTCCTCGAGCATCTGGCGAAAGACAACCAGCTCGCGGTCTACCAGCACCCAGGTTTCTGGCAGTGCATGGACACCACCCGCGAAATGGAGATCCTGAACGAACTGTGGGACAAGGGGGAAGCGCCTTGGCACACCTGGCGGAAAGAAGAATGCCGGCTGTCGGCATAAATGACGGCTTCTGGTCCGGCCGGCGGGTGTTCGTCACCGGCCACACCGGATTCATGGGCGGCTGGCTCAGCCTGTCCCTCGCCCGCCTCGGGGCCGAGGTGCATGGCTACGCCCTGACGGCACCGACCGATCCCAGTTTCTTCGAAACCACCTCGCTCGACACCGATATCGCCTCGACCGTCGCCGATGTCCGCGATTTCGAGCGGTTGGCCACGGTGCTCGGTGCCGCCAAGCCCGAGATCGTCCTGCATCTGGCCGCGCAGCCCCTGGTGCGCCGCGCCTTCGCCAACCCGGTCGAGACCTACGGAACCAACGTCATGGGTACGGTCAATCTGCTCGAGGCTCTGCGCCGTACCGAGGGTGTGCGGGCGGCGGTCATCGTCACCACCGACAAGGTCTACGAGAACCGCGAATGGGCCTGGGGGTACCGGGAGTCCGACGCCCTTGGCGGCCGGGAGCCCTACGGCAACAGCAAGGCCTGCGCCGAGTTCGTCGTCAGCGCCTTTTGCCGGTCGTACTTCTCCGACCGCGGCGGGTCGGACCGTCGCGGCAAGCCGGGCATCGCCACGGTGCGCGCCGGCAACATCATCGGCGGCGGCGACTGGGGCGAGGACAGGTTGATTCCGGACGCCATGCGCGCCTTCGCCAACGGCGAAACATTGAAGATCCGCAATCCCGGAGCGGTACGGCCCTGGCAACACGTGCTCGACCCCTTGCGTGGATTCCTCAACCTGGCGGAGCGCCTATGGGACGATCCGACAAGATGGACCGGCGCCTGGAACTTCGGCCCCGACGAGGAGGACGCGCGCACCGTCGCCTGCATCGCCGACAAGATGACGGCCTTGTGGGGGAATGGCGCCCGGTGGCAACCGGTGGAGGGCGAAGGGCCCTACGAGGCACGGCTCTTGACCCTCTCGAGCGTCAAGGCCCACGCCGAACTCGGCTGGCGCCCGACCTGGAACCTACACCAAGCCATCGCCCGCGCCGTTTCCTGGTATCGGGCTTTCCATGGGGGCGGGGACATGCGCGATGTCACCCTGGCCCAGATCAACGCCTTTGAAAAGGATGCGAAAAGTGCAGAAAAGCACGGCAAAACTGCTACACACGGCACCAGAGTCGCAAAAGCCGTCGCCTGACGGCGGCATCGAGTCCGTCAGGACCTGCCGGTTCTGCGCCGCGCCCCTGGTCGAGAGCTTCGTCGATCTCGGGACCATGCCGCCGGCCAATTACTATCTGTGGCCCGGTGAACTCGGCGTGGCGGAGCTGTTCTATCCGCTCCACTCCTATGTCTGTGGCGACTGCCATCTGGTGCAAATCGAGAAGGTCCAGACGCCCGAGCAACTGTTCTCCTATTACGCCTATTTCTCATCCTACTCCGACAGCTGGCTCAGCCATGCCGAGCGCTATACCGACGAGATGATCGCGCGGTTCGGCTTCGGGTCCCATAGCCAGGTCGTCGAGATCGCCAGCAACGACGGCTATCTGTTGCAGTACTTCAAGGCCAAGGGCATACCGGTCCTCGGCGTCGAGCCGGCGGTGAACGTCGCCGAAATCGCCGAGCAGAAGGGCATCCCTACCCTGGTCCGGTTCTTCGGCACCGAAACCGCCAAGGTCATGGCGGCCGATGGCGCCCAGGCCGATCTCTTGATCGGCAACAACGTTCTCGCCCACGTCCCCGACATCAACGATTTCGTCGCCGGCCTGAAGCTTGCACTGAAGCCCCAAGGGGTGTTGACGATGGAGTTTCCCCATCTCCTGAAACTCATCGAACTCAACCAGTTCGACACCATCTATCACGAGCACTTCTCCTATTTCTCCTTCCTCACCGCGGAGCGGATTTTCGCCCATCACGGCCTCATGCTTTTCGACGTGGAGGAACTCGAGACCCATGGCGGATCACTCAGGATCTTCGCCTGTCACGATGGTCAGGACATCGCCGCGAGCGAAAACGTCGAACGCCTCCGGTCTCGCGAGATCACCGCCGGTCTGAACGATATGGCGACCTACAACGGGTTCGCCGACAAGGTCAAGCGCATCAAACGCATGTTCCTCGCCTTCCTTATCGAGGCCAAGGAGCAAGGCAAATCCGTCGTCGGCTATGGCGCGCCGGCCAAGGGCAACACCCTTCTCAACTACTGCGGCATCCGCGGCGACTTCATCGACTACACGGTGGACGCCAGCCCCC
>JADFJG010000118.1:0-2503 GCA_022566265.1 Pseudomonadota bacterium | reverse complement strand
TCACAAGCAGGGTCTCCATCTGCCCGGAACGCACATTCCCGTCTATGCGCCGGACAAGATATTCGAGACCAGGCCGGACTACGTTCTCATCCTGCCCTGGAACCTGAAGGACGAGATCATGGAGAAGATGTCGGCGATCCGCCAATGGGGCGGCAAGTTCGTGGTCCCCATCCCCGAGGTCAAGGTTTACGATTGAGGGAACGCCGGCGATGATCTTCACGGAAACGGAACTGAGTGGCGCCTTCGTCGTCGAACCGGAGCGGCTCGAGGACACCCGCGGCCACTTCGCCCGCACCTGGTGCGCCGAGGAGTTCGAGGGCATGGGCCTCAATCCCGGCCTGGCCCAGTGCAGCACCTCGTTCAACGCCGCCCGTGGCACGCTTCGCGGACTTCATTACCAAGCCGCGCCCGACGCGGAGACCAAGCTGGTGCGCTGCACCATGGGGAGCATTTTCGACGTTATCGTCGATCTGCGCGTGGACTCGCCGACCAGGGGCAAGTGGACCGCCCTGGTGCTGTCGGCGGAGAACCGGGCGATGATCTACATCCCCGAGGGCTTCGCCCACGGTTTTCAGACCCTCGCCGACGACTCGGAGGTGTTCTACCAGATCTCGGCATTCTATGCGCCCGAAGCGTCACGAGGCATTCGCTGGGACGACCCCGACCTCGCCATCGACTGGCCGTGGATCGAGGAGCGTGTCATCTCCGAGCGGGACGATTGCTTTCCCCTCTACCGCGACACCATCCCCTTGACCGGCCGTCCCGTGCCCCAAACGCGCCTTGCTCAAGCAGGCGCCGCGGCTCACATTCCGCCATTACGCGCAGGGTAGTAACGGATGGTGTATGTTGCTACATTGCCGGCGCGGGCCAAGCTGGCCCGGAATGCCGCCGGACGTGCCGGGCAACGGTCGCGTCCTCGTCCAAAAGCTTCAATGGCGCCCTTCGAACTGAATCTTCAAATCTTCACCAACAGGCCGGGAGTGCTCTCGTGATGGGCAAAGTCTCGTTGTCAGACTGGAGTCATTTGGAAAAGGAATACCTCGAACAAAGGGGGAATTTGCTCAAGGAAGTTGATCTATCGGCCTATATTGATGATCCGTTCGTGTTCTGCCAGAGGCAGAAAGTCGCCGAGATACTGTGCCGAATCGAGCTTTTTAAGAAGATATTGGATATCCAGGGATCGATTGTAGAATGCGGCGTCTATAAGGGCAACGGCGCCATGCTATTCTGTCACTTATCCTCTGTCCTCGAGCCCTATAACTATAACCGTAAGGTGATCGGTTTCGATAGTTTCGAAGGTCTCAGGTCTTTATCTTCGGGAGATCCGAAGGAGTTGGAAGAAAGCGTTTTTTCCGATAGCTCCTATGACACGTTGTTGAAAATGGGCCAGATCGCGGACTTGAACCGCCCCATTCCCCACATCCCGAAGCTCGAGCTCGTCAAGGGAGACGCGACCGAGACGATCCCCGAATATGTCAAGAATCACCCCGAGTTTCTCATCGCATTGTTGTACATAGACTTTTCGATCTATGAACCGACCAAAACTGCGCTCGAACAGCTTCTGCCTCTGGTGCCCAAGGGCGGCATCGTCACGGTGATCGAGCTGAATAGCGAAAAATGGTCCGGCGGCACCAAAGCATTCAAGGAATGTCTCGAAGTGAATGATATAAAATTACGCAAGTTCCCATCCGATCCGTGGATCTCCTATTTCGAAGTCGAATAGCCGGATGGGCCAGGTGATCGGGCATCGCTTTCGATTACGCCTCCGCCGGCGACAGACGCCCATGGCAGCCCGCCGACCGCTAAATCCCGCCGTCTAAGGAGCAGACCGATAACGACATTCCAGACCATCACCATCGACGAGGCCGAGGGCATCGTCATCGTCAAGGACGAGGACGGTGAGCACCGCTACCCGATGGCTTCCGCCGAGGCCTTCCGGGCGGTCAGCAGGGCATGGATCAGATGCGGCTGGGACACCAAGTACGTCTACAGTTTCACGTGGCTGGGCCGGCCGATCATCCAGTTGCCCGACGATATGATTCGCCTTCAGGAAGTCATCTACCGGGTGAAGCCGGACGTCATCGTCGAGACCGGCATCGCCCACGGTGGATCGCTGATATTCTCCGCCAGCCTGTGCAAGGCGATGGACAAGGGCCGGGTCATCGGCGTCGACATCGAAATCCGCCCCCACAACCGCGCCGCCATCGAGGCCCATGAGCTATTTTCCTACATCACGATGATCGAGGGCAGCTCCATCGATCCGGCGGTGGTCGATCAGGTGAAGTCCCTCATCGAGCCCGGCGAACGCATCCTCGTCGTGCTCGACAGCAACCACGCCAAGGACCATGTCCTGGCCGAGCTCGAGGCCTACGCGCCGTTGATCCCGGTCGGCTCCTACATCCTGGCGGCGGATGGGGTGATGGAACAGTTGGCCGGCGCCCCGCGCACCGGGGATGACTGGAGCTGGAACAATCCCAAGGCGGCGGCCGAAGCCTTCGTCGCC
>JADFJG010000117.1 GCA_022566265.1 Pseudomonadota bacterium | reverse complement strand
AGCCGACGCCGGGCTCGGGAGATTTCTGCCTGATCAGCGCCGAGCCGCTGGACAAGGTGATCGCCGATCTCGAAGCCGCCGGGGTCGAGATCGAGGTGCCGGCCTCGAAGCGCACCGGCGCGCTGGGGCCGATGATGTCGGTCTACTTCCGCGATCCCGACGGCAACCTGGTGGAGATTTCCGAATACGCCTGAGCGGGGCTTCAATAGCCGAAGCGCTTCAACGTGCGCTCCACCGAGGCGGCGTAGTGGCCGCCGAAGAGGCGGGTGTGGACCAGCAGCGGGTAGAGGTTGTAGATGTCGCGGCGTTCCTCGAAGAAGCCGGGCCTCATCGGGCGGATCTCGCCGTAGCGCGCGAAGAACGGCTCACCGAATGTCGAGAACAGGGTCGAGAAGGCGAGCTCGATCTCCGCATCGGCGTAATAGATCGCCGGATCGACGAAGCCGGCGATGCGGCCTTCTCGCACCAGCACGTTGCCGCCCCACATGTCGCCGTGGATCAGCGACGGGCTTGCGGGCTCTTCGATCCAGTTGCCGAGATCGGCGGCGAATTTTTCGAGCCGGCCCATGACCTCGCTTGAAAGACGCCCGGCGTCCAGGGCTTCGCGGCCCATATGGATCAGGCGTTGCTCGCCAAAGAAGTCGCGCCAGCAATCGTATTCGCCGTTGGGTTGGGACAAGCCGCCGATCAAGGTGTCGGTGGCGAAACCAAAAGTTGGCGCCGTGATGGCGTGAAGATCAGCCAGCAGCTCGGCGGCGTGGCGCTGGGCGTCCGGCCCGATGGCGCCGCCGTCGTTCTCGATATGGTCCATGACGAGGATGTCCGGCGAGGCATGGATCACGCCGGGCACCGGCAATCGGGAATGATCGGCAAGGGTGCGCAGCATCGCCCCCTCGATGTCGAGGGTGCCGCCGCCCTTGGCGCGGTCGAGCTTGACCACCACGTCCCGCCCGTCCTTCAGCTCCACGCGGTAGACCTCGCCGACGCAGCCGCCGCCGAGGCTGGCGATGTTGACCGGCGCCGCGCCCGCGGCTTTTGCGATGAGGTCGCGAAGATCGTCCGTCATCGGCTTGGTGTAAAAATTTCCGGTTTAGAGGTGGGTCTCGCGGATGGCGGCGAGCAGGCCGCCCGACGCCGCCTCGACGATGTCGAGCACTTCCTCGAAGCCATCCTCGGCGCCGTAATAGGGATCGGGCACCTCGTCGAAGCCAAGGGACGGCGCGAAGTCGAGGAACAGCGAAAGCCGCCCGCGCGAGCGCGCGGGGCAGGCGATTGATAGGGTCCGGTAGTTCATCCGGTCCATGGCGAGGACATAATCGAAGGTCTCGAAGTCGCCGGCGCCGAACAGGCGGGAGCGCTGGCCGCTCAGATCGATGCCGCGCCGGGCCGCCGCCGCCTGGGACCGGGTATCGGGGGGGTCGCCGACATGATAGCCGTGGGTGCCCGCCGAATCGGCCTCGATCGCCCGGCCGAGCCCCTCGGCGTCGAGGAGCGCCCGGAACACGCCCTCGGCCGTCGGCGAACGGCAGATGTTGCCGGTACAGACGAACAGCACCCGGATCATCCTACCGTCCCCGCCGCCGCCGCGGTATTATGGCGGGTCTCGGGCCACTCAAGCGGCATCGCGCGCATGACCTCCCCAATCGTATCCGGTCCCATCGTCGTCCTCACCGGCGCCGGCATCTCCAAGGAATCGGGCCTCGACACCTTCCGCGATGCCGACGGCATCTGGTCCAAGGTCCGCCTCGAGGACGTGGCGACGCCCGAGGCCTTCGCCCGCGACCCGGCGCGGGTGCATGATTTCTACAATGCCCGCCGGCGAAGCCTGTTGTCCAGCGACGTGGCGCCCAACCCCGCCCATTTCGCCCTTGCCAGGCTCGAGGAGCATTGGGCGCACGAGGTCCTGGTGGTGACCCAGAACATCGACGATCTGCATGAGCGCGCCGGCACCTCGCGCCTCATCCACATGCATGGCGAGATGCTCAAGGCCCGGTGCGGCACCTGTGCGCGCGTCGTGGCGTGGAAGGACGACCTCGGCCTCGACACGCCATGCCCTTCTTGCAAGCAGAGCGGCGCCATGCGGCCCGATGTCGTCTGGTTCGGCGAGATGCCGCTGGAGATGGATCGCATCTACCGGGCCATCGCCGGGTGCGCGCTGTTCATCTCGATCGGCACCTCGGGCAACGTCACTCCCGCCGCCGGCTTCGTCCGCGAGGCGCGCGAGATCGCCCATGCCCATACGGTAGAGCTCAACTTGGAGCCCTCCGCCGGGCACACCATGTTCGACGACGCCGTCCTCGGTCCGGCGACAATCGAGGTGCCGGCCTATGTCGATAGGCTGCTGGGGGCCTCATGAGGGCGCGGAACCCGAAGCCCGGCGCCGCGCTCGACGCCCTGCTCATCGAGGTCAGGGCGTGCCGCCATTGCGCCGCCGATCTGCCGCTGGGCCCGCGCCCGGTGCTCAGCGCCTCGGTGACGGCGAGGCTGCTGATCGTCGGCCAGGCGCCGGGCACCAGGGTGCATGAGACCGGAATTCCCTTCAACGACCCTTCCGGCGACAGGTTGCGCCAATGGCTCGATATCGATCGGGACACCTTCTACGACCGGTCGCGCATCGCCATCGTCCCCGCCGGGTTCTGCTATCCGGGCAGGGGCAAGGGTGGCGATCTGCCGCCGCGCGCCGAATGCGCGCCCTTGTGGCATCCGCGCCTGGGCGCCCTGATGGGGGCGGTCGGGCTCACCCTGCTGCTGGGCGCCTACGCCCAGGCCTATTATCTCAGGGACCGGCGCAAGAAAACGCTGGCGGCGACCGTCAGCGCCTATGAGGACTATCTGCCGGCCTATCTGCCGGCCCCCCATCCGTCCCCCCGCAACAGGCTCTGGCTCAGGCGCAACCCGTGGTTCGAGGCCGACGTGGTGCCGGAGCTTCGCCGCCGCGTGCACGCGCTGATCGGTTGAGCTTTCGCCCTAAGACATGGCCTCGATGTCGGCCATGTCGTCGTCGGAAAAACCGAAATGATGGCCGATCTCGTGGATCAGCACGTGACGGATGATCCTTTCCAGGCTCTCGCCGCTCTCGCACCAGTAATCGAGCAGCGGCCGGCGGTAGAGGAAGATCATGTCGATGTCGGTCGGGGTGTCCAACACGCTCTTGCGGTCGAGCGAGACGCCGCGGTAAAGGCCGAGGAGATCGAACGGCGAGGCGAGCCCCATGGCGCGCTCGGTCTCCGCATCGGGGAAGTCGTCGACCCTGATCACCACGTCGGTCACGTGGCGCCGCAGCACCTCGGGGATGGTTTCGAGCGCCCTCGAGGCCGCCTTCTCCATGTCGGCGAGGCTTGGCGGATGGGTGTAATCGGCCGTCATCGTCCGAGGATAGCGCACCGGGTCGTGGCGGCCAAGCCGGCCCAGAATCAAGAACCCGGACGCGCTCATGGTTCCGGAAGCGCGCGCTTTTCTTTTCCCTTGGCCACCGCGAGCTTGATCTCGCGGCGGATGATGTAAAGCGTGCTGATGATGATGATGGCGGCGCCGGCGAGGCTCCAGACGTCGGGGACCTCGGCGAACAGGACGATGCCGATGAGGCCGGCGTAGATCAGCCTGAGATAGTCGAACGAGACCACGGCGCTGGCCTCGCCAAGGGCGAAGGCGCGGGTCATGGCGGCCTGGCCGGCCAGCCCGAGCAGGCCCATGAGCACCAAAAGGCCCCATTCCGCGGCCGTCGGCGTCCGCCACACCAGAATGGCCGGTATCAGCGCCAGCACGGTGCCGCCGACGGTGAACCAGAAGACGATGACCACGGTCGGCTCGGTCGCCGACAGCTTCTTTATGATGATGGCGGTGCCGCCGGCCAGCATGGCGCCGAGCACCGCGACCAGGGCGGCGGGTTCGAAAGCGACGGCGGCGCCGGGCCTCAGCATGACGAGGATGCCGATGAACCCGACCACCGTCGCGCTCGCCCGGCGCCAGCGCACCACTTCGCCGAGCACCATGACCGCCAGTATGGTGGTGAACAGCGGGCGCGAGAACAAGATGGCGGTGGCCTCGGCGAGCGGCAAATGGGTCAAGGCGTAGAAGAAACACGACATCGCGCCTATGCCCGCGAGGGTGCGCCCCAGATGCAGTCCCGGACGCCGCGTGGCAAAGGTGGCGAACCCGCTCCTCAGCACCAAGGGCAGCATGAAGACCGTCCCCACCGCGCAGCGGAAGAACAGGATCTGGAAGCTGTCGAAGCTGACGCCGAGCGCCTTCACCATCGAACTCATGGCCATCAGGATCAACCCGGCGAAGGAGATCCAGATGGCGCCCCGGACGTTGCCGGGAAGCTCCGAGAAACGCCGTGCAAACCGATGATAAATCCGCACCGCGTTCACGGCGTCACCCTATCGATGGCGGTGGACCAGGCCAAGGCGGCCGAGAAGGCGCGCGCGCCCGCGCGAGGCATCGGCCGGAGATTACGTCGATTGTCCGGGCGGCGCCAGCGTCCTCGCCGTGTCTGGCGGCCAGGGCGCGCGCTGGAGCCATCACGCCGATAGGGGTTGCTTTGTCGGCCGCGGGCGCTGATTCTTAATCCCATGCGCGGCTATTTCGGCATCGGCCGAAGGGGTCGGGTCTTGACACTTCAGTTGCCAGATAACAGTCGACAGATGCCAGACGACGGATTTCCCCTCTCCGGCATCCGATCCCTGACATCCGATGCCCGCTAGGACGTCGCCACGGGCTCGGAGGCGCGGGGCCGGACGGTTTTGGCGATCCGGCCCTTCGAGGCCCTGAGCGCCAGCTTCAGATCATGGCTCTGCTGAAAGTTGAGCCAGAACTCCGGCGTCGTGCCGAAGAAGCGGGCGAGCCTGAGCGCCGTATCGGCGGTGATGCCGCGCCTGGCGTTGAGGATGGCGCCGATCCTGTTGGCGGGCACGCCAAGCGCCTTGGCCAGGGCATTGGCCGACATGCCGGTCTCCTCGAGCTCTCCGGCCAGGATCTCGCCGGGGTGAATGGGGCGCATGCGGTTGGCCATGGTCCCGCCTCCTTTCATCGGTGAGTATCGATGATCTCGACGCCGTGGGGTTCGTCATCCCGCCAGGCGAAACAAACCCGCCAACGCCTGTTGACGCGGATGCTGCAGCTCCCCTTCCGGCGGCCGGCGAGGGCCTCGAAGCGGTTGCTCGGCAGCGCCGCCAGATCGCCCAACGAGGCGGCGCTGTCGAGAATCTGCAAACGCCGCTCGGCCTGCCGCCGGAAAGCCTGGAAGCGCCTGACAGGCCTGCCGTCATAAAGCGCTTCGGTATCCTTGTCGCCAAACGAGCGGATCACCGGGGTATTGTCGCCTATTGTACGCGTTACGTCAAACGTAAAACCGGCGCCCGGCCACCGGACGGCTCGCCGGCGCCGGCGGCAAGATAATTACCACAGAGATCACAGAGCCCACAGAGACAACCACGGAGATGAATCTCCAGGAGCCGTCCTGGATCAATTAAGGTGACACCATACTTAATTCCGTAGCTCCAAATTACCGAGACGCGGAATTAAGTAAGCTGTCACCTTAATTCGAGGGAACTGTTCCGGTTAATTCGTCGTCCTTCCAGAACTTGGTGCCTTGGATCGTGGCTTGGAGTGCCAGGCCGATTTGTGTAAGTTGATACAGCTTGATCCCCGGCGCGACATCCACGGCGCCAGCCCAGGCATCACCCTTGTCCTCGGCCTTCGCTACCGCGTCGGCTTGGGCGCTCGCGTCCCAGCCGTCCTCGACAAATTGCTTGAGGGCACTTTCCGATGTGAACACGAACACTCCGCGAAAATCCTTCACCCCGAGGCCCGGGCCGATGCCCACGCTGTACATCTTCATGTAGGTGTCCTGTCCCGTCTTCTTGTCGCGCACGATGCCCCAGCCGCTGGCGGTCGAAAACAGAAACAGGTTGATCCCCACGTTGCTGAAAACGCCATAGCCGACAGCCTGATCGATCTGTGTTTTGGCATAGGGATGAACCTCATAGAGCTGGGCCAGTGTCTCAGACCGCATACTCTGGGCGGCTTGCCGCTTATCCGCGACCGTATTGCCCTTTGGCGACATACAGGAAGTTACAAGCGTTATAAGAAGTATCGAAACAAGCCCAGCTCTTGCCAGTCGAAACATGATCCTCATCCTTTATTCCGTAGGTAGAGAAATCGGCAACCGAACCGCCAACTTTCGTCACATTCCAAGCATTGCTGATACCGTGCTAGATTGGAAATTGCGGCGGACAGAGGATGCGCGGCATCCATTAAGAAGGCCCTAATGCTCTCCCGTAAGACCTAAGCCAACATTCCCCGGATGACATCCAAATTCATGGAATTTGTACCACCGTCCCACCACTAAGGAAGCCGAAGGAGCCGAAGGGGTCAAGTCTTGACAATTATCATTTTCCGTCAGGCGCACGCCCGCCTTGGCTGGCGGCGGTGGCTGCGGCGGCGGGATTTCGCCGATAGGGGTTGCTTTGTCGGCCATGGCGGCTGATTCTTAATCGCATGCGCGGCTATTTCGGCATCGGCATCGAGGGCTCGTCCAAGCCCATGAACGCCGGCAACCTGTTCCGTTCGGCCAACGCGTTTGGCGCCAGCTTCGTCTTCACCGTCGGCGGCACATACCGCCGCGCCAAGGTCAAGCTGGCCGATACCTCCGATACCCCGGGCCAGGTGCCGTTCTATGATTTCAAGGACGCCGGCGCGCTCGAGCTTCCCGGCCAATGCGTGCTCGTCGGCGTCGAGCTCCTGGACGAGGCGATCGAGCTTCCCTCCTTCCGCCATCCCCGCTGCGCGGCCTATGTCTTGGGGCCGGAGCGCGGTTATCTTACCGATGCGCTGACCGCGCGCTGCGAGTTCGTGATCAAGATCCCGTCCCGGTTCTGCATCAACCGTCGCCACCGCCGGCGCCATCGTCATGTACGACCGCATCTTAAGCCTGGGCCGGTTTCCCGGCCGCCCGGTGGTGCCCGGCGGGCCGGTCGAGCCATTGGCGCCCCATGTCAGGGGCGCGCCGGTGAGGCGGAAGAAAGCCGCCAGCCGTTGAACCATTGCCATAAAGCGCGCCATTATCATAAAGCGCGATTAGTGAGCGCGCGGGACTGGCAACTACAAAAGCGAAACGTTAATATGGAGCCCATGACAATCGCGCGTTCTCTCGTTTCTCTCATCCTCGCCTCGATAATCCTGTTCGCCGCGCCCTCGACGCTGGCGGCGGAGCCCAAGCTCCTCGGCCAATACCGCGACTGGGAGGCCTACAGTCTCAAGGAAGATGGCAAGAATGTCTGTTACGCGGCGTCTCAGCCGACCAAGACCAAGGGCAAATACAAGAAACGCGGCGATATCGTCGTGCTCGTCACCCATCGTCCGGCGCGCAAGGAGCGCGACGTCATCAACTTCTTCGCCGGCTACACCTTCAAGAAAGCGAGCGCCGTCGAGGTCAAGATCGGCGACCAGAATTTCAACCTCTTCACCAAGGCCGACACCGCCTGGGCGCGCAGCGAAAAGGATGAACGGGCGATGGTCCGGGCGATGATGCGAGGCCGCCGCATGGTCGTCACCGGCACCTCGGCGCGCGGCACCAGGACCGCCGACACCTATTCGCTGCTCGGTTTCACCCGCGCGTACAAACGGGTGAGCAAGGCCTGCGGCATCAAATAGCCGGTCGCGTCGAGCAGCGAGCGCCGCGGATGGTGCCTTGAACGAACACCATATTCCTTCTGCTGGAGTTCTTTGATCTGATTTCTATTTTGTTTTGCGGCTAGACGGCTGTTTCGATTTTGCCCGACGTCTGCGTGTCGTCACTTTCTTTTCTTGACACTCAAAATCAGCAAACGTGGCGAAAATAGAATCCACTAGCCGAGTCGCTGCAGAAGTTGCGCGAGCCAGAGCTCTTATCTGCTCCACGCATGCGACACTCTCGATTGGGTGTGGATAATTAATCATATGGTCTACTTCTCCCCAAACTTCTTCCATCAGTGTGCGCACTTGAATTTCACAGGTAACGACCGTTTTTGATTTTGATTTAATTATGTAGTGTACACTTGTATACATCGTGGGACTTTCTTGAGTTTCGATCCCTACACTTTTGAAATAATCGCGATATTCATTATCCCAAGTACGGGCAGTTGGGCCCTCGATGAGTTCCAAACTCTGCTCATCTATTATTTCTTTGAGCGCGGAATCAATTTTGGCGATCTGGTGTGTATGAAGGTGAAGAATTCGAATACCAGCAAGGTCATTAATTTCAACAAATAAGTTTTCTTCCGTAATGGGAAATGCCTGACCTTTTTCCTTAGCCTTGAGCAATTGGCGCAAGAGCTTATCTTTTAGGCGGGCAGGGTCTTTAATGCGATCTTTTATCGAGTGTATATGTGGTCTGAGGGAATTTGATTCATTTAAGTACACCAAAATGGCATTCAAAAGGTTCGAGACAAGATTAGTGTTCTTATCAAAATGTTCTACAAGTGTAGCAACGCGTTTTTCTTCAGCTTGTGTGGCTTGGTTCTAGACATTTAGCCTGCACTCTAGGTTGTTCTCTCTATAATCTTTACCGCAATCTGATGAAAAGAGGTATGTATCATCGATCGCTGCTCATTGGAACATGCGTGAACCTTCGCCAGCGGAACGCCTTCATGTTGCGATGCTGTTACAAGGGTTCCAAAGTCCTTTATCTCACCCAACTTTGCCCCCCGACGCCCTTGTGGGGCGAGTTCGGTGTCGACCGTTCGTAACACGGCAATGACTTCACTTCCGATCCGTCGCTCGATTATTGAGAGATATTTGGAATGGGTCAAAGTTGGTTGACCGCCATAAACTCGAAACCGTTGCGGGATATACCCTAGAAATTGAGGTGTACCGGGAAGTAGGTATATGCCCTCTGGGGCCAAATCCACGATGGTTCTCCATTCCTCTATCCATCTAGCCAACGTGCGACCAAGTGTCTTGAGAGCTCTAACGGAAAACAAGTCCGGAGCAACTGGCACAATGAAGTAATCGCAGTCGAGCAAAATGGCTCTGTTCAGCGGTCCAATATTTGGTCCGGAATCGTAGAACACGTAGTCAATGTCGAGGCGCGCTGAAATCTGGTTGACAAGTATACTTAGAGCGGTTGTACCTCGAAATCCTCTCACTTTGCGTTGGAGACATTGTCCCCAAAAGTCACCTAGCTCAGCTTCGAATTCCGACAATCGAATGTCGCCTGGGATCAAGTATCGATTGCCATTCGGCAATTCATACGGTTTGATCTCCCTAATGTCGCCACTCCCTTCAACTATGGGTTTGAGGGCGGACCAGACCGTTTTACCAACATCCTCATCCGAGTGATCCAGCAAATCATCGATAACCTCTTCATCAATTAGATACGAAGTAAGATTGCACTGAGGGTCCGAGTCAACCAGCAGAACGTTCTTTCCTAGCGCAGCGATCTCGTCAGCTATATTAACTGTTAAGGTAGTCTTCCCGACACCACCTTTGTGATTGAAGATTGCTAATCTCTGTGCATTAGATCGCTGTGGTGTCATGTTCTCGTTTACTGTCAATCAATTCTCCTACACATTCTTGGTCGTATTCCCCCTCGTCAGGCGCTTAATCTTGCGCTTCCTAGGCCGGTATCTAGCCATCGCAATCTTAGCAGATTCTCGGTCAGGAAGGGCTCGGACGAATTGTTCACCGGCAGCACTAATTTGTCTCTGTCCCTTTGTCGCGGGAGCAAGGTAATGCATTTTCAACGCGTTGTTTGATGTAGTAGCAGCGTTAGAGAATTTAGGCTGTGCCGCCTCAGTATTCAGTTTGCTCAATTCCAGCGTCTTAAAATAGCGCGTATTTCTGAAATGAGTAAGATAAAATGCAAGGCATGCCATTCTCTCGACATCGGTTTGGGGCTGTTTTTCCAAGAGGAACTCTTTAGAGGATATCGATAAATCTTCAGAATAATTGACTGGGGGGGACTTGGTCCGAGCCGGTGGCTCGTATGTAGTGCCGGTGGCTCCGGACTGTCTAAGCGCTAGCCCCTCAACATCGAAGAAACTCAACACACTCTGGAGAACACGCCTCCTAGCCCCCGGATCAAGGTTTTGAAGCATTGAAATGACTCGGCTGAGCGCATTGAAGTCATCATTGTCATTATTGCTAGGCATCCCTTACCTCTTCTGAGCAGACCGCGAGGTGACCAGCGGCCCGAACTGATACCCGATACATCATACATCTACAGTGGATGGAGCCATTGGGCCGAGTCTAAGCAGTTTTGGATGGTAGAATAAGAAGCGAGGTTGTCCACCACGTTAAAGATCGGAAAGTGATCCTAGCGTTGCACGTCTACGCCAAGGCTTATAAGTACCGCAGCCGCAACCGAGGTTTAGCTTGGGCGCTGTTTCCCTGGACGTGTTGTCGCGCGGGCCCGATGTCCCTTTGCCTCGGCTGGCCTTGCCCCACGCGTCCTTTTGCCTGATACTGCGCCGCCATCTTCAGGGGCTTTACCGGGGCATTACTGGCCAAGCGCGCGAGCGTGCCTCGGCGCCATCGGCGACGGGACGGGACGACGTGACCAAGGACGTGAAAAAAGTGGTGCTGGCTTATTCCGGGGGTCTCGATACCTCGGTGATCCTGCGCTGGCTGCAGGAGAATTACGGTTGCCAGGTGGTGACCTTCACCGCCGACCTCGGCCAGGGCGAGGAGATCGCCGACGCCCGGGCCAAGGCCGAAAAAATGGGCA
>JADFJG010000022.1:4862-39285 GCA_022566265.1 Pseudomonadota bacterium | reverse complement strand
CGAGCTCATGGCGATCATCGACCCCAAGGGTTCCGGTGAGGTCTTGGCGTTCCTGCCCGGCGGCGGGGAGGCGAAAAAATCCAAGACCAAGGCCTTCTGAAAGCAAAGGCCGCCATTTCGCGCCGAGGCGCCGGGTAGGTTCAGCGGCGCCGGTATTGCGTCGCGCCGAACATGACCTCGCGCGCACGATCGTCCATCGGTGATTTGGCGATGTCGGTCATCACCTTGTTGCCCCGGCGCACCGCCGGGCGCGCCTCGATGGTGTCGAACCAGCGCTTGAGATTCGCAAACTCATTGATGTCCTGCCCCTGGCGTTCGTAGGACTGGAGCCAGGGGTAGGTGGCGATGTCGGCGATGGAATATTCACCGGCGAGGAATTCATGGTCGCCGAGGCGCTTGTCGAGGACGTGATAGAGCCTGCCGGCCTCGTTGGTGTAGCGCGCGATGGCGTAGTCGATCGGATCGGGCGCATAGCTGCGGAAATGATGGGCCTGGCCCAGCATCGGCCCGACATTGCCCATCTGGAACATCAGCCATTCGATCACCCGGTAGCGCTTCGCCGGCACCTTGGGCATCAGCATGGCGGTCTTCTCGGCGAGGTAGATCAAAATGGCGCCGGATTCGAACAGCGAATAGGGCGCGCCATCGGGGCCGTCATGGTCGACGATGGCGGGGATCCGGTTGTTGGGGCTGATCTTGAGGAACTCCGGCTCGAACTGATCGCCCTTGCGGATGTCGATGGGATGGGTGGTGTACTCCAACCCCACCTCCTCCAGCATGATGTGGATCTTGCGCCCGTTGGGCGTCGTCCAGCTGTAGAGATCGATCATCCGCCGCCCCCTCAGTCCGCCAGCTTCTTGCGCAGAATCTCGTTCACCGTCTTGGGGTTGGCCTTGCCGCCGGTCGCCTTCATGACCTGGCCGACGAACCAGCCGATGACCTTCTCGTTGCCGCCCTTGAACTCGGCCACCTGGCCGGGATTGGCGGCGATGATCGTGTCGATCTCGGCCTCGATGGCGGCGGTGTCGCTGATCTGCTCGAGCCCCTTCTCGGCGACGATGGCGGCGGCGTCGTTGCCGGTTCGCCACATGGTCTCGAACACCTCCTTGGCGATGCGCCTCGATATGGTGCCGTCATCGATCAGGTCGATCAGCGCGCCGAGCGAGGAGGCTGTGACCGGCGCGTCGGTAATGCCGAGACCGGCCTTATTGAGCGCCGCGAACAGATCGCCGGTGACCCAGTTGGCGCACGCCTTGGCGTCCCTCCCCTCGGCCACCGCCTCGAAATATTCCGCCGTCTCCCGTTCCGCCACCAGGACGCCGGCGTCATAGGCGTTAAGATCGAAGTCCGCCATGAACCGCGCCTTCTTGGCCTCGGGAAGCTCGGGCAGCGACGCCTTGATGCCGGCGACCCAATCGGCGTCGAGTTCCAGCGGCAGCAAATCCGGGTCCGGGAAATAGCGGTAATCGTGGGATTCTTCCTTGGTGCGCATGGCGCGCGTCTCGCCGCGCGAGGGATCGAACAGCCGCGTCTCCTGCGCGATCTCGCCGCCGTCCTCGATGATGTCGATCTGGCGGCTGGCTTCGTATTCGATCGCTTGTTGCACGAAGCGCACCGAGTTGACGTTCTTGATCTCGCACCTGGTGCCCAACTCCTCGCCCGGCCTTCGCACCGAGACGTTGACGTCGGCGCGCAGCGAGCCTTCCTCCATGTTGCCGTCGCAGGTCCCGAGATAGCGCAGGATCGAGCGCAGCTTGCGGATATAGGCGCCGGCTTCGGCGGCGCTGCGCATGTCGGGCTCGGAGACGATCTCCATCAGCGCCACGCCGGAGCGGTTGAGATCGATATAGGTGGCGCCCGGGTCCCGGTCGTGGAGGCTCTTCCCGGCGTCCTGTTCGAGATGCAGCCGGGTGATGCCGACGGTGCGCGTCTCGCCGCCTTCGAGATCCAGCGTGATCGAGCCCTTACCGACGATGGGGCGGGGGAACTGGGAGATCTGATAGCCCTGGGGCAGGTCCGGGTAGAAATAGTTCTTGCGGTCGAACACCGAGACAAGGTTGATCTCGGCCCCGAGCCCGAGCCCGGTGCGCACCGCCTGTTCGACGCAAAAGCCGTTGATCACCGGCAGCATCCCCGGCATGGCGGCGTCGACGAAGGAGACCTGGGTGTTGGGCTCGGCGCCGAAATCCGTCGGCGCGCCGGAGAACAGCTTGGCCTTGGAGATCACCTGGGCGTGGATCTCGAGCCCGATGACGCATTCCCATTCGCCGGTGCGCCCCTGGATCAGCGTCATTCGCCGCCTCCCCGTCCCGGCCTGGCGTCGAACGCCGCCGCGTCCTCCAGCACCCCGGCCGTCCTCAGCACCGTCTCCTCGTCGAAGGCGCGGCCGATCAGCTGCAGGCCCAAGGGCAGGCCGGTGGCCGACAGCCCGGCCGGCAACGAGATGCCGGGAAGCCCGGCAAGGGAGGCCGGCACGGTGAAGACATCGTTGAGGTACATGGCGATCGGATCGTCCATCTTCTCGCCGATGGCGAAGGCGGCGCTCGGCGTCGTCGGCGTCAGGATGACGTCGGCCTCCTCGAAGGCGGCGGTGAAATCGCGCGAGATCAGGGTGCGTATACGCTGGGCCTTGAGGTAATAGGCATCGTAATAGCCGGCGGAGAGGACATAGGTGCCGATCAGGACCCGGCGCTTGACCTCCTGGCCGAAGCCCTCGGCGCGGGTGTTCTCGTACATCCCGTCGATGCTGTCGCCCGGCACGCGAAGGCCGTAGCGCACGCCGTCATAGCGCGCCAGGTTGGCCGAGGCCTCCGCCGGCGCCAGGATGTAATAACACGGCAGCGCATAGCGGGTGTGGGGCAGGCTGATCTCCACCGTCTCGGCGCCGGCGCCCTCGAGCCAATCGATGCCGTGGCGCCACAATTTCTCGATCTCTTCCCCCATGCCGTCGATCCGGTACTCCTTGGGAATGCCGACCTTGAGCCCGCGGACATCGCCGCTCAGCGCCGCCTCGAAGTCCGGCACCTCGATATCGGCCGAGGTCGAATCCCGGGGATCGTAGCCGGCCATGACGCCGAGCAATATGGCGCAGTCGCGGACCGTGCGGGCCAAGGGCCCGGCCTGATCGAGGGAGGAGGCGAAGGCGACGATGCCGAAGCGCGAACAGCGCCCGTAGGTCGGCTTCATGCCGACGACACCGCAAAAGGACGCCGGCTGGCGGATCGAACCGCCGGTATCGGTGCCCGTCGCCCCCAGCCCGGCGCGCGCCGCCACCGCCGCCGCCGAGCCGCCCGAGGACCCGCCCGGCACCAGCGGCCGGTCCTCGCCGGCCTGGCGCCAGGGGTTCTCCACCGGGCCGTAATGGCTCTGGGTCGACGATGAGCCCATGGCGAACTCATCGAGGTTGGTCTTGCCGAGCATGACGGCGCCGGCGGCCCACAGCTTGGCCGTCACCGTCGATTCGTATCGCGGCGTGAAACCGTCGAGAATATGGGACGCCGCCGTCGTCAAGGTGCCTTCGGTGCAAAAGAGGTCCTTGATCGCCAGCGGCAGGCCGTCGAGCGCCAACCCCTCGCCCTTGGCGAGACGGGCGTCCGATCGCTTGGCCTGGGCCAGCGCGCGCTCGGGCGTCTCGGTGATGAAGGCGTTGAGGCCGCGCGCCGCCTCGACCGCCCCGATCTCCGCCTCGGCCAGTTCGAGCGCCGAGAAGTCCCTGCTGCGCAAGCCGTCGCGGGCCTCGGCCAGGGTCAGATCGGCGAGCCCGGTCATTCGATTACCTTGGGCCCGGTCATTCCAACACCTTGGGCCCCATCATTCCAACACCTTGGGCACACAGAAAAAGCCGTCCCGTTCCTCGGGCGCGTTGGCGATCAAATCGTCGCGCGGCGGGGCGCCGGTGACCTCGTCCTGGCGCCATTTGAGCTTCATGGCGGCGACGTGGGTCATCGGCGGCACGTCCCGGGTGTCGACCTCGTTGAGCTGTTCGATCCAGTCGAGGATGCGCGACAATTCCCCGGCCAGGGCGTCGAGATCCTCATCGGGCACCTTGATCCGGGCGAGTCGCGCGATCTTCGCCACTGTGGCTTTATCCAGCGACATCTGATTAACCCGAATTTTTCATGAAGGCGCTCCCTCGGGGGGTGTTGCGTGTTTTACTTCAAGGGCTCGATTCGTTTTTCGAAAAGGGCCGCTTTGTACCCTCCTCCGCTGAACGGTTTTGCGCCGGCCCTGTTTGCCCAAATCGGCGCACGAAACCTCAAGCCATAACGATGCTATGACTTTCGGCTTCGCACACCGCCTTGGACAAACATCGCTCGCCGCAAATTCCGTTCCCTTCATGAAAAATCCGGGTTAAGTATCTCCAAACGGGAAGGCGCGTAAGCGCTTCAATTCCCGGCAGGAATTAAGCCCCCGGGCCAGGATCGAGACGCAAGTTATCACCCGCCATGCCCCTCCGCAACCCCGCCGAACTGCCAGCGAACCTGCCTTCCGGCCAGCGACTCCTGGGCCTGGACGTGGGCAGCAAGACCATCGGGTTGGCGTTGTCGGACGTCACGCTGACCATCGCGTCGCCGCTCGAGACCCTAAAGCGCACCCGCTTTGGCGACGACGCCGAGCGGCTCGTCCGGCTGATCGAGGAGTTCGCCGTCGGCGCCCTGGTGATCGGCCTGCCGATCAACATGGACGGCTCAGAGGGCCGGCGCTGCCAGTCGGTGCGCGCCTTCACCGACAATCTCATGGCGAGGATCGACATCGATATCTGCTTCTGGGACGAGCGCCTGTCCACCCTTGCCGCCGAGAGGATGCTGATCGAGGCCGATCTCTCGCGCCGGCGCCGGGGCCAACTGATCGACAAGGCGGCGGCCGCCTACATCCTGCAAGGGGCGCTCGATTTCATCGCCAAGGGCGCCGCCGGGTCCGATGGCGACAAACCATGAGCGCGGCCCTCGCCACCCTGGCGGCCGTGACCTTGCCGCTGATCTTGGCCCTGGCGCCGGCACTGTTGCCCCGAGCGCCCGGAGTGTCCACAATGGAAATTGGGATTAAATATATAAATGGACTTATCCATTGAATATATATAAGTCCACGATGGGCCTAAGGACGAAGCCTCCCCGGCCTCGCGGGCGCAAGTCGGGCGCTTCCCTTGCCTCGACCGGCGCTCTCATCTATAAGACCCCGACTTAGGGGGCTAAAACAGCAGGCACCGAAGTCAAGACGAATCTCCGCCGTTTAAGCGAGGACGAAGCTGAACAATGACCGATCCGAATTCTCCCCGTCCGGGAGCTAACGGCCCGCTTCAAGGGCTGCGCGTATTCGACATCACCCGCATTTTGGCGGGTCCCTCCTGTACCCAGTTCCTCGGCGACCTGGGCGCCGACGTGATCAAGGTCGAGCGCCCCGGTCACGGCGACGACACCCGCAGTTGGGGACCGCCGTTCCTCAAGGACGAGGACGGCAACGACACCACGGAGAGCGCCTATTTCCTGAGTACGAACCGCAACAAGCGGTCCCTTACCATCGACTTCACCAAGCCCGGGGGCCAGGAGCTCGCCCGCCGCCTGATCGCCAAATGCGACGTCCTGGTGGAGAACTTCAAGGTCGGGTCATTGGCCAAGTACGGGCTCGATTACGCGACCCTCGCCAAGGAGTTCCCGTCGCTGATCTATTGCTCGATCACCGGCTTCGGCCAGACCGGCCCCTATGCCAAGCGCGCCGGTTACGATTTTCTCGCCCAGGGCATGGGCGGCGTGATGAGCATCACCGGGGAGACCGAAGGCGCGCCCCAGAAGGTCGGCATCGCCATCGCCGATATGATGTGCGGCATGCACGGGGCGATCGCCATCCTTGCCGCCATGCACCACCGCGAGATCACCGGCGAGGGCCAGATGATCGACCTCTCGCTGCTCGACTCCCAGGCGGCCAGCCTCAGTTACATGGGCCAGTTTTACCTGATCACCGGCGAGAACCCGCCACGGATCGGCAACGGCCATCCCTGCATCGTTCCCTACACGGTGGTGCCGACAGCCGACGGCCACGTCATCCTGGCCGCCGGCAACGACGACCAGTTCGCCCGCTTCTGCGACTTCGCCGGCGTCCCCGAGCTGGCCGAGGACGAGAAGTTCCGCACCAACCAGCGACGCATCGTGAATCGCGACGAGCTGTCGGCGTTGATCGAGGAGATCACCGCCAAACAGCCTACCGAACACTGGCTCGCGGGGCTCGAGAAGATCAACGTCCCCTGTGGCCCGGTGAACGATGTCGATGAGGTCTTCAAAGACCCCCAGGTCAAGGCCCGGGGCATCGAGATCGCCATGAACCATCCGGCGGCGGGGCCTGAGCCGGTCCACTTCATGGCCTGTCCCATGGCGATGTCGGCGACGCCTCCGACCTACCGCCATCCGCCGCCGATGCTGGGCCAGCACACCGACGAGGTGCTGGCGGAAATTCTCGCACTCGGCGCCGATGAGATCGCCGGGCTTCGCGACAAGGGCCTGATCTGAAGCCCCCAAGGCGGGCCGCGGCGCCGCGCCCGGTCCGACGGAGCCAGGCCAGGCGCCTGTGTCTCAGCCAAATTCTGTTCATTGTCAAGTAATCGTCTTACAATCGGCGGCCATTCACTTGACAATAACATGCCCTACCTTGACAATAATCCAAAAAATGCCTTACAATACTCTAAGCCTCGCCGTACAGTTGGGATGGAAGCTCTGAAAAATGTCGCTGAAACAAGAGGTTAGAGACTTTATTTTCGAAAACTTGCGGGACCACCCGCATGATGTGGTGCGGATGATCGTGGAAAGGTTCGAGGTTTCGCGGCAGACCGCGAACTCATATCTGCGAAGCCTGGTCGATGAGGGACTCGTTTACGGGGAAGGTAAGACCAAGGCTCGCCGGTATTTCCTCAAGGACTTCGTCAAAAAAGCGTTCGAAATCCCGGTGACGCCGGATTTAAGGGAAGACACGGTCTGGTTGGAAACCGTGCAAAAATATTTACGCGATTATCCGAAAAACGTAGTCGGTATATGCCATCACGGATTTACGGAAATAGTCAATAATGTAATCGATCACTCAGAATCCTCAAAAATGGATATAGCAATAATCGTCAATGAGCTTCAAATTGAAATGATAATTAGAGATCATGGTGTGGGAATATTTGAAAAAATCCAAAAAGAGCTTGGAATTGAAAATAAGTGGTATGCAATACTTGAACTGAGCAAAGGAAAACTTACAACCGATACGGAAAAACACACGGGAGAGGGCATCTTCTTCACCTCCCGCATGTTCGATGAGTTTAGCATCTGGTCCGACGATCTTTTTTTCGGTACATCGGGCGACGGCAAAGACTGGATTTTTGAGATAGAAGAGAAGGACCGCGTATTGAAAGGCACTCGTGTTTCATTGTTTCTGGACCCACGCACGAGCCGAACGGCCCGAGAGGTCTTTAACCGATACGAGGATGAAGACAGCCGGTTCAGCAAGACCCACGTCCCCGTCCGGCTGGCGAAATACGAGGGAGAGGATCTTGTCTCCCGGTCACAAGCGAAAAGGCTGGTGACAAGATTCGAGAAATTTACCGAAATCGTCTTGGATTTTCGCGGCGTGTCGTTCATAGGACGAGCGTTCGCGGATGAACTGTTCCGTGTATTTCAGAACGCCCATCCCGGAATCCACATGATCGACATCAACGCCAACCAGGACGTTGAGCGCACGATCAAGCATGTCCGGTTGACCGGCCAGGCCGGCCAACAGCTTTCCCTTCTCGACGATCCCTAGGATGTTTTCGGCGCCCCCCCGTGTTCACCACGATTTACTCCACCTGCCCGCTTGCGCCGCCGGTGCTCTAGGCCGTATATTGCCGCTTTGATGGACGGCAACGCTCCCAATCGCGCCTTTGCCCACCGCCACCTTCTCGGCATCGAAGGCCTAAGCGCCGACGAAATCATCTATCTCCTCGACCTCGCCGATACCTATTTCGAGTTCAACCGCGGACCCGACAGGAAGCTCGACATGCTGCGCGGGCGCACGGTGATGAACCTGTTCTTCGAGGATTCGACGCGCACCCGGACCTCGTTCGAGATCGCCGGGAAAAGGCTCGGCGGCGACGTCATCAACATGTCGGTGAGGAACTCCTCGATCAAGAAGGGAGAGACGGTGATCGACACGGCGATGACCCTCAACGCCATGAACCCGGACGTCCTCATCGTCCGCCATCCCGATTCGGGCGCCGTCGAGCTGTTGTCGCAAAAGGTCACGTGCTCGGTGATCAACGCCGGCGACGGGTCCCACGAACACCCGACCCAGGCGCTGCTCGACGCGCTGACGATCCGCCGCCGCAAGGGCCGGCTCAGGGGGCTTTTGGTGGCGATCTGCGGCGACGTGCTGCACAGCCGCGTCGGGCGCTCGAACATCCATCTGCTGAACATCATGGGCGCGCGGGTGCGCGTCGTCGGCCCGCCGACCCTTCTGCCGCCCGGGATCGAGCGCATGGGGGTCGAGGTCCACCATGACATGGCGAGCGGGCTGGCGGACTGCGACATCGTCATGATGCTCAGGCTCCAGACCGAGCGCATGCACGGTATCTTCGTGCCGTCGGTGCGCGAATATTTCCATTTCTTCGGGCTCGATTACGCCAAGCTCGCCGCCGCCAAGCCCGACGCGCTGATCATGCACCCCGGCCCGGTCAACCGGGGCGCCGAGATCGACACCGAGGTCGCCGACGATATCACGCGCAGCGTCATCCCCGAGCAGGTCGAGGCCGGCGTCGCCGTGCGCATGGCCTGCCTCGAGGCGATCACCAGGAACCATTCCACCGAATTGGAGGGCGCCGCCGCATGACGGCCGCCAAGAAACTGCCCCTGGAATTCGCCGCCGGGCACCAAGCGCCAACCGGTCCGGACAGTCCACCGGCGAAGGCCGGCGGTCCGAAGGCGCCGGCGCCGACGGCGGACGCCCGGGTGGCGTCCGCCGCCCGCACGGCCTACATCGACGCCCGGCTGCTGGACCCGGCGAGCGGCCTCGACGCCCCGGGCGCCCTGTTGACGGAAGGGGCGGAAATCGCCGATTTCGGCCCCGGCCTGTTCGCCGACGGCGTACCCGAGGGCATCGAGACGGTGGACTGCGGGGCGCATTGCCTGGCGCCCGGCCTGGTGGACATGCGGGTGCAGTTGCGCGAACCGGGCGAGGAGCACAAGGAAACCATCATGACCGCCGGACGCGCGGCGGCGGCCGGCGGCGTCACCACCATGATCTGCCTGCCCAACACCACGCCGGTGATCGACGACGCGGCGCTGGTGGAATTCGTCATTTCCCGCGGGCGCAAAGCGGGCGGCGCCAACGTCTATCCCTACGCCGCCATCACCCAGGGCCTCGAAGGCAAGCGCATGACCGAAATGGGGCTGCTCCACGCCGCCGGCGCGGTGGCCTTCACCGACGGCACCCAGGCCGTCGCCGACGCCCTGGTGATGCGGCGCGCGATGAGCTACGCCAGCACCTTCGACCTGTTGATCGTCCAGCACCCGGAGGAACCGAGCCTGGCCGCGGGTGGACACATGAACGAGGGCGAGACGTCGACGCGCCTCGGCCTCGTCGGCATCCCGGCGGCGGCCGAGGTCATCATGATCGAGCGCGACATCCGCCTCGTGGAGTTGACGGGCGCGCGCTATCACGTCGCCCATGTCTCCACCGCCGAAGGGGTGGAGGCGGTGCGCCGGGCCAAGGCGCGCGGCCTGCCCGTGACCTGCGACACCGCGCCCCATTATTTCGGCCTCAACGAGACGGCGGTGGGGGAATACCGCACCTTCGCCAAATTATCGCCGCCGCTGCGCGCCGAGACGGACCGCCAGGCCATCGTCGAGGGGGTCAAGGACGGCACCATCGACGCCATCGCCTCGGACCACGCGCCTCAGGATCAGGAAAGCAAGCGCCTGCCCTTCGCCCAGGCGGCGCCCGGCATCATCGGGCTCGAGACGCTGCTGCCGCTGATCCTCGAGCTTCATCACAACGGCCATCTCCCCCTCGCCGATCTGCTGCGCCGCGTCACCTCGGCGCCCGCCGATCTCCTCGGTCTCGAGGCCGGCGCGTTGAGGAAGGGCGGGCCGGCGGATCTCGTGCTGTTCGATCCCGACCGGCCGTGGAAGATCGACGATAAGCGGTTCCTCAGCAAATCCAAGAACTCACCCTTCGATGGCAGGCCGGTCCAGGGCCAGGCCCTGAGAACGGCGGTCGGCGGCCGGACGGTCTTCATCCGGGAGGACTGACATGCCGGCTCCCCTCGGGGATTTCAGCTACACTTGGCCGTTCATCGCCGCCGCCGTCGGCGGCTATCTCCTCGGCTCCGTGCCCTTCGGCCTGATCCTGACCCGCGTCGCCGGGCTCGGCGACATCCGCGACATCGGCTCGGGCAATATCGGCTCCATGAACGTGCTGAGGACCGGCAACAAGTGGCTGGCCGCCCTCACCCTGCTTTTCGACGCCGGCAAGGGGGCGGGGGCGGTGCTCATCGCCGGGGTCTTCGGGCCGGACATGGCGGTGCTCGCCGGGGCGGGGGCGATCGTCGGCCATACGTTCCCCGTCTGGCTGCGGTTCCGCGGCGGCAAGGGCGTGGCGACGGCCTTGGGCGTCCTCGCGGCGATCGCCTGGCAGGTGGCGCTGCTCACCGCGCTCACCTGGCTCGCCATCGCGCTGATTTTCCGTTACGCCTCCCTGGCCTCCATGGTTTCGGCGGCGGCGGCGCCATTCTATGCCGCCTGGCTCGCCGATCCCCTGCGCACCGAGCTCGTGGGCTTCATGGCGATCCTCGTGATCCTCCGCCATCACGCCAATTTCCGCCGGCTGATCAAGCGCGAGGAGCCCAAGATCGGCCGATCGGCGGCGGAAAAATAACACTGTTTTTCAGAGGCTTGCGCGCCGTCGTTGCATAGGCGTCGAAAATCTTGAAGTTGACGCCGGGCCGGCGTTCCTCCAAGTAGAAGCGATGAGCAGTACCGTAACACCCATTTCCGCCGAGGAGCGGCGGGATCGGCTGCGGCTGATCCGCAGCGAAAATGTCGGGCCGGTCACCTATTTTCAGCTGCTGTCGCGGTTCGGCTCGGCGACCGCGGCGCTCGCCGCCTTACCGGAACTGGCGCGCCGCGGCGGGCGGGCACGGCCGATCAAGATCTGTCCGGCCGCCGCCGCGACGCGCGAGATCGAGGCCTTGGGGAAGATCGGCGCCCGGCTGATCGCCTGGGGCGAGGAGGACTACCCGGAGATGCTGGCGGTGCTCGACGATGCGCCGCCGACCTTGAGCGTGCGGGGCAACGGTCATCTCCTCGGCCGGCGAACCGTCGCCATCGTCGGCGCGCGTAACGCTTCGGCCAACGGCCGGCGCATGGCCGAGACCCTGGCGGCGGATATCGGGTGCCACGGCATCGTCATCGCTTCGGGCATGGCGCGCGGCATCGACGCCATGGCCCATGCCGGGGCCTTGGAAAGCGGCACCGTCGCCGTCATGGCCGGCGGCGTCGACGTCGTCTATCCGGCGGAAAACGCGGCGCTTTATGAAGAGATCGTCGAACGCGGCGTGGTCATTTCCGAGCACCCCCCGGGCCTGACGCCCAAGGCGCGCCATTTCCCCTACCGCAACCGGCTGATCTCCGGATTGTCGCTGGGCGTGGTGGTGATCGAGGCGACCTTCCGGTCGGGATCGCTGATCACGGCGCGGTTCGCCGGCGATCAGGGCCGCGAGGTCATGGCCGTGCCGGGCTCGCCGCTCGACCCGCGCGCCAAGGGCTCGAACCAGCTGATCCGGGACGGCGCCGCCTTGGTACAGAACGCGGATGACGTGATCGAAGCCATCAGCGGCGCCTTTCGGCCCGCCGTCGGTGAGGGACGCGAAAGTGCCTTCGCGCCAACGCCAACGCCGGTCCAGCCCAGCGATTCGGAGCTTTCGGCGGCGCGGGCGGATATTACCGAAAAACTGGGAGCGGACCCGGTAACGGTTGACGAAATCATTCGGCAGTGCCAATTGTCCCCTGCCGTCGTGTCCATCGTCCTGCTGGAAATGGAACTTGCGGGCCGGTTGGAGAGGCACCCGGGCAACCAGGTCGCGCTTCATTACGACTGATTAACCGGTTCGGGTGCAAGATGTCACAAGCCAATAAGTAAGTAGAGCTAACGTTGTGAACATAGTCGTCGTCGAGTCCCCGGCCAAGGCCAAGGCCATCAACAAGTATCTCGGCCCGGACTTCAAGGTCCTCGCCTCCTACGGCCATGTCCGCGACCTTTCGGCCAAGGAGGGATCGGTCTTGCCCGACGATGGGTTCGCCATGACCTGGGCGGTCGACACCAGGGCGCAAAAACGCATCGGCGAAATCGCCGAGGCCCTGAAAGGGGCGGATCACCTCTATCTCGCCACCGACCCGGACCGCGAGGGCGAGGCGATCTCGTGGCACGTCATGGAGCTTCTCGAACAACGCGGGGCGCTCAACGGGATCGAGGTCAAGCGGGTGGTGTTCCACGAGATCACCCGCAACGCCGTTCTCGAGGCCATGGCCCACCCGCGCGACCTCGACCAGCCGCTGATCGAAGCCTACCTCGCCCGCCGGGCGCTCGATTACCTGGTCGGCTTCACCCTGTCGCCGGTGCTGTGGCGCAAGCTGCCGGGCAGCCGTTCGGCGGGACGGGTTCAATCGGTGGCGTTGAGGATGATCTGCGAGCGCGAGGCCGAGATCGAAGCCTTCAAGGCGCAAGAATACTGGACCGTCGACGGCGAGTTCGCCAACGCCAAGGGCGAGATGCTGACGGCGAGACTGACCCATCTCGGCGGCGAGAAGCTCACCAAGTTCAGCCTCGGCGGTGAAGCGGAAGCCAGGGCGGCGGCGGACAGGATTTCGGGCCTCGAATTTTCGGTCGGCGAAATCGAGCGCAAACAGGTCCGGCGCAACCCGCAGCCTCCGTTCACCACCTCGACGTTGCAGCAAGAGGCGTCGCGCAAGCTCGGGTTCAGCGCGTCGCGGACCATGCGGATCGCCCAAAGGCTTTATGAAGGGCTGGACATCGGCGGCGATACGGTGGGACTGATCAGCTACATGCGGACCGACAGCGTTAGATTGGCGGACGAAGCCGTTACCGAGTGCCGCAAACTCATCCCCGCCCAATACGGCCAAGCCTATCTTCCCGAGGCGCCCAAAATCTACAAGAGCCGGGCCAAGAACGCCCAGGAAGCCCACGAAGCGATCCGCCCGACCGACTTCTTCTGCCTGCCCCAGGAGATCGTCCGGCTGCTCGATTCCGACCAGTTCCGGCTTTACGAGTTGATCTGGAAACGGACGGTGGCGAGCCAAATGGAAAGCGCGCGCATCGATCAAGTGGCGATCAACGTCGCCGCCGCCGACGGAACGACCTTGCGCGCCACCGGCTCGACCGTGACCTTCGACGGCTTCCTCCGTCTTTACCAGGAAGGCCGGGACGATCCCGCCGAGGGCGCCGACGGCGAACAGACGCTGCCCAGGCTCACCGAGGGGGAGGCATTGTCGCGCCGCAAGGTGATCCCGGAGCAGCATTTCACCCAACCGCCGCCGAGATACACCGAGGCGTCGCTGGTCAAGCGCATGGAAGAGCTTGGTATCGGCCGGCCGTCGACCTACGCCTCGATCATCTCGGTCCTGCAACAGCGCGATTATGTGCGACTGGAGAAGAAGCGCTTCGTGCCCGAGGACCGGGGCCGGCTCGTCACCTCCTTCCTCGTCAGCTTCTTCAAGCGTTACGTCGAGTACGACTTCACCGCCCGGATGGAGGACAGGCTGGACGATATCTCCGGCGGCAAGGCCAACTGGAAGGAGGTGATGGGCAGTTTCTGGGAATCCTTCGCCGCCGCCGTGGCCGAAACCAAGGACCTCACCATCACCGAGGTCATCGACGCCCTCGACGAGGTGCTCGGCTCCCACTTCTTCAATGATGACGGCTCCGGCAGGAACCCGCGCGATTGCCTCAATTGCGACACCGGGCGTCTCGGCCTCAAGCTCGGCAAGTATGGCGCCTTCATCGGCTGCTCGAGCTACCCGGAGTGCAAATACACGCGCAAGCTGGCGGCCGGGGACGAATCGACGGAGGCGGCGCTGATCGGCGCCAACGGCCCCCTGAACCTGGGCGGCGATCCCCTCGGCGGCGAGGCGGTCACGCTGCGCAACGGTCCCTACGGCTTCTACATCCAGCTCGGCGAGGGAAAGGACAAGAAGAAACCCAAAAGGGTGTCCCTGCCCAAGGAAATCGCCCCCGACGCCCTCACCCTGAAGACGGCGCTCGGGCTTTTGGCCCTGCCGCGCGATGTCGGCCCCCATCCCGATACCGGGAAGATGATCCAGGCCGGCATCGGCCGCTTCGGCCCCTATCTTCGACACAACGGGGCTTACGCGTCGCTGGGCCCGGACGAGGACGTGCTGATCGTCGGCCTCAATCGCGCCGTCGATCTGTTGCAGAACGCCAAGCCAAGAGGCAAATCGGGCAAACTACGCGTCCTTGGCGAACACCCGGAAGACAGCCGACCCGTCAGCCTCCACGGCGGCCGTTACGGCCCCTACGTCAAGCATGGCAGCGTCAACGCGACGGTGCCCCCGGACACGTCCCTCGACACCCTCACCCTCGACGAAGCGCTCGTCCTCATCGCCGATCGGGTGGCCCGCGGGCCGGCGAAGAAAAAGACCGCAAGGAAGACCGGGAAGAAACCGGCCAAGAAGGCGGGAGCCGGGAAAAGCAAGGCCCGGAAAGCACCGGCCAAGAAAAGAGCGGCCAAGAAACGGACCGCCGCGCGCACCGAGGCAAGTTAGCTAGAGCGCAGCCGGCCCGTGGCCAGACGTCCCCGTAAGCACCCCTCGATCCCGACCAAGGACGACATCCTTCGGCTGATCCGGGAAAGCCCCGGACCCATGGGCAAACGCGAAATCGCCCGGGCGTTCGGCATCAAAGGTTCGGCCCGCGCCCCGTTCCGGAACCTGGTCAAGGAGCTCGAACGCGACGGGCTGATCGGCCCGGACGCCAAGCGCGGCGGCGGTGGATCCGGCGTCCTTCCGAGGGTCGGGGTCATCGAGATCGCCGGCACCGACAGCGACGGCGAGGTCATCGCCCGGCCGGTCAAATGGCCCGAGGACACGGCTCCACCGATCATCTATCTGGCGCCGGACCGCCCGGGCCTGCCGGCGCCGGGCCAGGGAGAGCGCCTGCTGGCGCGGCTGAAACCCATCGGCGAAGGCGCCTATGAGGCCGTCACCATACACCGCCTGGGCACGGCGCCCCGCGACGTCCTGGGGGTCTATGAGGTCGTCGGGGGTCGGGGCAGGATTACCCCCGTGGACAAGCGCGCGAAGTCTGAGCTGACCGTCGAGGCGAAGGATTCGGCCGGCGCCAGGTCCGGGGAACTGGTGCGCGCCCAAACCCTCACGGGGCGTCGCTTCGGCCCGCGCAAGGCCAAGGTGATCGAACGATTGGGGCACATGGACGATGCCGGGGCGATCAGCCTCATTTCCCTTCACGCCCAAGGCGTGCCGATGGAATTCTCCGCCGCCGCCCTCGATCAGGCCGAAGGCGCTCAACCCCCGCCCCTTGGCGATCGCGCCGATCTGCGCGAGCTGGCGTTGGTCACCATCGACGATGAGCACGCCCGGGATTTCGACGACGCCGTATGGGCGGAGCCCGATCCGGACCCGGCGAACGGGGGCGGCTGGCACCTCGTCGTCGCCATCGCCGATATTGCCCATTACGTCAGGCCCGGCGACGCGCTGGACCAGTGCGCTTATGAGCGCGGCAACTCGGTCTATCTGCCGGACCGGGTGGTGCCGATGCTGCCCGAGAGACTGTCGAACGATCTTTGTTCCCTCAGACCCGGCGAGGACCGCCCGTGCCTGGCGGTGCATCTGTGGATCGACCGGGACGGCGGGCGCCTCAAGCACCGGTTCGAGCGCGCCATGATGCGCTCGGCGGCGCGGCTCACCTACGGCCAGGTACAAGAGGCCCGGGACGGCGCCGCCAACGCCCTGCCCGCCGCGCTGCTCGCCACCACCATCGCACCGCTTTACGGGGTCTATGACGCCTTGAACCGGGCGCGGCAGAAGCGCGGCGCCCTCGATCTCGATCAGCCGGAGTACCGCATCGTCGTCGGCGCCGGCGGCGGCGTCGACGCCATCGAGCGGCGCCGGCGGTTCGACAGCCACCGCCTGATCGAGGAATGCATGATCGCCGCCAACGTCGCCGCCGCCGTCACCCTTGCGAACGCCAAGGCGCCTTGCATGTACCGGGTGCACGATCAGCCGGACCCGGCCAAGGTGGAGGCGCTCCGCGGCTTTCTCAAGGGCCTCGGGATCGGCGCGCCCGGCGCCGGCAGCCGGAGGATGGAGGCCCGCCAATTCACCCAGATTATCGCCAAGGCGGCGGGCACGGCGCATGAATATCTCATCGGCGAGGCGATCCTGAGGGCCCAGGCCCGGGCCGTCTACAGTCCCGGCAACATCGGCCATTTCGGACTCGCGCTCGCGCGTTACGCCCATTTCACCTCGCCGATCCGCCGCTATGCCGATCTGATCGTCCACCGGGCGCTGATATCGTTACTCGGCCTCGGCGAGGGCGGCCTCGGCGAGGGCGGCTTCGCCAAGGATGGCGGTGGCGACCTCGCCGCCATCGGCGAACATATCTCGGCCACCGAACGCCGGGCGGTGGAGTGCGAGCGCGACGCCGTCGACCGCTTCATCGCCCTTTACCTCGCCGACAGGATAGGCGCCAGTTTCCCCGGCCGCATCGCCGGCGTCACCCGCTTCGGCCTGTTCGTCACCCTCGACGAGACCGGCGCCGACGGGCTGGTGCCGATACGCACCCTCGGCCGGGAGTACTTCGACCATGACGAACGCCGCCATCGCCTGGAAGGCCGCGACACGGGCACCGTCTATACCCTCGGCGACCGGGTCGTGGCGCGCCTGGCCGAGGCCAACCCGGTGACCGGCGGCATGGTGTTCGAGCTGTTGGAACACGATGGCGGCGGGAACGGCCCCGGGGCGCCTGACACCGGCAGGAAACGGCCACCGGGGCGGGGCGCCCGGCCACGGAAGGGAGGCAAGAGGTCCCGCCGGTAGAGTTGCCTAAGATGGCCGCGCATACGCCGCGCCGAAGCCCTCGTCAGAATTATGTTGTTTAATTAATTGCGCTTTTCTATGTTGGCCCCCGCCGCCCAGCGGGCTGATGGCTGGCGGGCCTCAACCCGCCATCCCGGTCAAATCTTTGGATTGCCGGGGGATTGCCGGGCCCCAGGCTCGTGAGGCCCGCCGTGTCGGCGCGTCACCAGGACGGATGGTATTAAGGTATCGAGTATGAAATTCTCTCCATTCCGCCGGGTATTCGTGGCGCTATGGCTGCTGGCCGGATGCGCCGTACCGCCCGATCCGTCCCGCCTGGACTTCGATACCGAGACCGCGCGCTACGTCTTCAACGCCGGCTACCGGAACATCTTCGACAAATATATCGATCCGGTGGACATCGGCGACCTTACCGTCAGAGGACTCGGGGGACTGAAGGAGATCGATCCGGCCATCCAGATCGAGCGCGCCGGCGGCAGGGTCCAGTTGCTTCACGACCATGTGCCGCTCCGTGATTTCGCATCGCCCGGCGCCGGGGACGTCGGCGGCTGGGCGGAACTGAGCACCCAGGTGATCGCCGCCGGACGCCTCTTCTCGGCACCGCTAAACGACGGGACGGCCGACAGCATATACCAAGCCGTGTTCGAGTCGGCGCTATCCGGGCTGGACAAACACAGCCGCTACGCCAATGTCGAGAAAGCCCGCGACTACCGGGCCATGCGCGAGGGCTTCGGCGGCGTCGGCGTAACGCTCGACTTCGAGGGGCCGGATGTGAAGGTGATGGATGTGCTGCCCGGCACCCCGGCGGCGCGCGCCGGCCTCAAGAAGGGTGACGTGATCACCCATATCGACGGTGAGGAGACCGCGGGACTCGACAGATCGGAGGTGATCTCGCGCTTGCGGGGAAAGATCAGTACTTGGCTCAGCATAACCGTAACCCGGAAGGGGAAGGCGGCGGCCCTTACCGTGTCGGTCAGGCGGGCGCTGATCGTGATGCCGACGGTAAGCCTCGAGCGCCGGGGACCCTATGCCCACATTCGCATCAGCGGCTTCAACCAGAGGACCGTCCACAGCCTGGTCGATGTCCTGACGGCGGCGAAACGGGAAGCGGAATGGAAACTCAAGGGCATCGTTTTGGACCTCCGCGACAACCCCGGCGGTCTCTTGGATCAGGCGGTGGCCGTGGCCGATGTCTTCCTGACCAGCGGCCGCATCATCTCGACCGATGGCCGCCATCCCGACTCTCACCAATCGTTCGATGCCTCGGGAAGGGATTTGGCGGCGAACATTCCCCTTGTGGTGCTGATCAACGGCCGCTCGGCCTCGGCCGCCGAGGTCGTCGCCGCTGCCCTGCAGGATCGCGGCCGGGCGGTCGTCATCGGCACCAATTCCTTCGGCAAGGGATCGGTCCAGAACATCACCCGCCTGCCCAATGACGGCGAGCTGATTCTCACCTGGTCGCGGCTGTACGCCCCATCCGGCTACTCCCTGGATGGCCGCGGCGTCCTGCCGACCGTCTGTACCGCCGACGAGGAGTCAAGCGCCGCCGACATCATGGCGCGGCTGCGCGACGGACGGCTCAACAGCGCCGTGCTCCTGGCATCCTGGCGCACGGCGACGGACGACCAGACGGTGGAAGAACTTCGCCAGTCCTGTCTTGGCAGCGAGAGAACGCCCGAGTCCGATCTCGAACTCGCCGCCAAGCTCCTTGAAGAGACGCCCCTTTTCGCCCGCGCCCTGGAACTGTCGGCGCCGGCGCTGGCGTCCCCCTAATCCGGTCGGGGCTGACCCTTGACAGCGGCGGCCTGAACTGTATGGTGCCGCTGCCCAAGCGCCGATAACGGCCCGAGGATTTGACACCATGGCAAAATCCAGCACGGTCCTGATCAAACTGGTGAGTTCCGCCGGCACGGGCTATTACTACGTCACCAAGAAGAACCCGCGGACGACCACCGACAAGCTCGAATTCCGCAAATACGACCCGGTGGTGCGCAAGCACGTGCTGTTCAAGGAAGGGCGGATCAAATAGCCGCGCCCTGGCCTGAACGCCCGAGCCTAACCAAACGCCGCCGTCCGGCGGCTTCTTTATTGGCTTTTATCGGCTGGGTTTAGAACACGATCGGGCCAGATGGAATCGTTTGACCCGGCCCGACGAGAGGTCCGTCAAACGGCGGCGAGCTGCTGGGTTCCTTCCACCGACGCCGTCACGACCCGATCGCGGCCGCTTCCCTTGGCCTCGTACAATGCCTCGTCGGCCCGGTTCATAAGGTCTTCCGCGCTATCCCCTGACGCCTTGGTGAGGGCGACGCCGATGCTGACGGTGACGGCAATCGTTTCGGCGTTGCCCGCGACCACGAAGGGCGTCTCGGCGATCTTACTCCTGAGCCGCTCGGCCACGGAGACCGCCACATCGAGGCGGGAATCGGGCATGACGACGACGAACTCCTCGCCACCGATCCGCGCCGGCAGGTCGAACTCGCGGAAGTTCCGCTTGATCCTTTCGGCGACGCCGCGCAGCACCTCGTCGCCCGCCCCATGGCCATAGGTGTCGTTGACTTTCTTGAAAAAATCGATGTCGATCATCAAAAGCGCCAGCGATTTGCCCATATCCAGATTCTGCCGAATCATCGATTCCAGGTGGGCGGTCACGTAGCGGCGGTTGTGGAGTCCGGTGAGTGAGTCGGTCAGCGCCAGCGACAGGCTGCGCTGATAGTTGTCGCGCAGGCGGTCGTGAAAATGCTTGCGCCTGAGTTGGGTCCGCGCCCGGGCCTTGAGTTCGTTGCTGTCTATGGGCCTGATCAGATAATCGTTGACGCCGAGCTCGAAGCCCTTGAGCAGCGCTTCCTTCTCCTCGGGCTCGCAAATCAACAGGATGGGGGTCTGCCGGGTGGTCTCGTGGCTGCGGTACTGGGAGCAAAGCCTGAGGCCGTCGGCGCCATCCAATTGCAGGCTGACGATGATGATGTCGAATTCCTCCTCCATGCCGAGCGACAACCCCTCCTCGCTGGTGGTGGCGCAGACGACCGTGTTCTTCTCCTCTTCCAGGACCTCGCGGATCTTGTTGGCCCTGAGCGTGCTTTTCTCGATCACCAGTACCTTGCCCGTCGTCTTCTCTTCGTCGGGCAGGGGCCTGTCGTCGTCGAGCACACCCAGTTGATCGCAGGTTTTCTCCCGCCGGTGCCACTCATCGACGACCATCTTCAGACGCACCAGGGACTTGATGCGGGCAAGCAAGGCGATGTCGTCCACCGGCTTGGTGAGGAAGTCATCGGCGCCCGCCTCCAGTCCCGTCACCCGGTCGTGGATGTCGCTCAAGGCGGTCACCATGACCACCGGTATGTGCGCGGTCCTCGGCTCGGCCTTGAGCCGCCGGCACGCCTCGAACCCGTCCATCTCCGGCATCATGACGTCGAGCAACACGATATCGGGCAACTCTTTCACCGCGATATCGAGGGCTTCCTGTCCGCCGCTGGCGGTGAGGACATCGAAGTACTCGGCAAGCAGCTTGGCTTCCAGGACCTTCAGGTTGGTCGGAAGGTCATCTACGATAAGGACTCTCGCGGACATTGAGCAACTAACCCGATACCTTTTCGATACCCAATACCTTTTCGATGACTTCGATGAAGTTCGTTACCGAGATCGGCTTGGCGATATAGGCCTCGCATCCGCCTTCCCGGATCTTCTCCTCATCGCCTTTCATGGCGAAGGCGGTGACGGCGATAACCGGAATCGATTTCAGCTCTTCGTCTTCCTTGATCCACTTGGTGACTTCCAGGCCCGACACCTCCGGTAACTGGATATCCATCAGGATCAGATTGGGCTTGTGATCACGGGCGAGTTGCATCACCTCCATCCCATCCTTGGTCTGCAGGGTCTCGTAACCGTGCGCCTCAAGAAGGTCGCGGAACAGCTTCAGGTTCAGTTCATTATCTTCAACGATAAGGACTTTTTTCGACATCGGACCCCCTCTTCTCTTCTGTATGGGATGGCATGATCTCCGTATGGGATGTCATGATGGTTTTTAACTGAAAGAGGTTAAGGAAATCAGTCTGTTCAATCCATTTCACGTCAATTTCTTCAATTTACGGTAAGCTTTATTGCGATTTCGTTTATAAATGCAACCACCATGGTTAATTTTCCGTTAGCCGATCCCCCGACCGGCGGGCAAATCCCCTATCCCGGTACTTATTTTCTTAGGAGAGCGCGGGGCGATGCGCATCGGTGTTGATGTCGGCGGCACCAAGATCGAGGCCATCGCCTTGGACGCCGCCAGCCGTGAACTCGCCCGCCGGCGTATCGACACCCCGAAAGGGGATTACGCCGGCACCGTCGGCGCCATCACCGCCTTGGTCCTCGAGATCGAACGGGAACTGGGCCACAAGTGCAGCGTCGGACTCGGCATCCCCGGCACCATCTCGCCGGCCACGGGTCTGATAAAGAACGCCAATTCCACCTGTTTGATCGGCCGGCCCTTCAACCAGGACTTGGCCGAGGCGCTCGAACGTCCGGTGCGCCTCACCAACGACGCCAACTGCTTCGCGCTCTCGGAAGCGACCGACGGGGCGGGAGCGGGTGCGCGGGCGGTCTTCGGCGTCATCCTGGGCACCGGCTGCGGCGGCGGCATCGTGATCGACGGCAAAGTGCTGACCGGCGTCAACGCCATCGGCGGCGAATGGGGCCACAACCCGCTGCCGTGGCCGCGGGACGACGAGCGGCCGGGACCGGAGTGTTATTGCGGCAACTTGGGTTGCATCGAGACCTTCGTCTCGGGCACCGGCCTGGAGCGGGACTACCTGGCGGCCACCGGGCGCGCCGCCTCGGCCGAAAGCATCGTCGCCTTGGCCGAGGCCGGCGGCGCGACCGAGGCCGAGGCGGAAGCGGAGGCGGCACTCGAGCGCTATGAAGAGAGGCTCGCCCGGGCGCTGGCGAGCGTCATCAACATCGTCGATCCCGAGGTGATCGTCCTCGGCGGCGGGATGTCGAACGTCGAGAGGCTGTATGGCAATGTGCCCGGGCTTTGGGCGCCTTTCGTCTTCTCCGATAAGGTGGAGACCCGGCTCGCGCCGCCGGTCCATAGGGATTCGAGCGGCGTCCGGGGGGCGGCCTGGCTGTGGCCCGATGAGTGCGAAGATCCTTGAGGGCAGGCTAGAGGCGCGAACCGGGCGCCGGCCGCTCAGCAACTCGGCAGGGGCAGCGCCTCGATCTTCTCGAGCTTGGCGAGAACGGTGAAGTCGCCGTAATCGAGAACGAAATCCTCCGCCACCCCATTGTCGAACAGGCGCACGCCGAGCTCGTAATCGGGCACCGAACCAAGGGCTTTCACCGGGAAGAAGGCGAGGCGCATATTCCAGGAGGGGCGGCTGGTCAAGGCTTCCTCGGCGTCCTTATTGCCTTCGATCAATGAGCCGATGATGGCGTTGACCTCCAGAGGCCCGTCCAGGCTGGCGCCGTCGAAAACCACGCGAAACAGGCGATTTTCACCCGCCTGTGCCCGCTCGATCAGCTGCACCACGTGCTCTGTCGGGAATATCGAGCCTTTCGGCAGGTCGAATTTCTTGCCCTTGGGGCGCTCGAAGACCGCCGTGCCGGCCTCGCCCTTGCCCGCGAGCGTGGCCTTGCCGCCGAGATCATCGCTCACCTTGCCGTTGCGCAGGTTGCGCACGGTGAAGCGGTAACTCAGTCCGTTCTCCGACTCCCAACTCGAGAAGCTGGAATCGGTGTCCACGGAGTCGCCCTCGCTGTCGATCAATTGGAGCCGCACCCTCTGGGTCAGCGTCCAACCTTCGCAGGATCTCGCCCATTCCAGGTACATGGCGCCGCGCGTATCGACGATGGCGCTGCCGACGCGGATCTTGCCCATTTTCATGCTGTAGATGGCGCGGTGGGGAGCCAGATCGACGGCCCCGGCCGCCGGACCAAAGGTGGCGGACACCAGGAAAGCCGCCAACGAAATCCGCGAAATTGAGCCCTGCCAGCCGACCATAACAACGCCTTTCGCCAATCACAGAATGGGCCCCAAGCTTAAGAGACCGGATCGCGCCGCCCTTCACCGGCGCTCTCTAATACCCCTTAACACAGAAGGATGACAAGAGGGACTCTCCCCACCCGGCGCCCGAAAGAGGCCGGAGTCAAGGGTGCTACGGGAATCGTACGGCCCCCCAACCCTTGCCATGCGGACGGGCGGCAATCCCTTCCCCCCAACCCGGCAAGGGTGATGACACTTCTTGCCTCTTGGCAAATCGTACCCTTAGCGGATTTCATCAACCCCTTGATATCTTGTGCTTTTCGCCTTTGGCACGGTGTTTGCGTTTATTTTCCCGAAGAAATTTTGCCCACATCGTGGCGAAGGTGAAGTCAATGAAGCGCCAAGTGACGAAACGCAACGGCAAATCGGGACCCCGTTCATTGCGGGACGCCCAGTTGATCGCCGACGTCGGCGCCTTGGCCGGCCGCCTGCTCGAATCCGTCGAGCCCGAACGGACCAAGGGCGAGCGGCCCCTGCTGGCGCGGGCGTTGGATGCGGCAAGTGAAGTCCAGCAGCGATTCGCCGATCAGGACGCCCGCATCCAGTATCTCGAGAACCTGGCGATCATCGACGAGCTGACGACGCTGCTGAACCGCCGCGGCTTCAATGACCAACTTCGCCGCGCGCTGGCGTCTTCCAAGCGCTACGGCGATCTCGGCGTCCTGGTGGTTTGCGATTTCGACAATTTCAAGGCGATCAACGACACCTACGGTCATGCCGTCGGCGACGAGGTGCTGCGCCACACCGCCAAGGTCCTCAACGCGAATGTGCGCGAGACCGACATCGTCGCCCGGCTCGGCGGCGACGAGTTCGCGGTGCTGATGGTGCAGACCAGTTGGCGCGACGGCTTCAAGCGGGCGCGCGGACTCAACCGCGTGCTCAACCGTTCCGTGGCCACTGTCGGCAAGTTACAGATCAATATCAACGCCAGCTTCGGTGTCGAGCCGTTCGGGCCCCATGACGAAGAAGACAATCTGGTGGCCCGCGCCGATATGGCGATGTATTGCAACAAACGCAAGAAATCCTCTCTCGCCTTCATCACCGCCGCCGAATAGACGGCCCGCGCCTTTTCCCGGCAGGGGCGTTCAAGCCTTCGGCTTCGGCAGATCGAGCCGGATGCTGAGCTCCTTGAGGCGCCTCCCGTCGACCTCCGCCGGCGCCTGCATCAACAGGTCCTGGGCCTGCTGGTTCATCGGGAAGGCGATGACCTCGCGGATGTTGGGCTCGTCGGCGAGCAGCATGACCATGCGGTCGATCCCCGGCGCCGAGCCGCCATGGGGCGGCGCGCCGAACCTGAGCGCGCTAAGCAGCCCGCCGAACCGCTCTTCCAGCGTCTCCTTGCCGTAACCGGCGATCTCGAAGGCCTTGTACATGATCTCGGGCAGATGATTGCGGATCGCGCCGCTCGAGAGTTCGACGCCGTTGCAGACGATGTCGTACTGATAGGCCTTGATGGTCAATGGATCCTGGTCCTTGAGCGCCTCGAGGCCGCCCTGGGGCATCGAGAAGGGGTTGTGGCTGAAGCCGATCTCGCCGGTTTCCTCGTCCAACTCGTACATCGGATAGTCGACCACCCAGCAGAAGCGGAAGCAGTCGGGCTCGAGCAGCCCGAGATCCGCGCCCAGCTTGTTGCGCGCCTCGCCGGCGAGCTGTTCGGCGGCCTTGACCTTGCCGCAGGCGAAGAAAACGGCGTCGCCGTCGCCGACGCCGGCGGTCACCTTGAGCCGCTCCATCCGCCCGCCATCGAGGAACTTGGCGATCGGCCCCTTGCTCTTGCCATCGGCGAAGACGATGTAGCCGAGCCCCGGCCAGCCCCCGTCCCGGGCCCAGTCGTTGAGCTTGTCGAAGAAGCTGCGCGGCTTGGCGGCGGTATCGGGCGCGGGAATCGCCCGCACCACCCCGCCCTGGGCCACCACCTTGGCGAACAGGGAGAAATCCCCATCCCGGAAGACATCCGATACGTCGGAAATGCGAAGCGGGTTGCGAAGATCGGGTTTATCGGTGCCGTATTGCGTCATCGCTTGTTCATAGGTGATGCGCGGAAAGGGCGGCTTGGTGACGGCGCGCTCCCCGGCGAATTCCTCGAAGGCGCCCGCCAGCACCGGTTCGACCGCCGCGAACACGTCTTCCTGGGTGACGAAGGACATCTCCAGGTCGAGTTGATAGAACTCGCCCGGCGAGCGGTCGGCGCGGGCGTCCTCGTCGCGGAAACACGGCGCGATCTGGAAATACTTGTCGAACCCGGCGATCATCAATAGCTGCTTGAACTGCTGGGGCGCCTGGGGCAGGGCATAGAACTGGCCGGGATGATTGCGGCTCGGCACCAGATAGTCGCGCGCGCCCTCGGGCGAGCTCGAGGTCAGGATCGGCGTCTGGAACTCGAGGAACCCGGCCGCCGTCATGCGCCGGCGGATCGACGCGATGAAGCGGCTGCGCAGCACGATATTGCGCTGCATCTTGTCGCGCCTGAGGTCGAGGAAGCGGTAGCGCAGCCGCGTCTCCTCGCCGTAGTCGGTGTCGGAGTTCACCTGCAGCGGCAGCGGATCGGCCTCGGCCTGGACCACGATTTCGCCGATCGAAACCTCCACCTGGCCGGTCGGAAGCTTTGGATTGACGGTGTCGGGCGTGCGCTCCACCACCGGGCCGGTCACGGTGATGACGCTTTCGAGGCGCACGCTTTCGGCGGTCTCGAAGACCGGGTTCTCGGAACTGATGACGCATTGGGTGAGGCCGTAATGGTCGCGCAGATCGATGAACAGGAGATTGCCGTGGTCGCGCTTGCGGTGAACCCAGCCGGAAACGCGGACCTCGGCGCCGACATCCTCCGTGCGAAGCTGGCCGCAGTCATGGGTTCGATAGGGGTGCACCGATTGCCTCTCAGAACTGTCGTAACCGGCGCTAAAGCACATGGAAGGGCGCCGTTTGTCAAGCGCGCCCGATGGCGTCAATCGATCACGCCGTTGAACCCGCCGGACCCGTCCTTTGTCCCGGCCGCGGCAAGAGTATTCGGACCTTCCGGCGCCGCTTTGCTTTGGCGGCTGGGGGAAATCGTGTATAGCTTGCCGCCATGCAGGTCATTTCCGATAGTGCGTCCCTTGCCGGGTTATGCCGGCGCCTGGCCGAAGCCGATTACGTCACCGTCGATACCGAGTTCATGCGGGTCAAGACCTACTGGCCGCAGCTCTGCCTGGTGCAACTCGCCGGGCCCGACGAGGCCGCCATCGTCGACGCGCTGGCGGCGGGACTGGAGCTCGCACCCCTCCTCGACCTCATGGCCGATCCGAAGGTTCTCAAGGTCTTCCACGCGGCGCGCCAGGACATCGAGATCTTCTACCGCTTGAGCGGCGCCGTGCCGGCGCCGCTGTTCGACACCCAGATCGCCGCCATGGTGTGCGGCTTCGGCGACTCCATCGGTTACGAGCCCCTGGTGGCGAAGCTCGCCAAGGCGCGCATCGACAAGTCCATGCGCTTCACCGACTGGTCGCAGCGGCCGCTGAGCGATAAGCAACTCGATTACGCGCTGTCCGATGTCACCCACCTGCGCACCGCCTATGACAAGCTCAGCCGCCGCGTCGAACGGACCGGGCGCGCCGGCTGGCTGGACGAGGAGATGGCGGCGTTGACGGCGCCCGGAACCTATGCCCAGGACCCCGAAGAGGCATGGCGGCGGCTCAAGACCAAAAGCTCCAGCCCGCGCTTCTATGCCGTGCTTCGCGAGGTCACGGCCTGGCGCGAGATCGAGGCCCAGAGCCGGGACGTGCCGCGCAACCGGGTCCTTCGTGACGATATTCTTTTCGATATCGCCGCCCATGCGCCGCAATCGGAGCAGGAACTCTCCCGCACCCGCGGCATGGAGCGCAACAGCCGCGGCCAGCGGACGCGCGAGGGGATCCTCGCCGCCGTCGCCCGGGGCCTCGCCGTGCCCGACGATCAATGCCCCCTCCCTCCCCAGACCAAGCCGCTGCCGCGCGGCTTGAAACCGGTGGTCGATCTGTTGAAGGTGCTGTTGCAGGCGAAATGCGAGGAATTCGACGTCGCCCGGAAGCTGGTGGCGAACAGCACCGATCTCGAACAGATCGCCGCCGACGATCAGGCCGTGGTGCCGGCGCTTTCGGGTTGGCGGCGCCGGGTGTTCGGCGAGGATGCGCTGGCGCTAAAGAATGGCAAGCTGGCGCTCGCCATCGACGGCAAGGCGCTGAACCTGGTTTCCGTCGACGCGCCCGGGGCGCGCGAGGAGGACGGCGCCGAGTCGGCCGCGGCCAAGACCGCGCCGGTTTAGCGCGCCGTGCGGAAGGTGCGGTAGAGGAAATCGAGCTTGCCGCGGAGTTCCTTGTTATAGGCCTTGTTGACCTTGCTGTCGGCCAGCGGCTTCCACCCGGCGCTCTCCCCGATCAGGGCCTCGGCGAGCATCCACTTGCGGGGATAAGTGCGTCCCAAGAGCCGGCGCAAGGCGCGCGTCTGGCCGATGGTCAACCAGCCCGTCTCGACCAGGCCGATACGCACCGCATCGACGGTCATCTCGTCGAGCTCGGCGTAGGTGATGAGCCTGGCCTTGTCCTCTGGACCGAGCCCCTCCTTGGCGTCGAGGGCGCGTTTGAAGCGCACCGCCGAAGCGAACCTCTTGCCCTCCAGGCCGCTTATGGCGCCGGGCGCCATGCCGGCGGCCGCCAGACGGTCGATGACCGGTTGGGAAATCTGGTAGGCCACGGGACGGTAGACCTGCTGGTTGAACACGTTCTGCATGACGAACAGGCCGACCAGGCAAACGACGCCGGCGATGATCGGCGTCAGCACCCAACCGGCGCCGATAACGCCGAGTACCCGCGTCCGCAAGCCCCGGCCTCCCTTCAACAGGCCGATGCCAAGGACGGCGCCGATGACGGCCTGGGAGCTCGATACCGGCACCAGGGGGATGGTGGGCAGTCCATAGCTGGCGAGAATTCGCTCGAGGCCCTGGGAGGCGAACAGGAAAAGGACGATCGAATGGGCCATCACCACCACCCAGGCCGCCACCGGCGATAACGGCATCAGACCGCCGCCGACGGTCAGCATGACCCGCTTCGAATAGGTCATGACGCCGACGGCGATGGCCAGCCCGCCAAGCAGGAACAGCTGCTGCACCGAGGAGAAGTTGACCAGCCCGGCGATGGAAAAGTCGGTGAAGGGCGAGGACGAGATGAACACGCCCATGACGTTGCCGATGTTGTTGGCGCCGAGGCTGTAGGCGCCGAAGGCGCCGGCGAACACCAGGCCCAGGCGGGTGTAGGCATCGGTTCGCAATATGTGAAGCTTGGAGATTCGCAGCACCCGCGTCACCAGCTTGAACAGCAAGATGGCGATCACCGCGGCGAGCAAGGGGGAGACCACCCAGGTGGCGAGTATCTTGGTCATCGCGTTGGTATCGGTCAGGGTCTCGCTGAACAGGCTCCAGCCGATGATGGCGCCGACGATGGCCTGGGTGGTGGAGACCGGCAGCCCGAACTTGGTCATCACGTAAACCGCCAGGCCGGCGGAGAACGCCGCCATGAACGAGCCGGCCAGCGCGTTCACCGACCCCAGCCGGCCCAGCGTATGGGCGGCGCCGGCGCCGCTGATGACGGCGCCGAGGATGACGAAGATGCCGCAGATCGCGGCGGCGGTGGTGAACCGGATCATCCGCGTGCCGACGGCGGTGCCGAACACGTTGGCGGCGTCGTTGGCGCCCAGCGACCAGCCGAGGAACAAACCGCTGGTGAGGAAAATCAGAACCGCGATGTCCATGGGGACGAGACCGATTGGCTCTAGAGCGGGTCTTGGTCGATAGGAACCATTTGACCGGGATTATTTTGCGCCGTGGCTAGGCGCGCGCCGCATGGCGATGCTTGCGCATCGGCAAAGGGGCGCAACGACGCCACGGCGCAAAAGAACCCGGCCATAGGTCGAGGCAATCGGCCCCTCGGCGGCGTTGCGACGCTTGCCCGATGCGTTGCATCGCGCCGCGCGCCGCGCCTTGCCGAAGGAGCCGATTTGCACCCATCAAATTGATTCCTATCTACCAAGAACCGCTCTAGATCGACCGTTTGATGGCGTAAATGGACAGCCGGTCGGCGACGTCTTCGGCCTTGTCGGCGACGTTATCGATATGTTCGGTGAAGGACTTGAGGTGCATCTTTTGGCTGAGGTGCAGATCGGCCTGGCCGAAAATCGCCCGTTTCAGCTTGGTGCTGACCTTGTCGGCCTCCTTCTCGTAGAACATCACCTTGTACATGTGATCGCCCACCGTTTCGTGATCGCGGAAGAAGGCCCGCGACGCCATCACGATGGCTTCCACCGACAGCACCGCCATCTCCGTCAACCCACTGTAATCCTTCACGAATTCCTCCGGGATGTCGGGAGTTTCGATGGAAAAGCCCCACAGCGTGCCCTCGAGAAGGTTGAGGATCGAATCGAGGTTCTCCAGCAGGCCGAGGACGTCGCCGCGCGACTCCGGAATCAGGGTCTGGGCATAGAGCTGGGTCTCGATATCCCGGCGCAACTGATCGGCGCGGCTTTCCAGCGCGTTCACCTGGCGCAACTTTTCGTCGAAGCCCGCTCCCGGTCCGTCGGTAAGATAAAGCTCTATCGCCTGCCTGAACACCAAGGCGGACTCGGAAAGTTTGTCGAGAAACTCATCGATCTCGTTTTCCAGCGCCTTGGTCCGGCGAAACAGCGCCATGCTTCTCGAAAGTTCCATCCGTCACATCCCACAACACGACCGGCCCGACTTCAAAGGGACCGGCCCGACTTCAAAGGGACCGGCCCGACTTCAAAGGGACCGGCCCGACTTCAAAGAGACCGGCCCGGCCTCAATGGCACCGGCGCGATTTTCCGCTACCTTGCTCACCGGGAAACGTTCAATCGGCGGGCCGGGAAAGAGAATTTCCCCGGAAGTCGATGTTCAGGACTGGAACCTTAGCACGATTGGGGACAGCGAGGGCAAGGGCGTGCTGGAACCCAAGGACGAAACCTCATGATGGTTGGCCTGGCGGGGCCCAGGCCAACCTCACCGATGTCCGCTGTCAGCCTGGAAGGGGCTGAGCCCTCCGCATGATGGCATTGGAGGACGCTGGCGGGTCAATGTTGAAAACGCGCTTGCCTCGATGAGGCATCGCAAAGCCTCGGTCGACCTCGTCACGGCTCACACCCGCCAGAAGGACTCCGCCGGTCCCTGACCGATTTCGCCGCGGTCGAGACCGATGTCATTGAGCACGTAGTCGCTGAGCCCGTAAAGACGCGACGGGGCGCCGGGGCGTTGCCGCCAGGCGCGGAAGGCCTTGGCGACGGCGGCGGCGAGATCGGAGGCCGCCTTGTCGCCTGCCTGACCCAGCAATGTGGCCGGGATGGATGTATGGATGGTCTGGGTGCTGATGCTCGACATTTCCTTGTCTCCTTCGTCTGCCGGGGGCTGGTGGCGTCCCGGCTGTTCCTCGAATTCCTTCCTGATCTCGATGTTCCGTCGATCGGAACGAAGGGCATTCTGCCGAAAGGGCGTCACGGCGCCGTCAGCGGGTGAGGCAATGGAGCGTGAAAAAGGCGTGAAAGAGCGTAAAATGTGCGGATTCCCGGATTGTGGTATCAATTGACGCCGGAACCGGGGCGCCCGGCGGCGTCGAAGGCGGGAGATGGGGAAACTATCGATCAGGCTTTTCGGCCGGCTCAGGGTCTTGGACGGCGCCGGCGGCGAGGTCACCCTTGCCGGCGGGAAGCCGCGGGCGCTTCTCGCCTATCTGGCGCTCAACGCCGGCGAGGCGCAACCTCGGGACAGGTTGGCGGCGCTGCTTTGGGGCGACCGGTTCGAGGAACAGGCCCGCCAAAGCCTGCGTCAGTGCCTCTCCAGATTGCGCAAGACGCTTGACGATGCCGAGCCGGGGGTTCTGCTGACGGACGGCGATGACGTCGGGCTGAACGCCGACGCCACCGACATCGACGCCGGGAATTTCGTACGCCTTGCGGCGGAAGGCACGCCGGACACCCTGGCCAAGGCGGCCGGGCTTTACGGTGGTGGCTTGATCGAGGGCCTCGACGTCAAGGAGAAAGGGTTCGAGGACTGGATCGCGGCCGAGCGCGCCCGCTTCAACGATCTCGCCTGCGAGGTGCTGGCGAAACTCGGCCAATTTCAGGCGGCGGGGGGAGACACCGGCGCCGCCATCGACACCGCGCGGCGGCTCGCAGCCCTCGATCCGTTGCGCGAGGAGGCGCACCGCGCGCTGATGCGGCTTTATGCGCAAACCGGCAGACGGGCCCAGGCACTCAAGCAGTTCCAGCTCTGCGCCGAGGAGCTGCGCCGCGAGCTTGGCGCCGAGCCCGATGCCGAGACCGCGCGGCTCCACGCCGAGATCCAGCGCCAAGAGGCGCCTTCGTCCGCCGCCGGCGCAAAGGCGGAGGTGTCGGCGGCCAAACCGGAAGCCGGACCGCCGCTGCCCGACAAGCCTTCCATCGCCGTGCTGCCGTTCGCCAACCTGAGCGGCGATCCCGAGCAGGAGTATTTCTCCGACGGCATCACCGATGACTTGATCACCGCGCTTTCGAACGTACGGTCGTTCTTCGTCATCGCCCACCACTCGTCCTTCACCTACAAGGGCCGGGCCGTGGACGTGAAGGATGTCGGCCGCGAACTGGGCGTCCATTACGTGCTGGAAGGCAGCGTGCGCAAGGCGGGGAACCGGGTCCGCGTCACCGCCCAGCTGGTCGAGGCGGCGTCGGGAAACCACGTCTGGGCGGACCGCTACGACGGCGCGCTCGACGACATATTCGATTTGCAGGACGAAATATCGGCCAGCGTCGTCGGCGCTATCGAGCCCCAGCTCCACCGCGCCGAGGTCGAACGCATCCGCCACAAGCGTCCCGAAAGCTTCGACGCCTACGACCTGACGCTCTCGGGCCTGGCCAAAATGAACAAACTGGACCCGCGGGATACGGCCGACGCATTGACGCTCTTCCTCGAAGCCATCGAGCTCGATGCCAACTACGCCCGCGCCTATGTCTGCGCCTCCTATTGCCATCGGCGCCAGGTGCAACTCAAGGGCATGGTCCTGTCGGAAGAGGACAAGGCCGCGTCCATCCGTCTCGCCCACGCCGGGCTCAGGGCCGATAGGACCGATCCCTACGTACTGTGGCAGGCCGCCATGACGGTGGCCCTCATCGAGAAGGATTACGAAGAGGCGGCGGCGCTCATCGATCGTTCGCTGAGTATTAACGCCAACGCCAACAGGGCGTGGATCGCCAGCGGTATGCTGCGGTGCTGCCTCGGCGATCCCGAGACAGCCATCGAACACGCCGAAAGGGCCATGCGCCTGAGCCCGCTCGACATCTCCATGTGGGTGGCCGAAGGCGTGATGGCCAATGCATGCATGCAACTCGGGAACTACGGAGAGGCGCTGGCATGGGCCAGAAAATCGGCCCGCCGCCACCCCGACAACCTTCCCGCCCATCACGTGCTGGCGGCGAGCGCGGCGCAGCTGGGCAGGAGGCAAGAAGCCGAGGCCGCTATCCGCGATGTTCTGGAAAGGGACCCGGCGCTCACCATCGCCAGGCTCAAGGAGATCTATCCGGTCGCCCGCTACAAGAACCTGGAAGGCTTTATCGACGGCTTGAGGAAGGCCGGCCTGCCCGAATGATCCGTCGCGCTTCCCTGGGCTGTACGACGGATCACTCGAGTTTAACCGGGCCTATGCCCCCGGAGTGCCTGTCGCTTCGATCCCAGGCACATGCACGATGCGCTCGGAGGGGAAACGCACCGTCACCGTGGTGCCGACACCTTCCTCGCTTTGCAGATCCAATGATCCGCCATGCATCTCGACCAGCGACTTGGTCAGCGGCAGGCCGAGACCGGTCCCCTCGTACTTGCGCGATAATGCGCTGTCGACCTGCCCGAAGGGCGAGAGCGCCTTGGGGATGTCCGCGAGGGCGATGCCGATGCCGGTGTCGATGACCTGGAAGACATAACCGGAATCCTCCCGCCACCAGGCCTTGAGGGTGACTTCGCGGCCGGGGGGCGTGAACTTGACCGCGTTGGACAGCAGGTTGACCAGGATCTGCTTGAGTTTGCGCTTGTCGGCGTGAAGCACCGGCAAGCCGTCGGGGATGTCGGTCTTGAGCTTGACGCCGCCGTTCCGGGCGCGCTCCTTCACCAGCACCATGCACGACCGGATGACCTCGTGCACGTCGATGTCCTCCTCATCGAGCTCGAGCTTGCCGGCCTCGATCTTGGAGAGGTCCAGGATGTCCTGGATCAGGGCCAGCAAATGGCGGCCGGAATCGTTGATGTCCTTGGCGTACTCCTGGTATTTGGGATTGCCCAGCGGACCGAGCGTGGCGTTGCCCATCAACTCGGAGAAGCCGAGGATGGCGTTCAAGGGGGTGCGCAGCTCGTGGCTCATATTGGCCAGGAACTCGGACTTGGTGCGGTTGGCGAGTTCCGCCTGTTCCTTGGCTTTCAGTATCTCGGCCTTCGCCGTCTGCTGTTCGGTGATGTCGGTGCCGATCGCCGCGATCCCGGTAACCTCGCCCTGCGCGTCAAGGATGGGGAACTTGACGGTCAAATAGGTATGTTCGCCGTCCTCCAGCATGAAATGCTCCACCTGTTCGGCCATCTCGCGGCTTTCCGCCACCTGACGGTCGTGGGCGGTGAAGGCGTCGGCGACCTCCTTGGGGAAGATGTCGTAGCTGGTCTTGCCCCGCACTTCTTCGTCGGTGAAGCCGAACAGCTTCTCGGCCAACGGATTGACCAGGGTATAGCGGCCTTCGGCGTCCTTGATGTGGATCTTGGTGGGTGAGTTGTCGACCACCGCCCGGAACTTGGCTTCGCTCTCGCGCAAGGCCTTTTCCGCCTTCTTCCGCTTGGAGATGTCAGAGTATGTCGTCACATGTCCGCCATCGGGCATGGGATCGCGCCTGGCCGAGATGACGGTTCCGTCCGGGCGGGTGCGTTCGCGCCGGTTTATCTCACCCCGGTCACTGGCCCCGACGCGCTCGCGCACCAACTCCTCGACATCGCCGGGGCCGTATTCACCCCGTTCGGCATTGAAACGGGCGAATTCCTCGAACGGCATGCCTGTGCGGACCAAACCGGGTGGGAAGTCGAACAGTTCGACGAATCTCTGGTTGAAGGCGACGAGCCTGTTATCGGCGTCATAGACGGTGATGCCCTGGTTCATGGTCTCGAAGGTCGTCTCGAGCAGTTGGGATTGCTTGGCGACCGCCTCTTCCGCCTGTCGCCGCTCGGTCACGTCGCGAAGGATGACGGTAAAGATCTGGCTGCCGTCCAGATCGAGCTTGGAGATCGATG
>JADFJG010000022.1:0-4766 GCA_022566265.1 Pseudomonadota bacterium | reverse complement strand
ATGCCTCGCCGGGAAATTCCGTTCCGTCCTTGCGCCGGCCGGCCACCTCGCGGCGGTCGCCCATCTGGCGTGCGACCTCGGCGCCTTCGGCGAAATTCTTCACATCACCGCGGTGATTTTCCCTGGCATGAAAGGGCATCAGCATTTCGATAGGCTCGCCCAGGACCTCTTCCGCCCCATAGCCGAAGATCTGTTCCGCCCCCTTGTTGAAAAGGATGACGCGATGGGACTCATCGATCGAAATCACCGCATCATTGGCAATGTCAAGGATTCCGGAGAGACGCGCTTCCGCCTGTTTGCGATCAGCAATTTGGATCTCCAGGACCTCGTTGGATTCGCTAATTTTGCTCAAGAGCCGTAGGGTTTCGCGGTTCCGGCGTATATTGATTAGTAGATAAGCCATCAGCATAAGGGTGATGGTTAGCCCAAGAATCAATACCATCCGTGCTTGTGAGCCTTGTCGGGCGTCGACAGTGGCCGCAAGCGGTCGAAACACAATCTTCCAGTTGCGCCCTGCGACATCTAGCGACCTTTGCCAATGCTGTTCGGCGGCGAGTTCTTTCTCGGTCAGCTGTCGTCTTGTCTGCTCCGATTTCCGTGATGGATGGTAATGAAGAAATCGCTTACCCGGTTCGGCGGTGTCGTCGAAAAAATATATGTCCATGCCTATAGGAGTCGTAACGTTCTTCATGATCGACTCGATCATCTCGCCAATGTCAAATATGGCGAGGGAATAGCCAATCAGACTTTCACGGCGCTGCACTATGGTCTCGTGCGCGACACCATGGAGATAAATGGGCACAATTACCTCAAAGTCAAAATGCTCACTAGCCCCTTGGCCGTGCGCAAATCGCGATGATGCCGTTGGCATGCCAGTATCGCGTGCTTGAATGAGGTTCTTCATACGAGATGGGGTAGATGAATAGTCGTACCCTAAAGCAGTCTCGTTGCCCCGAGTCGGTTCAACAAAAAATATTGGATAGTACTCTTCCCGGCGTCCCGCCTTTACGAAATCTCCATTGGCGTTTAGCTCGGTAAATTGAAAGTTCGACAAACCATCTGATCGCGCCTCAGTTTCATACTCACCCCTTTGAATGTCCGACACACGGGGTATCCACCCTAGCAAATTGATGCCGAGAGGCCTCTCCACACCATAATTAACGAAACTTCTAAACTCTTCTCTCTCAACGTTGTAAGATGCAGAGAACAGTCCACGGATAGAATTCTGGAAATGTAGGATTTGGGCAATGCCCTCTTCTATAATTTTCGTGCGGTCATCCACGTTGTGTTCTAGCTCAACTTGGACGCGTACATCGTCCCAGCTCCGTACGATGAAGTACGCTGTGATCGAGAGGCTAATACCGATGAATGTGATCAGCGCGAGAGTAATATAGGCGCTCAACCCATGAGTCGATCGTTTGTCGGAGAAAATCCGACCTTTGATGTTGAGCATGGATACAACCCTTGGCGCCTGACGACGACAGGTGATTAATGAAAGTGATGATCATTACCTGTGCTAAACGATTAATATGACTAATGAATATTGTTTAACAAAATATTAAGGCGGCAAATTCGATCTAGGATATTGGATTGGTGCGGATCAATTCGGTGTACCGACAGGAACAGTTTTCCACGCCCTGGAAATCTAATCCAGATTTAGGCTAATTTCCGGACCTGAAGGACTGGCGTTAGGTCGGCTATACATGGAGTAATCGCCAGGTGGCCGCTCTCCGTTAAGTTACGAAGTCCGGCGTCCGCCGGCTTCATTCCATCGAGCAAACACGACAGCCGCCATGGACCCGGCGGCGTCGAACGGAGAGCTTGACATCCGGCTGGCGATTAAAGAACGGAAAAGAAGGGGTTGGCGTACCCCCCAAGGATGGGGATCTGGAGCGGGCACCGGAATGTCGGCTAATCGCCTTAATGCGGACATTCCAAAGTGGGTCACCCGAGGACCGGCGAAGCCATTCGGGTCATGCCGGCCGGCCCTGGCGGAAGTGGCCAGTTGGAGAGGCATTTGGCGGCCCCGAGAGGCCAAGATCTCATGCAACCAACATAGCCAGCTGGAGCGGTTCCTATCTACCAAGACCCGCTCCAAGTCCCTTCCCGGATCCTTTGGCCCGGATCCTTTGGCCCGGATCCTTTGGCCCGAATCCTTTGGCCCGAATCCTTTGGCCCGAATCCTTTGGCGAAATTAGTAAATTATGAACAACCTATGTCGCTTACTACGGCCGGGCATCAATCTTAGGACTGGGATCGATGGATACAGCCGTTCATCGGCTTGACGCATTATCGTCTCCGGCGGAGACCCGAGGGGCGGGTCCGGCCCGAGAGGACTGGCGACGGCGGCGGCGGCGCATGGAGGCGGCCAAGGAAAAGCACACACCCTGGGCGATCGAGGAACGCCGGCACTGGGTGGCTTTCAGACGGCTGCTGTCCTTGTTCGGCGTGGCGCTTCGGCTTTCCGGGCTTTACCGGCGAGGGGTTCGCAACGCGCTCGATATCAAGCTCAAGCGGATCGAGCTCAGGTTCGAAAATCTTCCCGCCGAATTCGATGGCTACCGGATCCTCCAACTGAGCGATCCCCACGTCGATTTCCTCGCCGCGCCCTGGGACACCGCGCTGGAGCTCATCTCGGGCGAGCGGGTCGACCTCTGCGTGCTGACCGGGGACTACCGCAAGCGGGTCTCCGGCCCCTTCGAACACATTCTCCCCGCTTTCGAAAAACTCATGGCCCGGTCGCCGGCGCGGGATGGGATCTACGCCATCCTCGGCAACCACGACTGCGCCGACATGGCGGAAGCCTTTGAGAACCTGGGTATCGACGTGCTCATCAACGAGACAAGGAGCCTCCAAAGGGGCGACGCGCGGATCCATGTGACGGGAACCGACGACGTTCACTACTACTATACAGACGCGGCCAGGGCGGCGCTCGAGACCGCGCCCGATGGCTTCAAGATTGCCCTCGTCCATTCCGCGGAACTGGCCGATATCGCGGCTAACGCCGGCTTCAGCCTTTATCTCGCGGGTCACACCCATGGCGGCCAGGTTTGTCTGCCCGGGGGCATGCCGATCATCACCCACCTGGGCCGTCACCGCCGCTACGCCTCGGGCCTTTGGCGGCACGGCTCGATGACCGGTTACACCACCACCGGGATCGGGGTTTCCGGCTTGCCGGTCCGCTTCAACAGCCGTGGCGAGGTGGTCCTGATCACGCTCCGCCGTGGCTGATTCGAACCCTGCTAAGTTCGAGTGGTCCCTTCAGGCCGGCATCGGTGGCCCCTTAAAGCTGGGTGGCGCGGGAATCGCTGATTTTCCGCGCACCCTAAGGCACGGGCCATCGCGCTCGATGGCCGCTTTGGGTCCAGGCCGTGTAAAAACGCTCGTTGCTTTTTCTGTGTGACACGCCGGTGGATTTGGGTGATCCGTTGAGACGGGTTTTCCGGTTTTTGGGGATTTGTGCGGCCGGCGCGGGGTTATCGGCCGGGTTTTGCGGTTCCGTGCGCCGATTGGCCGGATACGGGCGCAAATTGAAGCCGACGAGCGCCTACGGCCGAGAAAAATATTTGCCCGCGCAATAAAAATACTTGTAATTCGGGGGGGTGAATGGGCATATGCACACCGTGACGGCTCCGCAGCCGGTTTAGCGAATATCCCGCCCAAGGGCGGTTGAAAACCTTTTCTGAATTTGTTGTGCGGTCTTTCACCCCGGGCGCAGTGGCGTCCCGGGCTCTACTCACTTATGAAAGCTAGATAATGACTATAGGTACCGTGAAATTCTTCAACGCCATCAGGGGCTTCGGATTCATCGAGCCGGAAGACGGCTCGAAAGACGCTTTCGTCCACATTTCGGCCGTCGAGCGCGCCGGGCTGAGTTCGCTTAGCGAAGGGCAGAAGGTCTCCTATGAGCTTCAGCCCGGACAGAACGGCAAATCTTCCGCCGAGAACCTGTCCATCATCGAATAACCACGCAAGGCACCGCCTCCAACTCCCGTTGGGGGCGGTCGCCGCTCGCCGTGGACGATGCGACCGTCAACGATTGTCCGACGGCCCCAAAGAGGCGGGCGGGCCGATCCGCGGTCATTCCTTGGACAACAGTAAATACGACGAACAATAAAATAGATGGCGCGATGCGCCGTCCCGTCGCCGACCTTGCGCACCAGCCTGCGGGTGGACCCGCCTCGCGCCGCGCGATGAAAGTGCCCGCCGGTGACGCCTCGAACCGAAGCAGAGGATTACTGAAATGTATCAGTCAGTAAAATCGAAAGCCGAGGAACGGTTCGCCGCAACCCAGAAGAAAAACAAGGCGGCCCTGAAAGAAAAGGAAAAAGCGCGGCTGGAGAGAGCGGAACAGGTGGCCGGCCTGCGGGCCCTTCGCCTGGCCAAAGAGGCGGCCGACAAGAAAGCCGCCGCCCAGTAGCGACGCCCTCTTACACTCAGCACGGCTATACCGAAAACCAATGACTTTTCAACAGCTTCAAGTGGTTTCGGTATGGGCGGCCGGGGGATGGTTGGCGTTCCCCGATAGAGTAGCGGCGGCAGAGGCCAGGGCCTTAAGTTACTCAAATAGATAAAAATATTGTAAGATTACAATAAAAGATGGGAGTAATGACTATTCATAATAGTTAAGGAAAATAGGTAATAATATTGGTTAAGAAATATAATCGATAATTATTTGTAACCACTTTGCATCCCCAGTAATTATTTGTTAACTATTTATTTGCTATCCTTTTGCCAATCGTTAGTCAGGGGTGCCGTCCACTCGG
>JADFJG010000116.1 GCA_022566265.1 Pseudomonadota bacterium | reverse complement strand
CTGTTCGATACGCCGAACGACAAGCTGGTCTGGGACGTCGGCCACCAGGCCTATCCGCACAAGATCCTGACCGGGCGCCGGGACCGCATCCGCACGCTGCGCCAGGGCGGCGGCTTGTCGGGCTTCACCTTCCGCGCCGAGAGCGATTACGACGCCTTCGGCGCGGCGCACGCGGCGACGTCGATCTCGGCGGCGCTGGGGATGGCGGTGGGGCGCGATCTCAAGGGCGAGCGCCATAACGTGATCGCGGTGATCGGCGACGGCTCGATGAGCGCCGGGATGGCCTATGAGGCGATGAACAACGCCGGCTCGATGGCGACGCGCCTGATCGTGGTGTTGAACGACAACGACATGTCGATCGCGCCGCCGGTGGGGGCGATGAGCGCCTATCTGTCGCGTCTGATCTCGTCGAAGTCGTACCGCTCGCTGCGCCACATCGCGATGCTGATGGCGGAGAAGTTCCCGCGTCCGATCGAACAGGCGGCGAAGCGGGCGGAGGAGTACGCCCGTGGCTTGGTGACCGGCGGCACGCTGTTCGAGGAGTTGGGTTTCTTCTATATCGGTCCGCTGGACGGGCACAATCTGGAGCATCTTCTGCCGGTGCTGAAGAACGTGCGGGATTCGACGGAGCCGGGGCCGGTCCTGGTCCATGTGGTGACCCAGAAGGGGCGCGGGTACGCGCCGGCGGAGGCGGCGGCGGAGAAGTATCACGGTGTCGGCAAGTTCGACGTGGTGACCGGCAAGCAGGCGAAGGCGCCGGCGAAGGCGCCGAGCTACACCAAGGTGTTCGCCGGGGCGTTGATGGCGGAGGCGGAGCGGGACGAGCGGATCGTCGCGGTGACGGCGGCGATGCCGTCGGGTACGGGCCTCGACCTGTTCGCCGAGAAGTTCCCGGATCGCTGTTTCGACGTCGGCATCGCCGAGCAGCACGCGGTGACGTTCGCCGCCGGACTGGCGTGCGAGGGGATGAAGCCGTTCGCGGTGATCTATTCGACGTTTCTGCAGCGCGCCTACGACCAGATCGTGCACGACGTCGCCATCCAGCGGCTTCCGGTGCGCTTCGCCATCGACCGCGCCGGCGTGGTCGGGGCGGACGGTCAGACCCATGCGGGATCGTACGACGTCGCCTATCTCGGCTGCCTGCCCGGCTTCGTGGTGATGGCGGCGGCGGACGAGGCGGAGCTGGTGCACATGGTGGCGACCTTGGTGTCGATCGACGACCGGCCGTCGGCGCTGCGCTATCCGCGCGGCGAGGGGTTCGGCGTCGAGATGCCGGAACGCGGCGAGGTGCTGGAGCTGGGCAAGGGTCGGGTGCTGCGCGAAGGGACGGCGGTGGCGCTGCTGAGCTTCGGCGCGCGCCTGCGCGAGTGCCTGGCGGCGGCCGACGAGCTTGGCGCCTACGGGCTGTCGGCGACGGTGGCGGACGCGCGTTTCGCCAAGCCGCTGGACGAGGGGTTGGTGTGCGAACTGGCGCGCCAGCACGAGTTGCTGATCACCATCGAGGAAGGGGCGATCGGCGGCTTCGCCACCCAGGTGCTGCACTGCCTGGCCCACGCGGGGCTGCTGGAGAACGGCCTCAAGGTGCGGCCGATGACGCTGCCCGACCGCTTCATCCATCACGACACGCCGAAGGCCCAGTACGAGGGGGCCGGCCTCGATGCCCGCGCCATCGTCGCCACGGCGCTGGGCGCCTTCGGCCGGGCCGCCGAAAAGGCGCCCGCCCGGGCCTGAGCGGGTGGGCGGCGGCCCGACCTCGAAAGTGCGCGGCGCCGGGGCAGGGGACGGTGACGGTGACGCGGCCGCCGGCCCGAAAAGCAAGAAATCACGCCTCGATGTGCTGCTGGTCGATCGCGGCCTGGCGGAAAGCCGGACCCGCGCCCAGGCCCTGCTGCTGGCCGGCAAGGTATTCGGCGGCGGCCAACGGCTCGACAAGCCGGGCCACCTCGTCGCCGCCGATATTCCCCTGGAGGTGCGCGGCGCGTCCCATCCCTGGGCCTCGCGCGGCGGCATCAAGCTCGCCCATGGGCTCGATCATTTCGCCATACGCGCGGAGGGCGCCGTGGCGCTCGATATCGGGGCGTCGACCGGCGGTTTCACCGATGTGCTGCTCGCCCGCGGGGCGATGCGGGTCTACGCGGTGGATGTCGGCCGCGGGCAGCTCGCCTGGAAGCTCAGGAACGACCCCCGGGTCATCGTTTGCGAGGGCGTGAACGCGCGGAACCTTTCCGCCAAGGAGATCGCCGACGCGCCCGACCTGATCGTCTGCGACACCAGCTTCATCGGCCTCGAGGTGGTGTTGCCGGCGCCCCTCGCCCTGGCCGCGCCGGGCGCCCGTCTCATCGCCCTGATCAAGCCCCAGTTCGAGGTCGGCAAGGGGCGCGTCGGCAAGGGCGGGATCGTCAGCGATCCAAGGCTCCATGAGGAGGTATGCGGGCGCATCCATGATTGGCTCCAGGCGCGGCCGGGCTGGGAGGTTCAGGGCATTTGCCCAAGCCCGATAACGGGCAGGGACGGCAACAGGGAGTTCCTTATCGCGGCGGGCCTCGCGGGATGAGCGTGGAGGGCGCGGGCGCGGGCGCGGCGTTTATCGCCGAGGCGACGGTGGAAGGCCTCGGCGGCGGCGGTGACGGCATCGCGACCCTTGCCGACGGGCGCCGCGCGTACCTTCCCTACGCGGCGCCGGGAGATCTGGTGCTGGCAACGTTCGCACCCGCGCGCGGCGGTAAACTCACCGGCACGGTGACCGAAGTGCTGCGCCAGGGAGAAGGCCGCGCGGAGCCGGTCTGCCCCCATTTCGGGACCTGCGGCGGCTGCGCGCTCCAACACCTGGAGGACGGCCTCTACGCCGCGTGGAAGCGCGAAACCGTCATCAAGGCGCTGGCCCGCCACGGGCTTGGCGAGGTGCCGGTGGCGCCCCTGGTGCGCATCCCCGCCGCCAGCCGGCGCCGCGCGCGTTTCACCGCCCGGCGGGGCGGCGGGGACGACACTGTCGCCATCGGGTTCTACGCCCGTGGCACACACCGTATCGTCGATATCGGCGTCTGCGCCGTGCTGGAGCCCGGCCTCGTCGCCCTGATCGCGCCGCTGAGGGAGTTGCTCGTCCATCTGCTAACTCCGGGCGCCCCCGGAGCAAAGGCCGAGATCGCCGTCAACGGCACCGACAGCGGGCTCGATGTCGTCATCATCACCGAGGCCGATCCGACGCTGGATCAAAGAGAGGAGCTTGTGCGTTTCGCCGCCGCCGAGGATCTGGCGCGGCTGTCGTGGCGGCGGACGGCGCCGGGGGCGACGATTCCGGAGACGGTGGTCGAGCGCCGTCCGGTCCGCCAATTATTTTCCGGCGTTCCGGTCGCCCTACCCCCGGGCGCCTTCCTCCAGGCCAGCAAAGCGGGAGAGGCGGCGCTGGTCGAGCTGGTGCTGGACGGCGTCGGCGAGGCCAGGCGGATCGCCGATCTTTTCGCCGGCGCCGGCACCTTCACTTTCGCCCTCGCCGGGCGCGCCGGCGTCCATGCCGTCGAGGCTTCGAGGCCGATGGCCGAGGCCCTGCGGCACGCGGCCAATCACGCGGCCCTCGCCCATCCCATAGAGGTCAGCGTGCGCGATCTCATGGCCCGGCCACTCGCCGGCGATGAGCTTGCCGCTTTCGATGCGGTGGTGTTCGATCCGCCGCGCGCCGGCGCCAGGGCCCAGGCCCGGGCGCTCGGTCTGTCGGGCGTCGGACGCGTCGTCGCGGCGTCATGCAACGCCGCGAGCCTGGCGCGCGATGCCCGCATACTGGTCGACGGCGGCTATCGCCTCGACCGTGTGGTTGCCGTCGATCAGTTCCCGTGGACGCCACATCTGGAAATCGTCGCGTCGTTCACCCGCGAGGGAAAGGCGCGCCGTCTCTAGGGGTCATTATCAAGGACCTTTGGTATCAGGCGCCCGTTGCGCCGGTCTCCGTTTCCGCTGCTGTTACGTCTACGGACTCGTCCTCGTAGATCTTGCCGCCTTTATGCAGGCGTCTGGCGATGGCGGCGGTCTGGTACTGGGAGCGTTCGGTCGGCGAATGGGCGGCGAGGAACCGGGTGATGGCGATCAAGACGTTGCCGCCTTCGGCCTCGCCCCGCCATTCGTGGAACTGGCGCACCCCGGCCTCCAGCGACTGATAGGCGTGAAACCCGGCGTCCTCGCGCAGCAGCGCCTCGGCGAGCTTCGCGATCATCGGTTGGGGCGGATGGCCGAGACCGAGATAGCGGGCGACGATGCGCGCCGCCTCGTCGATCTGGCTCTGGCGGTCGAGAACGGCGAGGAGACGGCGGCGGAGATCGTCCGCCCCTTCGGGCAGACCTTCGAAATCCCCGGGCCTCGCGCCCGGCGGCGGCGCCGGCGGCACGTTGAGGAAGCGGTTGACGTAAAGCGCCATGGCGCCGTGATAGACGCCGCGCAATGACTCCCACCCCTCGGCCGCGTTCCCGTTCCCGTCCTTCTCGATGCGCTTGAGCAGTTGGTGAAGCCCGTTGCAGTAGGTGAAGCTGTGGTGGGCCGAGTTCCAGTCGGAATGCTCGTTGGCGGTGCCGAAGCGGGCGAGGCGCAGCGCCGCGGCGTAAGCCAGCGCGCGGCCGAGATCGCTGGCGCGCGCGCCCTGGCGAACGGCGGACCTCAGCGCTTGCGTGATCGCCGCCGCGTCGTCGGCGAGGATTTCCTCGGCCAGCGCGCCATGGCGGGTCCATGGGTCCCGTTTCGATGCGCCCTCCTCGATCGCCGCGGGAAGTTCCTCGAAGGCGCTTTCGAGCAAGGGAACCAAGTCCACCGGATGGCGCCAGGAATTGGACTCTTCGCGGCCCTCGGCGGTGACCAGCCGACGGGTCAGCGTCGGCAGGATGTCCGAGGCGTGATCCCAGCCGATGACATCCAGGCACTCGAACGCCTTGTTGATGAAGTCAAGCGCGTGACCGCCATCGGCATAGTAGCGGTCGGTGACGGCACTAAGCAGCAGATCGGCGAGCGCGCCCTGGCTCGCGCCCGAGGCGATGGCCGTCAACAGGGTGCGTTCGGCGCCGTCCCGGTGGCGCACCAGCGTCCAGTGCCGTAGCCAGCGCTTCAGCGTCTCGAAGGGCGGCGCCTCCTCCCCCAGTTTCTCGCGCGCCCGGTGGGGCGTCTCGCCGTCACAGTCCGACGCCACCCGGCGGATGCCCTTGTAGAAGGCGAGATAGGTCTCGTCCTCGGGCAGGGCGGGAATGAGGTTCGCGAGCGCCGTCAGCACCGTGAGGCCGGTGCCCCAGCCGTCCCGGTTGCGGGCGCCGAACAAGGCGGCCTGGCGGATGATCTCGGTATCGTCGGTGCCTGCCGCCTTGAGCCCGAGCACGGCCTTGGCGATGACGAGGCCGATATTGTGGGCCATGCCGTCGCCGAGGCGCCGGCGCCAGTGGCCGGCTTCGTCCGCGTGACGGCAATCCCGCGCCACCCAGACCTCGCCGCCGCGAATTTCCACCGGGCAGGTGGGCACGTCGTCCGCCCACGGATCGAAGGTTGCGCCGCTCAGAAGATCGAAGCGCGCATGGTGCCAGTGGCAGGTGAGGATACCGTCCTCGATCGAGCCGCGGTGGAGGGGAAAGCCGAGGTGGGGACAACGGTTATCGAGGGCCAGGACCTTGCCCGCGTTATGGACGACGAGAAGCGGGCATCGTGGGCCGCTGACCACCAGCTTGCCCTTGGCCTTGAGCTCATCCAAGGAGCAAACGCGGATAAAGCCGTCGTTGGTTTCACCCATATCGCGATGTCTCCCGGCCCGTTCGCGGCGATAAGCCGCGCGCCTAGCCGCACTGGGCCCGGTGGCGCAACAAATGATCGGCGAGGACGCAGGCCATCATCGCCTCGCCGACGGGCACGGCGCGGATGCCGACACAGGGGTCGTGCCGGCCCAAGGTGGCGATATCGACTTCCTGGCCGTGGACATCGACGGTCTTGAGCGGTTTCGAGATCGAGCTCGTCGGCTTGACGGCGAACCGTACGACGACGTCCTGGCCCGAAGAGATGCCGCCAAGCGTGCCGCCGGCGTTGTTCGACAAGAAGATGACCTCGCCGTCCTCGATGCGCATCTCATCGACATTCTCCTCGCCCGAAAGCTCGGCGGCGCCCATGCCGGCGCCGATCTCCACCCCCTTGACGGCGTTGATCCCCATCATCGCCCCGGCGAGATCGGCATCGAGCTTGCCGTAAACCGGCGCGCCCAAACCCGGCGGCACGCCGCTGGCGACGACCTCGATGACGGCGCCGGTGCTCGATTGGCGCTTGCGCACGGCATCGAGATAGCCTTCCCACTTCTCGGCCATCGCCCGGTCGGGGCACCAGAAGGGGTTGTCCTCGATGGCGTCCCAGTCCCAGGATTCGCGGTCGATCCGGTGGGGACCCATCTGGATCATGGCGCCGCGGATGGTGACCGAGGGGCCGAGAATCTTGCGCGCGATCGAACCGGCGGCGACGCGCATCGCCGTCTCGCGCGCCGATGACCGCCCGCCGCCGCGGTAATCCCGGATGCCGTATTTCCGCTGGTAGGTGAATTCGGCGTGTCCGGGGCGGAACTTGTCCTTGTTCGCCTCGTAATCATGGCTCCGCGCGTCCTCGTTCTCGACCACCATGGAGATCGGCGTGCCGGTGGTCTCGCCCTCGAACACGCCGGAGAGGATGCGCACGCGGTCGGGCTCCTGGCGCTGGGTGGTGAAGCGGGACTGGCCCGGCCGGCGCCGGTCGAGCCAGTATTGGATGTCGGCATCGGTGAGGGCGATCGCCGGCGGGCAGCCGTCGACGACGCAGCCGATGGCGGGGCCGTGGCTTTCACCCCAGGTGGTGAATCGGAAAAGATGCCCGAATGTGTTGTGTGACATGATCCCTTGGGCGCAAAGAGGCGCCTAGACGGTGGAAATGTCGGGGGCGTCGACCGCCTTCATGCCGACCAAGTGATAGCCGCAATCGACGTGATGCACCTCTCCGGTCACGCCGCTCGCGAGGTCGCTGAGAAGATACATCCCGGCCTTGCCGACATCGTCGATGGTGACGTTGCGCTTGAGCGGCGAATTATACTCGCTCCATTTCAGGATGTAGCGGAAATCACCGATACCCGATGACGCGAGGGTCTTGATCGGCCCGGCGGAAATGGCGTTGACCCGGATGTTGCGGCCGCCGAGATCGGCGGCGAGATAGCGCACGCTGGCCTCGAGCGCGGCCTTGGCGACGCCCATGACGTTGTAGTGCGGTATCACCTTCCGGGCGCCTTGGTAGGTCAGGGTGACGATGCTTCCGCCGTCCGGCATCAACGCCACCGCGCGGCGGCAGACAGCGGTCAGCGAGTAACACGATATCCGCAGCGTCGAGGCGAAATTCTCGCCGCTGGTATCGAGATAGAGGCCCTTGAGCTCCTCCTTGTCGGAAAAGGCGATGGCGTGGATGAGGAAGTCCAGCCGTCCCCAGCGCGCCTCGAGGGTCTCGAACAGCCGATCGATGCTGGCGTCGTCGTCGACATCGCACGGCAGCACGAGGTCGGAGCCGACGGACTGGGCCAGGGGCCGGATCCGCTTGGACAAGCTGTCGCCCTGATAGGAAAAGGCCAGTTCCCCACCGTGCTCGGCGACGGTCCGGGCGATCCCCCAGGCCAGGGAGCGGTCGTTGGCGACGCCCATCACCAGGCCCTTCTTGCCCGCCATCAGTCCGTTGTTATCCGTCATTCCTTCCTCTCGGCGAGTGGGCGGCGCGAACCGCCAGGGTGGCGGTTCGGCGGCATCCTACACCAAAGAAGGGGGGGGTCAAACGTGCCGTCGGCGGCCCGGCGGGCGCAAAATGACAAGGCCCGGCGGTCTCCCGCCGGGCCTTGTTTGGGACTTCAATGGGTCCCGGCGTCCGTCAGTTCACCACTTTCCAGGTACCGTCGGGCTGACGGCAGGCGGTGCCGTAGGCCTGCTCGGTCCTGCCGCCGATGTTCACGGTCTGCTGATATTCGCGGCAATACTGGCCTCCCGACGTCTGGTAGGTCTTGACCGGCGTCACGGTGCCGTAATGACCGGTGTCGGGATTGCGCCAGGTCGACGTCTGGTTGATCCGGCCGGTTTCGAGCGCGCTGTTGGTCGTTTGCTGCATGGCCAGGCGGTCGGCGCGGTCGAGCGACTTGCCGATTTCGCTCCCCGCCCACGCGCCAAGCAGGGTACCGGCCGCGACGGCCGCGAGCTTGCCCGATCCCTTGCCGAACTGGGCGCCGAGCAGGCCGCCGCCGATGGCGCCGATCAGTGCCCCGCCGGTTTGTTTCGGGCCACTGTCCTGGGCACAGGCGGACAGCGAGACGGCCAAAATCGCCACCAACGCAAATTTGGCAAGGCTACTGGTTAGGGTCATGTTCCAGTCCTCGATCTTGGTTAACAATGGGTTCGTGAGAATCGGCGCCGGGCGAACAGATGGTTCGGCGCGCATAGGCCTCACGCCGCTTATAACCATAATCCCATCCAAGGTGTAAAAAAACTCTTACTTGGCTATGCTCCTTGGATCGAATTCTGGAAGTGACAGGTGATGGACGTGGAGCATACGGACCCCTTGGACTTGTTTGATCTTTGGTATCAAGAAGCGCGCAAAAGCGAGCCCGACCTGCCCAATGCCATGACCCTGGCGACGGTGGGCGAGGGGGGCGTTCCCTCGGCGCGCATCGTTCTGCTCAAGGGCGTCGATGACGGCGGCTTCGTGTTCTACACCAATGTCGAGAGCCGCAAGGGGATCGACCTCCTGGCCGACGCCAAGGCGTCCTTGTGCTTTCACTGGAAATCGCTCGGTCGCCAGGTGCGCATCGACGGCGAGGCCGCCCCGGTCGGCGATCAAGAGGCCGACGCCTATTTCGCCACCCGGCCCCGCGAGAGCGCCATCGCGGCCTGGGCCTCGAAGCAGTCCCGGCCGTTGCCGGACCGGGGAGAATTGGAGCGGCGCTATGCCGATTATGCCCGCCGGTTCGAGGGCGCCTCTGTCCCCAGGCCGCCCTTCTGGTCGGGATTCCGCGTCGTGCCCGACGCCATCGAGTTCTGGGAGCATCGTCCGGATCGGCTGCACGAGAGGATCCTCTACCGGCGCCAGGGATCCGGCTGGTCGATGGGGCGGCTTTACCCCTAGAAAAAAAAGGGGTCAAGTCTTGACCCCTTCACCTTTTGGTATCACGCGGCACTGGAACGGGACGCGGTTTTTCACTAACCTTGCGCCATGAGCGCGGAAACCAAGACCCTCATCCTCACCGGCGCCAGCCGCGGCATCGGCCATGCCACGGTCAAGCGGTTCAGCGACGAGGGCTGGCGGATCGTCACCTGCTCGCGCGAGCCGGTGCCAGAGGAATGCAAACGCGATCCCAACTGGACCGATCATATCAACGTCGATCTGGGCGAGCCCGGCAATCAGGAGGAATTCATCGAGCAGGCCAACGGGCTTCTCGATGACGGCCAGCTGCACGCCCTGATCAACAATGCCGGCATGTCGCCCAAGACCCCCTACAAGGAGCGGTTGGGCTGCCTCAACGGCGATCTCGAGGCCTGGCGCTCGGTTTTCGAGCTCAACCTGTTCGCGCCCTTGAGGCTCGCCCGCGGCTTCGCCTCGGCGCTGCACAAGGGCAAGGGCGCCATCGTCAACGTCACCTCCATCGCCGGGCATTTCATCCATCCCTTCGCCGGCTCGGCCTATTCCACTTCCAAGGCGGCGCTCTCGTGCCTGACGCGGGAAATGGCGGCCGAGTTCGCCGAGCTCGGCGTGCGCGTCAATGCCGTCGCGCCGGGCGAGATCGAGACCGACATGCTGTCCAAGGAGACCGAGGTGCTGATACCGCGCATTCCACTGCGCCGGCTGGGTCAGCCCGACGACGTGGCGTCGGTGCTCTATTTCCTCTGTTCCGGGGATTCAGGCTATGTCAGCGGCGCCGAGATCTTCGTCACCGGCGGCCAGCACCTCTACTAGTACTTGATCCCGGCGAGCCCATGACTGGGCTCGCCTCTTGTTCCCTCAAGCGCCGGGCGCGGGCGTCCGCCCGCTTGGCTTTCCTCGCTTCGCTGCGGGCGCGCGGTCGCGCTTGCCAGCGAGCCGATGAAACTTTCATCGACTCGCTGGTATAATCCCCTTACCGCCGGTCTGCCGCGCGGCCTGTGCAGCGCCGTCCCGATGGCCGTGCAAAGCCGCCGCTTGCGCTCGGATTATCTCGGCCGCTCCGTCCACCGCAATTTTGCCGGGGCGGGAAGAAGGGTCATCCCCTGCGATCTCGCGGATGAGCTTGCTCAGTATCGCCGACTGGAAGGAGGCGAAGTCCTTGGCCGGGATGGCGAAGGCGCCGGGGCCGCCGATCACGTGGTCGAGGAAGAAGACGTGGAGGCCGTAATATTCGTCGATGATCGGCAGGCCGTTGATGGTGATGCCCTGGCGCACCGCCTCGTCGCGGGCCGAGGACGCCGGACGGCCCTTATTCGTCGGACCGTCGCCCGAAATGTCGATGACCCGGCGTGCCCCTTCGAAGCCGTTGTCATCGAACAGGGTGGCGGAATAGATGATGGCGTCGCCGACCGCCGTGCCGCCGGAAAAGAGCTCCCTCGGTGAGGTGAAGAGCCTTTCGGCGAATCCCTTCGCCGATTTGGCGTCCTCGATCAGGGTCCAGCCGGCGATGACCTCATAGAGGCCGGGCCCGGTCCACTCGACATAGGTCACGGCGATGGCGCGGTGCACCCCGCTGCGGATGGCGGCGATCACCCGGGGGTGGCTGAAGGCCTTGGCGTAGCCCGCCCGCTGGAGGATGTATTCCTCT
>JADFJG010000021.1 GCA_022566265.1 Pseudomonadota bacterium | reverse complement strand
ACGCCGTCCGAAAGCCTTGGGAAGCCGCCGTTCCGGTCGGGCATGCGAACCGCCGGCGGGCGTCGGAAAGCCTTGACGATGCGGTGCATCGCCGGCGGCTTCCCTCCTACCCGCCCGATGGCCCGACAGATCGCCTGCCCGATCTCTAGGGGTCATTATCAAGGACCTTTGGTATTAAGCACCCGCCCGGCGATGGCGTCGAGCTTTTCGACCAGCGCCGGATCGCGGGCCTCGGGCGCCGTGATCACGGCGCTGTCGAGGGCCCGGCGGCAGCCTTGGGCGCAATCATCCGTCGAGGCGACGAGGCTTGGCGCCAGTTTGCCGATCAACGCCTTGGCCTTATCGGCGTTGTCATGCAGGGTGTCGATGATCGCCGCCACCGTCACGTCGTCGTGGTCGGGGTGCCAGCAATCGAAATCGGTGACCATGGCGACGGTGGCGTAACAGATCTCGGCCTCGCGCGCGAGCCTGGCCTCGGGCATGTTGGTCATGCCGATCACGTCGCAACCCGACCGGCGGTAAAGCTCCGATTCGGCGAGGGTCGAGAATTGCGGCCCCTCGATGACGAGATAGGCGCCGCCACGCACCACCGCGACGCCCGCCTCCTTCGCCGCCGCCTCGATCCCGTCGCCGAGCCGCGCGCACACCGGGTGCGCCATCGACACATGGGCGACGAGGCCGGTGGCGAAGAAGCTTTCGGGCCGGGCGAAGGTGCGGTCGACGAACTGATCGACGATGACGAAGGCGCCAGGCGCGAGTTCCTCCTTGAGGCTGCCGACGGCGCTGACCGAGACGATGTCGGTGACGCCCGAACGCTTGAGCGCGTCGATGTTGGCGCGGTAGTTGACCTCCGTCGGCGGTATCCGGTGGCCGCGGCCGTGGCGCGGCAGGAACGCCAGCCGTTTGCCGTCGAGGACGCCGAAGAGGATTTCATCCGACGCCTCGCCGAAGGGCGAGGCCACCCGCCGCCAGCGCGTGTCGGCGAGACCCGGAATGTCGTAAAGGCCGCTGCCGCCGATGATGCCAAGCACGGAGCTGTTCTCGTCATCCGCCATCGTCGCCCCTAGGCCGGCGTAACCGGCGTCTCGAACCTAGTGCAAATCCGCCCAGATCTTGCGCTTGAGCGCGAACAACATCCCGGTCATGACGAGCAGGAACAAGATGACCTTGATGCCGAGCCGCTTGCGCTCCTCCATCTCGGGCTCGGCCGTCCAGGCGAGGAAGGTGGTGACGTCCTTCGCCATCTGATCGACCGTCGCCTTGGTGCCGTCGGCGTATTCCACCCCGTCATCGGCCAAGGGCGGCGGCATGGCGATCCGTCGGTTGGGGAAATAGGGGTTGTAGCTCAGGCCCTCGCCCACGGCGACGCCCTTGGGCGGGTCCCCATAGCCGGTCAGCAAGGCGTAGATATAATCGGACCCTTCCCATCCCATGCGCCTGTAGCGCGCCTTGGTGAGGACCGATAGATCCGGCGGAAAGGCGCCGTTATTGGCCACCCGCGCCGCCTGGTCGTTGGCGAAGGGGGGGACGAACCTGTCCGACGGCAGGCCGGGACGCTGGAACATCTCGCCGTCGTCATTGGGCCCGTCGGTGACCTCGGCCTCGGCGGCGAAGGCCTTGATCTCTTTTTCCGAATAGCCGAGCGCCGAAAGGTTGCGGTAGGCGACCAGCTTCAGGCTGTGACAACCGGCGCAGACCTCCCGGTAGATCTGAAACCCCCGCTGCATCGACGCTTTGTCGTAAGCGCCGAAGATGCCGGAGAACGACCAGTCCTGGAGCGGCGGCGGATCGAACTCGGCGGCGGAAGCGGAAGGGTTGAGCCCAAACCCGATGAGCGCCGCCGATAAGGTGGCCCCGATGACCGCCGCCGGTAAGGCGGCAAACATACCCCGGCGCATCATTCGGCCCCTCCCGTCCCGGCCCCGGCCGCTTGGCCAGGACGCTTGAGCACCGGCTGGGAGATGCTGTTGGGCAACGGTTTCGGCTTCTCGAACCAGCCGATCAGCGGCATCACCACCAGGAAATGGAGGAAATAATAAGCCGTCGCGACCTGGCCGAGGATGAGGAACATGCCCTCGGGCCTGTTGGCGCCGACCCAGCCAAGCACCAGGCAGTCAACCACGAACACCCAGTAAACCTGCTTGTAGATCGGCCGGAAGCGGGCGCTGCGGACTTTCGATGTATCCAGCCACGGCACGGCGAACAGCACCAAAAGCGAGCCGAACATCGCGGTGACGCCGATCAGCTTGGCGGGGATGAACCAGAGGTCGAAGGTGATCGAGCGCAGGATGGCGTAGTAAGGCAAAAAATACCAATCCGGCACGATCTCCGTCGGCGTCTGAAAGGGGTTGGCGCGGACATAGTTTTCGGCCTCGCCGAGGAAGTTGGGGGCGAAGAAGACGAAGACGGCGAAGACGATAAAGAACACGCCGAGGCCGAACATGTCCTTGATCGTGTAATAGGGATGGAAGGGGATCGAATCCCTCTCGTCCTTACGGTCGATGCCCAAGGGATTGTTGGACCCGTGAATATGGAGCGCCACCAGATGCAGCACGACGACGCCGACGATCACGAACGGCATCAGGTAATGGAGGCTGTAGAAGCGGTTGAGCGTCGGGTTGCCCACCGAGAACCCGCCCCACAGCCAGGTGACGATCTGATCGCCGATGAGGGGAATGGCCGAGTACAGGTTGGTGATCACCGTCGCCGCCCAGAAGCTCATCTGCCCCCAGGGCAGCACGTAGCCCATGAACGCGGTCATCATCATCAGCAGCAGGAGGATGATACCGAGCCACCACAACAGCTCGCGCGGCTTCTTGTAGGAGCCGTAATAGAGCCCCCGGAACAGATGGATATAGACCAGAAGGAAGAACATCGAGCCGCCGTTCAGGTGCACGTACCGCATCAGCCAGCCGTAATTGACGTCGCGCATGATCCGCTGCTCGACGCTGTCGTACGCCATGTCGACATGGGGCGTGTAATTCATCGCCAGGACGATGCCGGTGGCGATCATGATGACCAGGACGATGCCGGCGAGCGAGCCGAAGTTCCACCAGTAATTCAGGTTCCTGGGCGTCGGGTAGTCGTTCAACTCGTGCTGCATGAAGGTGAAGATCGGCAGCCGCTCGTCGATCCAACTGACGGCCTGTTTCGGCCATTCGGAAACGGTCATCTAACGGTTTCTCCTAGCCAAGACGGACAGTGGTGTCGCTAAGGAACTCGTATTCCGGTATCGGCAGGTTCTTGGGCGCCGGGCCCTTGCGGATGCGCCCCGAGGTGTCGTAATGGGAGCCGTGGCAGGGACAGAACCAGCCGCCCCACTCGCCCTTCGGCTGGCCCGTCTTCTGGCCCAGCGGTATGCAGCCGAGATGGGTGCATATGCCGACCATGATCAGCCATTCGGCACGCTTGACCCGGTCCTTGTCCAATTGGGGATCGGGAAGATCGGCGGTGTCGTCCTTGCGCGCGGCGTCGATCCGCGCCTGGGTGCGGTGTTCGACGAACACCGGCGCGCCCCGCCACTTGACGGTGATGCGCTGGCCCTTGGCGATGGGCGCGAGGTCGAACTCGATGGTGGAAAGGGCGAGGACGTCGGCCGAGGGGTTCATCGAATCGATGAACGGCCAGGCGGCGAAGGCGGCGCCGACGGCGCCGAACGCCGTCGTCGCCAGCAACAGGAAATCGCGCCGGGTCTCCCCTCCTTCGCCACCGTCGGCGGCGCCGGGGGCTCCTGGCGCGGGACTCTCTACCGTATCGGACATTGAAGAACCCTTTTTTTGCCCGCCGCACCGGTCCGATTTGCGTCGTCACGCCGGATCGATACCCGGCCGGGAAGACGACCGCTTGGGCGCGCCCACCGGCCGATGGGGCTTGAGGATGAGTCTTGCGAGACGAGGATGTAATATAAAACCGGAGTCAAGCAAAGCCCTAAGATCGGGTATTAGTATGCGCCTCGCCCTTTTCGAACCGGACATCCCCCAGAACACCGGCGCGATCCTGCGCCTCGCCGCCTGTCTCGGCGTCGGCGTCGACATCATCGAGCCGTGCGGGTTCGTTTTCACCGACGCCCGCCTCAAGCGCGCCGGCATGGACTATCTGGGCGCGGTAAGCATCACCCGCCATTCCTCCTGGGCCGCGTTCACCGAAAGCCGCGACGCCGGCCGGCTAAGTGGAAACGCCGGCCGCCTCGTGCTCCTGACCACCAAGGCGAACGTGGCCTACACCGATTTTGTCTTCGACGCCTTGGATACCCTGATCGTCGGGCGGGAAAGCGCGGGCGCGCCCCGTACGGTCCACCAAGCGGCGGATGCGCGCGTCAAGGTGCCGATGGGGGACGGCATGCGCTCCTTGAATGTTGCCCTCGCCTCGGCGATGGTGTTGGGTGAGGCCCTGCGTCAGACAGGGCGCTTTCCCGCCACGGAGGCTTGAGGAAAATCGGCGATACGGCAGCAATTTCGGAAGATCGAAAAGAACGGGCCAGCGCCTGGTTCGGAGAGCTTCGCGATCTCATCTGCGCCCGCTTCGAAGCGCTCGAGGACGCGCTCGGCGGCGTCAACGCCGAACGCTTCGCCGGCACCGAACCGGGGCGGTTCGAGCGCACATCCTGGACCCGGCCGGGCGGCGACGACGGGGAAGGCGGCGGCGGGGAAGGCGGTGGCGGCGGGGTGATGTCGGTGATGCGCGGGCGGGTGTTCGAAAAGGTCGGCGTCAACGTCTCCACCGTCTTCGGCGCGTTCTCCGAGGAATTCCGCAAACAGATCCCGGGCGCCGCCGACGACGGGCGGTTCTGGGCGTCGGGCATCTCGCTGGTCGCCCATATGCAGTCGCCGCTGGTTCCGGCGGTGCATGTGAACACCCGCCACGTCATCACCACCAAGGGCTGGTTCGGCGGCGGCGCCGACCTGACGCCGATGGTCGAGGACGAGACCGACACCAGGGATTTCCACGCCGCGATGAAAGCCGCCTGCGACGCCCACGACCCGGAATACCACCGGCGTTTCAAGGACTGGTGCGACGAGTATTTCTATCTCCCCCACCGCCAGGAGCCGCGCGGCATCGGCGGCATCTTCTTCGACTACATCGATACCGGGGACTGGCCGGCGGACTTCGCCTTCACCCAGGACGTCGGCCGGGCATTCCTCGATGTCTACCCCAAGATCGTCGAGCGGCACATGGCCGAGCCCTGGACCGAGGAGCAGCGCCGCCACCAGATCGTCCGCCGCGGGCGTTACGCCGAGTTCAACCTGCTCTACGACCGCGGCACCCAGTTCGGCCTCAAGACCGAGGGCAATGTCGAGGCCATCCTGATGTCCCTGCCGCCGCTGGCCGCCTGGCCGTAAGGGGTCAAGTCTTGACAATTATCATTTTACCAATAGCCTGCCGTCATGACCCGCCCGTTGCGCATCGAGTTCGAGGGCGCCTGGTATCACGTCATGAACCGGGGCGCCAACCGCCAAGCCGTCTTCGCGAGCGAGCGCGACCGGCTCGCTTTCCTGGCGCTCCTGGGCGAGGTTTCGGAGATTTTCGCTGTCGAGGTCCACGTTTTTTGTCTCATGGGCAATCACTATCATCTGCTACTCCATACCCCGCGCGGCAATCTCGGCCGCGCCATGCGGCACCTGAACGGTGTCTACACACAGCGTCACAACCGCGCCGCCGGCCGGGACGGGCCGCTGTTCCGGGGGCGGTATAAGGCCATCCTCCTGGACGCCGACGCCTGGCTCATGCAAGTGAGCCGTTATGTCCACCGAAATCCACTGCAAGCGCGCCTGGTGGCGCGGCTCGACCGCTATCGATGGTCCAGCTACCGAGCCTATATCGGCGAGACGCCGGCGCCGGACTGGTTATGCACGGAGACCATTCTCGACCTCTTCGGCAAGCGCCAGCGCGCCTCCCGATACCGGCAATATGTCGCCGCCGGCGATGACGCCGAAATAAAGGACTTTTACGGGACGGCCCGGATCGTCCCTGTCCTCGGCGATGCCCCATTCCGCGAGCAGGCGGCGGCGCGCGCGAGGCCTGCCGGCGACGACAAAGAAATCCCCGGCGCCCGGCGCCTAACGGCGAGGCCGGGTGTCGAGCGCATCATCGAAGTTACCGCCAACGCCTTCGGTGTTGCCCCGGCGGCACTCGGCACCGCGCGGCGAGGCCGGGGCGCGGAAAACGCGCCACGTCTGGTGGCCATGGCGCTTTGCCGCAATCCCGGCGGCTTTACCCTCAAGGAGATCGCCGGCGCCTTCGGCGTCAGCCATTACTCCACCGTTTCGGTGGCCGCCAGCCGGTTGAAGGGCCGGCTGGCGAAGGACCCGGTGCTGCGGAATCTCGTCGACGGCATCATCGGCAGGCTGCATTCGCGGCTAAAATGATAATTGTCAAGACTTGACCCCTTTGTCATGGCAAGACCGAGGGCAATGTCGAGGCCATCCTGATGTCCCTGCCGCCACTCGCCGCCTGGCCGTGAGGGGCGGGGCCATCAAGACTTGACCCCTCCGTCCAGCCACGACCGCCAGGCGGGCCATTGGCCGATGATCTCGGCGATCAGGCCGTAGCCGTCCCCGTCCGGATAGACGCCGTCTCCCGCCTCCAGGCATTGGGCCCAGCGCTCCTCGCCGGCGAGCGCGGCGTAGAGATCGAGGAACGGCACGCCGAGATCCTCGGCGATGGCGCCATAGGCCGGCGCCAGCATGGTCAAGCGCTTGTCGTGATAGGCGGGCTCCAGCCCATGGGCGGCGGCTTCGGCGGTGATGCGCTCCGCCACCGGGGCGGGTCCGATCCACAGCACCGGCTTCCATGCCGCCGCTTCCTCGATGATCTTGCGCGCCGTGATCTCGGACCGCGCGGGCGAGGCGCGAAACAGGGCGTCGGCATCGCAGGCCATGTCGTTGACCCCGAAGGCGAAGATCAGCGCCCCGGGAACATCGAAGGCCAGCCTCGCCTCGCATTCGGCGCGCCAGCGCCTGGCGATCTCCGCCGTCGTCCGCCGCCTGACCGCGAGATTGCACAGCGTCACCTCGTGCCCTTCCTTGCGCGCCTTCGTGCACAGCCTTTCGGGCCAGCCGAGATGGACCGTGTCATCGACGCCGCGCATGATGGCGTCGCCGACGAAACAGATGCGAAGCGCGGTCATTCGCTGTCCATGGCAAGCACACTCATCGCATTTTAAACCGACGGCGCAACGCCAGGATCAGCAGTGCAATCAGAACGCCTGAAAACAGTCCGGAAAATCCGAGCCAGATATTCAGTAAGCCCGTTTCTGCGACGACCATGGCCCGCGCGCTGAAAATGCCGAAGGGGTTCACTATCGACTGAAAGGAGAGCAGTACAGCCCGCGACGCTCTACCGGGAGCACCTATGTCTAAAAGGCCTTCCCGCCAACCCACATAAAACTTATCCGGAAAAGCCTGGGTAGCTCCATCAATCCAGTAAATGAGCGAGGCATTGAAAGCCAAAAGAGACACCAACCATACCACCGGCCGCAAACTTGACGAGCCGTAGTTAGAAAACCACTGGTAAAGGTAACTCAGTAATTTGTTGAAACGGGTATCTGTTTCTCTTTCAATCGCCTGCTCAGCGGCGCGAACGAAACTGACCGCTGGACCATTCTCTAATTTTACCAGGTGCGCCTGAAGGCTCCGGTAGGGCTGCGGCCCTTCTATGGGATAGTGCTTGGTATTACGAGGCAGAAATACGTCTCTGCCAAATATCACCGATCCCATAAAGGGATTTTCACCATCTGGAGGAGGACAATCTATATTAAAGATTCCCCCTCCAGTCATCTCAAAATGTTGAATAGACTTGGGACAAAGCACCAAATTTCCAACCCACGATTTTCGCATTACTAAGTTTACGTTATAACCTCCGCCACCTATACCTAATTGCAATCGCGATATCCGGCAATTTTCAATTAGTATCGTCGAATCCGGATCTCCATGAATCGAAAGATCTTTAATGTTTAAATTATCGAAGGTGATCTTGTGATTTCCTGCTACAAAATCGACATGAACTAGTTCCGCCACAAAATTTCCCTCACCTCGCCCGACAAGTTTTTGGGTTGGCTCCCACTGCATATTGACATTTATACTTATAGATTTTTCGTTGTTAATTTGTTGTTGAATATATTCGACAAATTTATTTCCGAGGTCAACAGAACTCATTTTATTCCAATTTTCAACAGAGTCCGTCCATTTATTGAATGCCAATGCTACATCGGGAGTTTCATTTTTCTCGGCACACCATTTGATAAACGCCTCACGAAACTTTTTGGAGGGTTTCATGGCCGTGTCTCTCCCTGGGCATTTTTATCTGCCACCATTTCCCGGAGCTTATCGAGGCACGCTTCGCGGCCGGGGCCGAAATCCTGGTCCAGCCACCACGCTTCGATCTCCTCGAGGAGGGCGCCGACCTCGGGTCCAGCATCGATTCCAAGGGCAAGGACGTCCTCGCCGCCGACCGGCAGGGAGGGAGGGATCCAACTATCGGCGGTGGCGAGTTGGGCGCGGTAACCGTCGGACGCGGTCTCGGGCAAATCGGCATCGGCCGCCTTGGCCCCGGCCCACTCGATCAACGCCAGGTCGCGAAAGATATCGGCGCCCAATCGGTAAAGCCGGCGCCTGACGGCTTTGGCATCGGCGCCCGGTCCCAGACCCTCGGCGCGCCCGGCAAGCGCTTTGAGGCGATCGGCATCGGCATTGGAAAGCCTGAGGCGCGCCGCCACCGCTTTGGCCCCGGCGCCATCGACATCGAGCACGCAAGCGAGGCGGCGCAGCCCATCGGGCGCGACGCCGGGCGCCTCGGCGGCGTCCTCGATGGCGCATAAGGCGGAAAGCCGCGCGAAGGTACTGGCTTCGGGAAGGACATGGGGGAGTATCCCTTCATCGGCCATGATCTCCAACGCCGCCGCGGCGCCGGGGGCGGTCAGAAGCTTCATCAGCTCGGCCTGAACACGTTCGCCGGACAGCTTCGCCAATTCGCCCGCCAGATCCTTGCACGCCGCAAGCGCCCTGGCGTCGGGCGGCGGGCGGTCGAACTCGGCGAAGAAGCGGAAATAGCGCAGCAGGCGCAAAACGTCCTCGGCTATGCGCTCATGGGCATCGCCGACGAAGCGGACCCGGCCCTCTTTCAGGTCCGCCAAGCCGCGGCAGGGATCGAACAGCTTACCGTCGGGCGACAGGAACATCGCGTTGATGGTGAAATCGCGCCTCGCCGCGTCCCTCGCCCAGTCGTCGGTGAAGGCGACCTTGGCGTGGCGGCCATCGGTCTCGACGTCGAGGCGCAGCGTCGTGATCTCGAACCTGGCCTCGCCGATCACGGCGGTCACGGTGCCATGGGCCAGGCCCGTCGGGACCGCCTTGATCCCCGCCTTCTCCAGCAACGCGATCACCCTTTCGGGGAGCTCGACGGTGGCGATGTCGATGTCCTTGACGGCGCGCCCGAGCACGGCCGCGCGCACGCAACCGCCGACGAAGCGCGCCTCGCCGCCGTCCGATGTCACCGCTTTGATGACGGCGCGGGTGCTTTCGGCCTCCATCCAGTCCGGCGGCACGATCCGGCCGGCGGGCGCCAGCGGCGCGCTGTTCCCTAGCTCGCCCGGCATCCGCCTAACGCCATAGCAGCCCCGACAGGCGCACCAATATGCGCGCGGTGAAACCCCATATCCGGCGGTCCTCGAAGGTTAGCTCATAGAAGTGGCGCCGGCGCCCGTCGCGTATGCCGGTATCGCGCCTGAAGTTGGCGGGATCCAGCGCGAAGGACAGCGGGCATTCGAACACCTCGGCGACCTCATGGGGATCGGGGCGAATTTCGATCGGCGGCGTGATCATGCCGATGACCGGCGTCACCAGGAACCCGGTGACGGTGGCATGGTCCTCGATCTGGCCGAGGATGCGCACCCGGTCCGCCGCGATGCCGGTCTCCTCCTCCAACTCGCGCAAGCTTGCCGCCCGCGCATCCCCGTCCACCGCCTCGATGCGCCCGCCGGGGAAGCTGATCTGCCCGGGGTGATCGGCAAGATGGTCGGTGCGCTTGGTCAGCAGCACCGTGACGCCGCCGGAGCGCGCGATCAGGGGCACCAGCACGGCGGCCGGGATCAATTTCTCGTTCAACTCGAGCGCCAGATCGGCCTCCTCGGCGCCGACGACCGCGTCCGCGTCCACCACCGGCGCCAGCGCCTCCAGCGCCGGGCTAAGCCGCCTGGCGATGACTTCGGGGGTCAGCTTCATGTCTCCGGCGTCCCCAGCGCAAAGAAATGTCCCTTGCTCCATACCCCGTAAAGCCGTTCGCCCTCCACCGTCTCTTCCACCCCGAGCGCCACCAGTTCATAATACACCGGACGCGCGATCAGGGCATCGAGGCCGTCGCGCACATGGATGTAGGGACTGGGCTCGCCGGTCACGGGGTCGAAGGTCACATGGATGGGGTGGTCGGCGTCCGCCGTGACGGCGTCATCCAGGTTGGTGCGAAAGCGCAGATCTTGCCCCTCGCCGGCGCCCGAGACCGTAAGCTCGACGGCGACGAAGGGCGCGTCGTCGACCTCGACCCGGCCTTTTTCCGCCGGAGTCTCCAGCCAATAGACGCCTTCGGAGTCGCGCCGCAGCACGCCGGCGAACAGCTTCACCAACCGATTGCGGCCAATCGGCGAACCATGGTAAAACCAAGTACCGTCGCGGCCGATCCGTAATTCGAGATCGCCGCAGTGTCGGGGCCCGTCGGGACGGCCGCGCGCACCGGCGCTTTTAGCGCTGGCGCCGAATTTTTCGGCTAACTCCGCCACCTCTTTTGCTGCGTCCACGTTTTTCATTAATTCGCTGTAATTTTTTGCCATTTGGTCCTAGAGAAGCGCAGAGATGCCACAATGACAGTCCCCGACACAACCCCCGAAACCCCAAACCCGCGCGCCGACGAACCATCGGCCAAGCTCGCCGCGGAGATCGAGGCCCTCGGCCAGCGCCTCGGTGAAGTGCGCGCGGCCATCGGCAAGGTCATCTTCGGCCAGCGACAGGTCGTCGACGAATCCCTGATCACCTTGCTCGCCGGCGGACACGCGTTGCTTATCGGCGTGCCGGGACTGGCCAAGACGCTGCTGGTGGAGACACTCGGCGACGTGCTGGGTCTGGACGACAAACGGGTGCAGTTCACCCCCGACCTCATGCCGGCGGACATACTGGGTTCGGAGGTGCTGGAGGAATCGGAGACCGGCAAGCGCTCCTTCCGTTTCATCAAGGGCCCGGTCTTTTGCCAGCTTCTGATGGCCGATGAGATCAACCGGGCGAGTCCCCGCACCCAGTCGGCGCTTCTCCAGGCGATGCAGGAGCACAAGGTTTCCATCGCCGGCCACGATCACGACCTGCCGACGCCGTTCTACGTACTGGCGACCCAGAATCCGTTGGAACAGGAAGGCACCTATCCCCTGCCCGAGGCGCAACTCGACCGATTCCTCATGCAGATCGACGTGCTTTATCCCGACAAGGGCACGGAGCGGCAGATAATGATCGCCACCACGGGCGTCGAGGATGAGCGACCCGCCCGGGTGATGACGGCCAAGGAACTGATCGAGGCCCACAGGCTGATCCGCCGCATCCCCGTCGGCGACAGCGTCGTCGAGGCGATACTCGCCCTCGTCCGGTCGGGCCGGCCCGACAGCACCGAACTGCCGGACATCAAGAAGCACATGTCCTGGGGACCGGGGCCGCGGGCGAGTCAGGCGTTGATGCTGGCGTGCCGGGCGCGGGCGGTGCTCGAGGGACGCCTCTCTCCATCGGTCGACGACGTGCTTGCCCTCGCCCATCCAATTCTGCGCCACCGTATGGCGCTGAATTTCTCGGCGCGGGCCGACGGCGTCACCATGGACCAGGTGATCGACAAATTATGCGCGCCTCTCCTTTAGGCCATCTCCTTTAGGAAAGGGTCCGAACGCGGCTCCTTCGGCAAGGGATCGAATGCGACAATGGCGGTAACACAGCCCACGGCGCTGCAACGGGCGGAAGAACTGGCGGCCACCATGCCAACGCTCCTGGTCGCGGCGGAGCGGGTGGCGAGCACCGTCGCCCAGGGCGTCCATGGGCGCCGCCGCATCGGTCAGGGCGACACCTTCTGGCAGTTCCGCCAATACCAGCCCGGCGATACGACGCAAAGGATCGACTGGCGCCAGTCGGCGAAGTCCCAGCGGGTCTTCATCCGCGAGCACGAATGGGAGGCGGCCCAGAGCATCTGGCTGTGGCGGGACGCTTCGGCGTCCATGCATTACGCTTCCGACCGCAACCTGCCGGAGAAGGGCGACCGGGCGGAGCTTCTGCTGCTGGCGCTGGCGTCACTGTTGATCCGCAGCGGCGAGCATGTCGCCTTCATGGGAGAAGGATATCCGCCTTCCAATGGCCGCGCCGTGCTCAACCGCATGGCGGCTTCCCTGCTTCATGGCGGCACCGCGACCGCCAACGCGCCGCCCCCGGAGCCCTTGCCGCGCGACGCCCAAATCGTGCTGTTCAGCGATTTCCTGGGTCCCTCCGAAGAAATCGAGACCTCGGTCAAGGGTTATGCGGCGCGCGGCGTCGCCGGGCATCTCTTGCAGATACTCGACCCGGCGGAGGAAGCGTTCCCGTTTTCGGGGCGCATCCGCTTCGAGGGCCTGGAGGAGGAAGGCGACGCGCTGATCAACCGTACCGAACGGGTGCGCGATCAGTATCGCCACCGGCTTGCGGGTCTGAGGGCGAATCTCACGGCCTTGGCGCGGCGACACGATTGGACCTTTTCCGTGCATCACACCGACCGTCCGGCATCTTCGGCGTTGCTGGCGCTTTACGGAGCGCTGGCGCGGGTGGCGGTATAATCGGCGCGCGAAACCGGTAGCGGACGATGTTGAATTTTGGCTTCCTCGCTTTTGCCTCGCCCTGGATGCTCACGGCGCTCGTCATCCTGCCGGTGCTGTGGTGGCTTCTCAAGGTGACGCCGCCGGCGCCCCTGCTGGTGCGGTTTCCCGCCGTCCGCCTGCTGTTCGGCTTGCACGAGGAGGAGCAAACGCCGGCCAAGACGCCGTTGTGGCTGGTCATATTGCGCATGGTGCTCGCCGCCTTCGTCATTCTCGCCCTTGCCCATCCGCTGCTCAATCCGGGCACCAGGCTGACCGGCGCCGGGCCGCTCATCCTCGTCGTCGACGACGGTTGGGCGGGCGGGCACAACTGGGGGGCGCGGATCGGCGCCATGGACGAGCTTCTCGATCAGGCCGAACGCCTCTCCCGCCCGGTGATGGTGCTGGGAACGGCGCCGCCGGCATCGGGCAAGCCGGTCGGCGCCCCCAAGTTGTTGCGCGCCGCCGATGCCCGCGCGCTGGTGCGGGCGATGGCGCCCAAGCCGTGGCCGGTGGACCGGGCCAGGGTGCTGGAGGTCATCGAGGCGGCCGGGATCGAAGGCGCCGCCAACGTCGTGTGGCTGAGCGACGGGCTGGACGACGAGGCGGTCAGGCCCTTGGCCGAGCGGCTGCAGCGCTTCGGCAATCTGCACGTCATCGCCGATGAGCCGGCGGCGCTCGCCAGGGTGCTGATGCCGCCCAAGACCGAGGGCGCCGAGTTCACCCTCGAGGTGCTGCGCGCCGAGGCGACGGGGGAAGCGAGTTTGTGGTTGCGCGGCACCGGCGATGACGGCCGCGTGTTGGTGCGCGAACGCGTCGACTTCGCGGACGGGCAAACCTCCAGGCAGGTCACCCTCGCCATACCGTCGGAGCTTCGCAACAATCTCGCGCGCCTCGCCCTCGAAGGCGAGAACAGCGCCGGCGCCGTCGTGCTTCTCGATGAAAGGTGGCGGCGGCGTCCCGTCGGGCTGGTGACGACGGCGGCGACCGACGCGGCCCAGCCCTTGCTGAATGAGCTTTACTATCTCGAGCGCGCCCTGACGCCGTTCAGCGAGGTGCGCAAGGGCCCCGTCGATGAGCTTCTCAAGCGCTCCCTGGCGGTCCTCATCCTCACCGACTCCAACCCGGTGACCGAGGCCACGCTCAAGGCCGTCGAGGCCTGGATGAACAAGGGCGGCACCGTGATCCGCTTCGCCGGACCCCGCCTCGCCCAGAAGCAGGACGGCCTGATACCGGTCAAGCTTCGCGCCGGCGACCGCTCGTTGGGCGGCGCCATGTCCTGGACCCGGCCGGCGGCGCTCGCCCCGTTCGAGGCGGGCTCGCCCTTCGCCGGGATCAAGGTGCCGGACGACGTCCTGATCTCGCGCCAGGTCCTTGCCCAGCCGTCGCTCGACCTCGGCGCCAAGACCTGGGCGCGGCTCGCCGACGGCACGCCGCTGGTCACCGCCGAGCGCCGCGGCCAGGGGCGGCTCGCCCTGGTGCACACGTCCGCCGATATCGAGTGGTCGAATCTGCCGCTTTCGGGGCTGTTCGTCGAAATGCTGCGCCGCATCGTCGGCTTGAGCCACGGGGTGACGGGGGGCGGCGCCAAGTACTCCTTGCCACCGCTTCAGACCCTTGACGGTTACGGACGCCTCCAGAACCCGCCCGCCATCGCCGAGCCGATCAGCGGCGAGGCGTTGGCGAGGACGCCGATCGGCCCGACCCATCCGCCGGGCTTCTACGGCAATGATTCGGCCAGGATCGCGCTCAACCTTTCGCCGTCGCTGACCAAGCTTGCCGCCATCAAGGAGTTGCCCGCCGGGGTAAGGCGGAGTTTCTACTCCAAGACCCGCGAACGCGACCTCAGGCCGTGGCTGCTGACCGCCGCCCTCCTTATCGCCATCGCCGATATGTGGATCAGCCTGATCCTGAGGGGACTGCTGCCCAACCCGTGGCCGGGCAAGGGACCGGGCGACGGGAGTGGCGCGCGTGCCGGGCGGGGGGCGGCGGCGAGCACCGTCGCCGGTCTCCTCGCCGCCCTGTTGGTGATCCTGCAACCGGCCGGCGCATTCGCACAGGCGGGCCTTCGCCCCGCCGAAGCGGCTCCGGCCGCGCAGGCGGGATCGGCCAGCGACGCCTTCGCCCTCGAGGCGACGCTGAAGACCCGCCTCGCCTATGTCGAGACCGGCGACCCGGAGCTCGATGCGACTTCCCTCGCCGGACTTACGGGCCTTTCCGAGGCCCTGACGCGGCGCACCTCGGTCGAACCCGCCAAACCCATGGCGGTCAACGTCGAGACCGACGAGCTCTCCTTCTTCCCGCTGATCTACTGGCCGGTGTCGCCGCGCCAGAGCGCGCTCAGCCGAGGCGCGAGGGAGAAGCTCAACCGCTATCTGCGCCATGGCGGTATGATCCTATTCGATACAAGAGACCAGCGGCTCGGCACCCTGATCACGCCGGGCGCCTTCGCGCCGGGCGGTCCCGGTGGCCGGAACCTCCGGCAGATCCTCTCGGGGCTTGAAATCCCGCCGCTGATCCCGGCGCCGCAAAATCATATCCTGACCAAGGCCTTCTACCTCATCCAGGACTTCCCGGGCCGCTGGGCCGGCGGCACGGTGTGGGTGGTGAAGGGTTCCGATTATCTCAATGACGGTGTTTCCTCGATCATCATCGGCGCCAACGACTGGGCCGGGGCCTGGGCGGTCAACGAAATCGGCCAGCCGCTGTTCCCCGTGGTTCCGGGCGGAGAGCAGCAGCGGGAAATGGCGTTGCGCTTCGGGATCAATCTGGTGATGTATGCGTTGACCGGCAACTACAAGGCCGATCAGGTCCATGTTCCGGCGATTCTCGAAAGGCTGGGGCAATGACCGGCGGCATCACCTCCATCGTATTGGCGCCGCTGATCCCGTGGCCGGTGATCGCCGCGATCGGCGCGATGGCGCTGATTATCGTCGGCTTGGCGTTGTTCAAGCGGGCGCGCGGCGTCGTCTGGCGCGCACTGGCGCTGGGCATATTGGTGCTGGCGCTGTTGAACCCCTCCCTCAAGCAGGAGGAACGCGAACCGCTTTCCGATATCGCCGTCATCGTCGTCGATGACTCGCCGAGCCAGACGGTGGGTCCGCGCCGGGAACACGCCAAGGCGGCGCTTGACCATCTGCGCAAGACACTGGCCCGGTTCGATGACATCGAAGTGCGCGTCGTTCGCGTCGGTGGCCGGGCCGAGGCCGGTGCCGGTGCCAGTGCCAGTGCCAGTGGCGGTGAAAGCGCCGAGGCCCGCGCGCCGGAAGAGGGGACGCGGCTGTTTTCGGCGCTCGGCCGGGTGTTGGCCGACGTGCCGCCGCAGCGGCTCGCCGGTGTCATCATGATCACCGACGGCCAGGTTCACGACGCGCCCGAGAGCGCCGACAAGCTCTCTTTCGACGGGCCCCTCCATGTGCTGCTGAGCGGCACGCGCAACGCCCGGGACCGCCGCCTGGTGATCGAGCAGGCGCCGGGATACGGCATCGTCGGCAACCGCATCCAGATGGTCGTCCGCATCGAGGACATGCCGGCGACGGCGGCGCGCCCGACCGCCCGCCTCTTCGTCAGCCGCGACGGCGGGCCGAAGCAAAGCATGGACCTTCCGGTAGGCCGCAAGCACACCTTCGAGATCGAGATCGAACACGGCGGACCCAATATCTTCGAGCTCGAGATCGCCCCCGTCGAGGGCGAGCTGACGCTGGCGAACAACCGCGCCGCGGTGGTCGTCAACGGCGTCCGCGACCGGCTCCGCGTGCTTCTGGTTTCCGGCGTGCCCCATGCCGGAGAGCGGGTCTGGCGCAACCTCTTGAAGGCCGATCCATCGATGGACCTGGTGCACTTCACCATCCTGCGCCCGCCCGAGAAGCAGGACGGCACGCCGGTGCGCGAGTTGTCGCTGATCGCCTTTCCCACCCGCGAGTTGTTCGAGGAGAAGCTCGACGACTTCGACCTCATCATCTTCGACCGCTACCACCGCCGCGGCGTGTTGCCGAGCGTCTATATCGAGAACATCGTCAACTATGTGCGCCGGGGCGGCGCCGTGCTTGAATCCGGCGGCCCCGCCTTCGCCACGGCTCTCGGGCTGTTCCGCACGCCTTTGGGCGAGATCCTGCCCGGCGCCCCCACCGGCAAGGTCATCGAGAAGGGTTATCGCGTCAAGGTGACGAAACTCGGGCGGCGTCATCCGGTGGTGTCGAATCTCGCCGGTTCCCAGGCGGCGCCGGGCGAGGGCGCCAAGCAATGGGGCCGTTGGTTCCGGCTGATCGAGGCCGACGCCAGGCGCGGCATGGTGTTGATGGAGGGCCCCGGCAACCGCCCGGTCCTGATCCTCGACCGCGCCGGCGAGGGCCGCATCGCCCAATTGCTGACCGATCATATCTGGCTGTGGGCGCGCGGTTACGAGGGCGGTGGCCCGCAGGCCGAGCTCCTGCGCCGCCTCGCCCACTGGCTGATGAAGGAACCGGAGCTGGAGGAGAACGACCTCAGGGCGTCGGTGCGCGAGAACCGCCTGACCATCACCCGGCGCAGCCTCGAGCCGGACGGGACGCCGGTGACGGTGCGGTCCCCCTCGGGCGAGGAACAGACCGTCAGGCTGACCGAGCAGGCCGACGGTCGCGCCATCGGCACCGTCGCCATCAATGCGCTGGGCCTTTACCGGATAAGCGACCGCGGCGGCAAGCGGGCGGTCTACGCCATCGCCGGGACGCTCAATCCCCTGGAGTTCGCCGATGTGCGCGCCTCGGCGTCGCGTCTGGCGCCGCTGGTCAGGGCCAGGGGCGGCAAGCTGGCGTGGATCGCCGACGGCGCGCTACCCGAGGTCCGCCGCGTCCGGCCCGGCCGCGACTTCTCGGGGCGCGGCTGGATCGGGCTCAAGGCCAATCGCGACTATATCGTCAAGGGGGTGCGCGAGATCTCCCTGCTGCCGGCCATCCTGGTGCTGCTTTTGGGTCTCGGCGGGCTGATGATCGCCTGGCGCCGCGAAGGGGAATAGGCGGGAAGAAAGGCGCTTACGAAGACATCACAAGTTCACTATCGGGGAGGCGTCGTCATGAACGAACAAGGCTCATCGACCAGATTGTTCATCCCGGCGCTCGGCGGCTTCCATGACGCCGTCTCGGGCCTCGGCTATCCCCTCATCCGCTTCATCACCGGCCTCGTATTGATGCCCCATGGGGCCGGGAAGCTGTTCGGCTGGTTCGGCGGGCGCGGCATCGAAGGCACGGCGGCGGGCTTCGCCAGACTGGGGCTGGAGCCGGCCCTGCCGCTCGCCTATGTCGTCGGCGTGACCGAGTTCTTCGGCGGCCTCCTCATTGCCATCGGCTTGCTGACGCGCCCGGCGGCGATCGGCGTCGTCGTCATCATGGCCGTCGCCGTCTTCCAAGTACACCTCAAGAACGGCTTCTTCTGGTTCAACGGCGGTTACGAATATCCGTTGCTGTGGGGCGTCGTCGCCCTCGCCATCGTCTTTTGTGGCGGCGGCGCGCTGTCGGTGGACCGGAAAATCGGCCGCGAGTTCTAGCCCGGATTTCTCACCATGGACAGGCGCGTCATCGCGTCGGGCGGTTCCCGGTCCACCAGGAGAAGGCCCGGGAGCGTAGCCTGGGCTACGGTCAAGGCCTTCGACGCCATGGGCGGCCATGTTGAGGGGAGCGGGCCAGAGGATCAGGCGACGAGGCGGGTCTCGAGCCCGGCTTGGGGCGCCAGATCGAGCATCAGGTTCATGTTCTGCACCGCCGAGCCGGACGCGCCCTTGCCGAGATTGTCCAGCACCGCCACCAGCACCGCCTGTTCGTGGGTGTCGTTCCCGAAGACGTGAAGGCGCAACTCGTTGGTGCCGTTAAGCGCTTCCGCGTCGAGGTGCTCGATCGCCGCCGTTGCCGCGAGACCGGCGACGGTGATGAAACTCTGGCCGTCATAATAATCGGCCAACACCTCGTGGAGATCGCCGGCGCTTGGCGATCCGGGCAGCGCCCAAAGCTGCAACGGCACCTGGACCATCATGCCCTGGCGGAAACGCCCGACGCTTGGCACGAACAGGGGCCGCTTCGCCAACAGACCATGCACCCGCATCTCTTCGGTGTGCTTGTGCTCGAGCGAAAGCGCGTAGGCGCGATAGGTGCTGTCGACATAACCGGATGATTCGGGGTCCTCATAGGCCTCGATCAGCTTCCTGCCGCCGCCGCTGTAACCCGATATGGCATTGATGGTGACCGGGGAATCGGCCGGCAGCACGCCGCGGGACACCAACGGGCGGATCAGGGCGATGGCGCCGATGGCATAACAGCCGGGGTTCGTCACCCGGCTGGCTTCGGCGATCAGGCCGGGCTGCTCGGGGGCATACTCCGCCATGCCGTAGACCCAATCGGGATCGGTCCGGTGCGCCGTGCTCGCGTCGATCACCTTGACCGCCGGGTTATCGATCAAACGTAAGGCCTCGATCGCGGCGTCGTCGGGCAGGCAGAGGATGACCAGATCGGCGGCGTTCAGCAGATCCGCGCGCTTGGCCGGGTCCTTGCGCTCCTCGTCGGCGAGGTGCAGGAGTTCGACGTCATCCCGGCCCTCGAGGCGGGCGCTGATCTGCAGCCCGGTCGTTCCCACCTCGCCATCGATGAATACACGCGCCGTCATGTCCGGCTCCGATGTCTGATCCGACGTCCCTCACCCGGTCCCACAATATAGTGCGCGCCGGACGGGTTTTCCAACCGGTCGAATGAATGGAAGGGGTCGCGACCTGCGGAAAGGGGTCAAGTCTTGACAATTATCATTTTATTCGACCGACCCTCCCTTCCCATGCCCTCGTGGCACTGACTCGGCGGCGGGCGGAAATTCCACGGTACCGCCGGTTGTGAGGCCGGTTCAAAGGCTGGCTTGCGGCGAGCGATGCGCCGGTGGTTTTGGCTTGAGCCAACGGCAAGCATCCCAGCCGCAAACAAAAATGATAATTGTCAAGACTTGACCCCTTTGAAACAAAATGATAATTGTCAAGACTTGACCCCTTTGGGCTATTTGCGTTGGGTGTGCACGTCGATGACCGCGAACCTTCCGGCATCGACCTCGGCGACGGCGCGCCCAAGCGCCGGCGCCAGTTCGTCCGGCTCGGTCACGGGACCTTCGGCCCAGCAACCGTAGGACCGCGCGAGACCCGCCAGGTCCACCTTCGGGTCAATCGTCGTCGTGCCGATCCAGGCGTTCTCCGGCGGCCGGTTGCGTTGGCTGGCGATCTCGACCTGGTGGGCCTCGTCATTGTACCAGGACGCGTTGTTGAAGATGACGACGAGACCCGGCACCCGGTAATGGGCGGCGGTCCAAAGCGCGCCCGAGGTCATCATGAAATCGCCGTCGCCGATGATGCCGACCGCGAACTGGCCGCGGTCGCGCGCGGCGAAGGCGCCGCCGACGATGGCGCCCGGCCCGTGGCCGACGCCGCCGCCGCCGGAATGGCCGAGATATTGGCCGGGGCCGGTGAATTGCCAGACGCCATGGCGCCAGCTCCTGGCGTTGCGCAAGGTCAGCAGCCAGGGCCGGTCCTTGACCGCCCGCCAGACCTCGCCGATGAGGCGGGCGGACGAGATAGGCACATCGTCCCAGGCCTCCTCGACGTCCTTCTTCTGCCTGGCCATGAGCGCCTGCTTGCGTTCGCCGAAGGCGGCCGCCCTTTCGGCGCCTTTCCCGGCGAGCGCCGGATCATCGCCAATGCGCGCCTTGAGCCGGGTAATGAGTTGTTTCAACCCCTCCACCGGGTCGGCCAGAAGCTGCTCCGCCGTCGGCGCCAGCGAGCCGCCGATACGCGCCCAGGTGGGGATGAAATATTCGTTCTGCGACAGATCGATGACCTTGACCTCGCCTATGCCCTCGCCCTTGACGTTGCGGTCCCTGGTGGCATAGCCGCCGATCTCGGCGGTGACGTCCTCGACATCGACGGCAAGGACGACGTCGGCCTGACGGAAGAGGTCCTTTTCGCCGGTAAGGTTCTGGGCGTGCGCCGTCGGGAAACAAACGTAGTTGCGCACGTCCTGGTAGGCGGCGCCGAGGAGTTCGACGAGTTCCTTGAGCGGTCCGCCGGCGTCCGGGTCGAGCCCGATCCGGCCGCCGATCACCAGCGGGAAAGACGCGCCGAGCAGGAGATCGACCGCCCGTTCGACGGCGTCCCCGTTCGCCGCCGGCGCCGGCGGCGCCTGGTAACAGGAGCGCGAGACGTCGGGTAACTCGATCGGCGCTTCGATCTTCTGTTCCTGGATGCCGGCGTCGATGGCGACATAGACCGGTCCCTTGGGCCCGGTGGTGGCGATCTTGTGGGCGCGGGTGATGGACTCGATGACGCCCTCGGCGGTGACCGGCTCGTCGTCCCATTTGACGAAGGGCCGCACCAGCTCGCCCTGGGTATTGGCCGAATGGAGATAGTCGATGGCGCGCCTGAGGGCGGGATTGGCGGGTCCGCTGCCGCCCAGCACGACCACCGGAGAGCGGCCGCAATAAGCGTTGTAGATGCTCATGGCGCCGTGCATCAGCCCGACCATGTCATGGAGCGCCGCCAGCGACGCCCTGCCCGTCGCGTTGGCATAGGCCTGGGCCATGGAGACGGCGGCATCCTCGTGGGCGCACAGGATCACCTGGGGGGCCCGGTTGCCGCCGTAGTTGACGAAGGAATCGTGCAGCCCCCGGAAACTCGAGCCGGGATTGAGGAAGGCGTATCTGAAGCCCAGCGAATGCAACAGATCGACCACCGCGTCGGAGCCGTATTCGGCGGCGTTGCGGCGCACCTCGAGCTTGACCGGGGCCTCGATTTCGGCGCCGCCGGCGGCGGGTTCAACGGTATTGGGGTTGGTTTCGTTCATCTCGCGGCTCCCCCTGTTCGGCCACGCTCACGCCGGCGCGGCGTTTGTCATGTGCTTGTCACGCGACCGGCCGGCGCGCTTCGCCGGCGCCGCCGGCCGTACCGCTGGTTCGCTCCCTTCCGCCCTCCCGCTTCCGGCGGGCGGCCGGCAAGAATGCCGGAAATTCCGTATCTTAGGTATCATTGAACTCGCCGCGCCGTCAATCGCCGCCGGTGCGCGCCCAGGCCGCGGATATGGACCCCACGGGTCAATGCTGGTAAAAATCGAGCGCGCCGGCAAACCGGCGCCGCGGGCCATGGGCGATGGGGCAGGGCAAGCCACATCGGACCGATGGCCCGGTTATCAGGCGGGGTTAGCTTCATGTTCGATTCGCTCCTCTTGGCGCTCGACAATCTGTTGACCATCAATTCGCTGGGCTTCCTGGTGATGGGGACCTGCATCGGGCTCGTTTTCGGCGCCATCCCCGGCCTCGGCGGCACCACGGCGATCGCGCTGCTGATCCCCTTGACCTTCGGCATGAAGGAGTTCGAGGCGATCACCCTGATGGGCGGCGTCATGGCGGCGACCTCGACCGGCGGCTCGGTCAGCGCCATCCTCCTGAACACGCCGGGGACCGCGCCCAACGCGGCGACCACGTTCGACGGTTATCCCCTGGCGCAACAGGGCAAGGCGGGCCTGGCGCTCGGCGCCGCGGCGACGGCCTCGGCGCTCGGCGGATTGATCGGCGTCTTCACCCTGGTCGCCGTCATCCCCATCGCCAAGGAGATCGTGCTTCTGTTCGCGCCGGCGGAGTTTTTCCTGCTTGCGGTGTTCGGCCTTTGCGCCATCGCGGTGTCGACCGGCGGGCGGCTGCTGCAGGGCCTGATCACCGCCTGCGTCGGCCTGATCGCCGGCTTCGTCGGCTATGACGGGGTCAGCGGCGAGGTCCGCTACGATTTCGGCATCGACTTCCTGTGGGACGGCGTCAAGCTGGTGCCGGCGCTCATCGGCCTGTTCGCCATCGCCGAGATGATCAATCTGTCGGTCAAGGGCGGCACCGTCGCCGAGAACCCGGAGATCGTGAAGATCCAGAAGGTCTTCGATGGCGTCAAGGCGGTGTTCAAGAACTACCCCACCATGTTGCGCGGCTCCGCCATCGGCACCTTCATCGGCGCCGTGCCCGGCGTCGGCGGCACCGTGGCGGCGTTCCTTTCCTATTCCACCCAGGTGCAGATGGCGAAGGACCCGGAGACCTACGGCAAGGGCAACATCCTCGGCGTCATCGCCCCGGAATCGGCCAATAACGCCAAGGACGGCGGCTCTCTGATCCCGACGCTGGCCTTCGGCATACCGGGCAGCGCCGAGACCGCGGTTTTCCTCGGCGTGCTGATCCTCCACGGCCTCGATCCCGGCCCGACCATCCTGTTCGAGCATGAGGACGTCATCTTCACCCTGGTCCTGACGCTGACGATCTCCTGCGTTCTCGCCACCCTGATCGTCCTTGCCCTCGCCCGCAGCCTGGCGCTCCTGACCATGATCGACGTCCATGTCCTGGTGCCGACGGTCACCATCGTCGCCCTGGTCGGCGCTTACGCGCTGCAGACCGAGATCGGCGATGTCTACGTCGCCCTGGTCTTCGGCATCGTCGGCTATTTGATGATCCGCTTCGACTATCCCCGCGTCACTTTCACCATCGCCCTGGTGCTCGGCGAGATCACCGAGCGGAGCTTCCACCAGACGATGCTGATTTCCGACGACAACTGGTCGATCTTCATCACCCGGAACATCTCCATCATCCTGTTGGTGCTGATCGCCGCCGCCCTCGCCCTCCCTTCTTTCCGGCTGTGGGCGCAGAGGAGAAAAGAAAGAAGGGAGGGCCCGGTATGAATAACGGCATGAATAGCGGTATGAATATCGGGGCGCCGGAGAAACGGGGCGCGCTCTATTTCGCCCTCGGCCTTTTCGCCCTGACGGTCTTCTTCATCTATCTGAGCTACGACTACGCGCCCAATGTGCGGCTCTTTCCCCTGATGGTCGGCTATACCGGCCTGATCCTCTGCACCCTCGATCTGATCGGCCTGACCGACACGGCGCTCGGCAGGATCATCAATACCGTGTTTTCGGGAACGGCGGCCGGGGAGACCGGGAAGGTAGCGAAATTCACGCCCAAGCTTTCGCGCCAACTCATCGCCATGGCCTGGATGGTGGGACTGGTCATCGGCATCTATATCGTCGGTTTCATGGTGATGGTGCCGGCCTATGTCTTCTCCTCGATGTATTTCCAGGGCAAAAAAAGCGTCAAGAAGTGCGCCTACGGGGCCGTCAGCACCACCGTGTTCGTCTGGGTGATGTTCGAGTTTCTGCTGAAATACGAGCTTTACCGGGGCGTTTTCGCCGAGTGACGGGCCGCGGAGAGCTCTCAAACCTTTGGATTTACGACCGGATTTGCTGTAAGGTGCGGTTGCAAAATGTATCAGTCGCGGCGACATGAAAAAAATAGGGTGGGATAACCACGCCCCCGCGAAACAGGGAAAGGGAGACACCTAATGCTCGCAAGATTCGGTTTAGGCGCGATCGCGCTTGCCATCGCCACCACCTTCGCCATACCGGGCGCGGTGGCCAAGTACCCCGAAAAAACCATTACCTTCATCATCCCCTATAAGCCGGGCGGTGGGTTCGACACCTATGTCCGGGCACTGGCGCCGATCCTCGAGAAGCGCCTTGGAGTCACCGTGGTGCCCAAGAACATGCCGGGCGCCGGCGGCCGCAAGGGGGCGACGTACCTCTATAAATCGAAGCCCGACGGCTATCGCATCTCGATCATGAACCTGCCGGGCAAGGCGATTGCCGCCATCCAGGGCAAGAAGGGCGTCGGCTACGACATCCGCAAATTCACCTGGCTCGGCCAGATCGCGTCGGACAGCTACGTCATCGCGGTCGCCGGCAAATCCAAGATCAAGTCGATCGCGGACTTGAAGAAGTTGGGCCGGACCATCAAGACCGCGGGGACCGGCAAGGGCGCGACTTCCTATGTGGTGTCCCAGATCGCCGGCAACATTCTCGGCCTCAAGTTGAAACTGGTGACCGGCTACAAGGGATCGAGCGGCATGTCGATCGCGGTGATCCGGGGCGACACCGACATCGGGTTTTTCGCCTACCGCAGCTATAGCAAGTTCGCCAAGTCGGGCGATCTCAGGGCCATAGCGGCGCTGGACGAGAAGGGCGCCATCAAATTGGGCAAGCCGGGGCTGTCCAAATTGCGCATCCACCGCCTGGTGGCCGCTCCGCCGGGTCTGCCGGCGGACATCAAGAAGACGCTCGAGGACGCGCTATTCGCTTCGATCAACGATGCCGGCTTCAAGAAATGGGCCAAGAAGGCGCGGCGCCCGCTGGCGGCGCTCAAGGGCAAGGAGTCGGAGAAGCTGATCGACGAGTTGGTAGCGTTCTATACCGGCCACAAGGATAAGTTTAAATAGATCCGGGGGCTCATTCGTTATCGCGGGCGCGTCCTGGCGGGCGCGCCCGATTTTTTTGAGCCGCCCGGCGCCTTCCCGGCCCGCCGGGGACGCGTCCTTCGATGCCGGGCGTCGGGCGACCGCGCCCTTGCCCCGCGGCCTCGGCTCTTGATTCACGGCGCGCTGGCGCGATACCTTGCCCCACCGGCCCCGCCCTTCGCGGCCGGCGAACGAGAAGGATCTTTCGTGTCCATAAGCGATTACCTGTCATCCATCGACGACGTCGTCGAGGCCGCCCGCCAGGGACAGATGTTCATCCTGGTCGATGACGAAAGCCGGGAGAACGAGGGCGATTTGATCATCCCGGCGGAAAAGGCGACGGCGGAGTCGATCAATTTCATGGCCACGCACGGGCGGGGGCTCATCTGCCTGGCGCTGACCCCGGCGCGCGTCGACGATCTGGGGCTGACGCTGATGTCGGCGAAGAACGAAACCCGCCACCAGACCGCCTTTACCGTCTCCATCGAGGCGCGGAAAGGGGTGACGACCGGCATATCGGCGGCCGACAGGGCACGCACCATCGCCGTCGCCATAGACCCGGCCAAGGGACGCGGCGACATCGTCAGCCCCGGCCACATCTTCCCCCTGGTCGCCGAGGAAGGCGGCGTTCTGGTGCGCGCCGGCCATACCGAGGCCGCCATCGACATCGCCCGCATGGCGGGCCTCGACCCGTCAGGCGTCGTCTGCGAGGTCATGAACGACGACGGCACCATGGCGCGGCTGCCGGACCTGGTGAAGTTCGCCCAGCTCCACGGCCTCAAGGTGGCGACGATCAGCGACATCATCGCCCACCGCCGGCGCCACGAAAAGCTCATCGAACGCGTCGCCGAGACCACGATCACCAGCCGCTACGGCGGTGAGTTCAAGCTTTATCTCTACATCAACCGCATCGCCTATGCCGAGCACATCGCCCTGGTGAAGGGCGACATCTCAGGGCCCGAGCCGGTGCTGGTGCGCATGCACGCCTTCAATGTGCTCGGCGACGTGTTGGGCGATACCACCGTAAGCCGGTTCGGCGGCGGCGAGGCGCGCAACCGCGGCGGCGAGCTGCAGGCCGCCATGGGCATGATCGGCGAGGCCGGCCGCGGCGTGGTGGTGATGATCCGCGAAGCCAAGGCCACCAGCCTCAGCGATTTCTTGAAGCAGCGCGAAGAGGAAGCGGCGAAAGGGCCGGTGGCGGAGCTCCGCGATTACGGGGTCGGGGCGCAGATCCTGCTCGATCTCGGCGTCAAGGAGATGATCCTGCTGTCGAACTCGAAACGCTCCATCATCGCGCTGGAGGGCCACGGGCTCAACCTCGTCGACCAGCTGCCCATAACCATGCCCGACATCTGAATCCCCGGCGCCCTAAATTAGGGCGGGGCCCCGTTCAGTGCATCATGGGGTCAATGCATCATGTGGCCGCCGTCGACGGTGATGGTCTGGCCGGTCATGAAGTTCGACGCGTCCGACAGCAGGAACATGACCACGCCGACCAGATCCTCGGGCACCTGGGCGCGCTTCAAGGCGCGGCGGTCGTTGCGCTTGTTGGCGAGATATTCGTTCGACGAGGTCGCCACCTGGGTGTCGCTGAGGGTGAAGCCCGGCGCCACCGCGTTGACGACGATATTGTCATCGCCGACTTCGCGCGCGAGCGCCCGGGTCAGCCCCACCACCCCCATCTTCGAGGTGGTGTAATGCAGCCGGTCCGGCGCCCCGGCCCACACCCGGCTCGAGGAAATATTGACGATCTTGCCCTTGCCCTGTTTCTTCATCTGGGGATAGACGGCGCGGCAACAGAGGAACATGCCCCGGAGGTTCACCGCCATCACCCGGTCCCATTCCCCGACGTCGATCCGGTGCCATGGCTGGCGCGGAAGTTCGCTCATCAAGGCGGCGTTGTTGATCAGCCCGTCGATGCGCCCGTAAGCCTCGATCGCCGCTTCGGCCATGCGCCCGACCGCCTTTTCATCCGCAACGTCGGTCGGCTCGGCGACCGCCACGCCGCCCTTGGAGACGATCTCCTTGGCCACTTCGACGCTGGCCTCGGCATCGATGTCGGCGACGACAAGCTTGGCCCCGGCCGTCGCCAGATGACGGCAATAGACCTTGCCGAGACCCTTGCCGCCGCCGGTGACGATGATCGTCCGGCCGGCGAGATCGAGGCTCGGCTCGCTCGGTGAGATTTCAGCCATATCGAACGCAATCCTTCTGTAAAACCGTGGATTCTCAGCCCATCGAGTATAAGTAAATTCGCCGGGCGGCAGGGGATAATACCAAAGGTCCTTGACGGCGGCCGCGAAACCGCCCCAAGCGGCGAAACCGGCCCGATCCGGCGCCTCACCCGCCCTTGTGGGGTCCGCCTTTGCGGTCTATGTTGGCACCGAGATTGTGGCGGAAACCAAGGGTTTCGTGCCTCCCCGGCCGGGCGCCAAGAGAGCCCGGGGGCGGGGCTGGCGCCGTTTGTCAGGAGAAACTCATGATCCAGAGTGATTTGCGGGAGTTCCTCGCCGAGGTCGAGAAGGGCGGCGAGCTCAAGACCGTGACCGGCGCCCATTGGGACAAGGAGATGGGGGCGGTGACCGAGGTGCTCTACCGCGAGAAGGTCGACAAGGCGCCGGCCCTCTTGTTCGACGAAATTCCCGGCTATGCCAAGGGTTTTCGCTGCCTTTACGGCATGATGGGCTCGCCCTTGCGCCTGTCCCTCACCCTCGGGCTCGATACGGCTGTCTCGACGAGGCGCATCGACATGCTCAACGCCGTCCGCGCCAGGATGAAATCGTTCGAGCCCGTCACCCCGCGCGAGGTCAATGACGGACCGGTCTATGAGAACATCATGGAAGGGGACGATGTCGATCTTCTCAAGCTGCCGGTTCCCATCCATCACGAGCATGACGGCGGGCGCTACATCGGCACCGCGTGCGGCGTCATCACCCGCGACCCCGACTCGGGCAGGGTGAATGTCGGCACCTACCGGGTCCAGGTCAGGAGCAAGAACACCTGCACCTCCTACATCTCCAACGGCAAGCAGGGGCGGATCCACCGCGACAAGTATCTCGCCGCCGGCAAGCCCTGCCCCATGGTCATCGTCGTCGGCATCGACCCGGTCACCTACATGGCGGCGCGCTATACGCTGTCCGACAAGGTGCCGGAGCTCGACTGGGCCGGCGGGCTTGCCGGCCAGCCGCTCGACGTGGTCAAGGGCGAGATCACCGGCCTGCCCTTCCCGGCAAACTCCGAGATCGTGCTCGAGGGCGAGGTCAGCGCCACCGAGACCGACCTCGAGGGGCCGTTCGGCGAGTGGCACGGTTATTACGCCGGCGAGGCCCGCCAGGAGCCGGTCATCGACATCAAGCGGGTCTACTTCCGCAACGATCCGATCCTGACCTGCGCCGCCAGCCAGAAGCCGCCGCACTCGCACCTGTTCGAGCGCTGCTTCCTCCGATCGGCGGCGCTGATGGATTCCCTCGAGGGCGCCGGCATCCCCGACGTCAAGGGGGTGTGGGCGCACCAGGCCGGGGCGGGGCGCACCTTCATCGTCGTTTCCATCAAGCAGCGCTATTTCGGCCATTCGACCCAGGTCGGGCTGGTCGCCTCCCAGGTCAGCCCGGCGGGCTATATCAGCCGCTGGATCGTCGTCGTCGACGACGACATCGATCCCAGCGACATCCACGACGTCATCTGGGCGATGGGAACGCGCTGCGATCCCAAGACCAGGACCCACACGCTCGATCACTGCTGGTCGTCGCGCATCGACACCATGGTCACCGATTACGACAAGCTCTATAACTCGCGCATGGTGATCGACGCCTGCATCCCCTACGAAAGGCTCGGCGATTTCCCGCGGGTGGCGCAGACCTCGCCGGAGCTCGCCGAGGAGGTGCGCAAGCGCTTCCCCGACGCCTTCGTCTGAGTATTTCCAGGAAGTTGCCGCCGGACTTCGGCGCTTCGATACCAGCGGGCCGATGAAGACCTTCATCGGCCCGCTGGCAAGCGCGACCGCGCGCCCCGAGCCGAAGCGAGGAAAGCCAAGCGGGCGGACGCCCGCGCCCGCCGACCTTCGGCGGTTTGAGAGCCCCTCAGAGCAGCTCGTTCCAGTCCCTCGGGATGATGCCGGAGTCCATGCCGGCGGCGAGGTAATAGCTCCAGAGCTTGGAGACATGCTGGTCGCGGTTCGACCGGGAGGCCAACAACTCGAGCTCGGCCTCGGTCAGCGGCTTGAGCCGGCCGATGGCCGCCGCCTGCAACTGGGCGCGGGCGTTCTCGTCGAAATGCACCGCATCGATGAGCAGCGCCGGCACGCTTTCCGCCACCAGCACGCCGCCATGGGCGCGGAGCAGCGCGCCCTGATGGGGCCCCAGCGTATCGGCGAGCTCACGGCCCTGCTCGGGCGTCATGATGTGGGAAGGATCGGGATGGATGGGGATGCCGCTCTTCCAGCGCACGGCGTGGGACTTCATCAGGCGAAGCTCGACCCCCTCGACCATGGTGAAGGCGGCGGCCAGTTCCGAATGGGTATGCACCACCGCCTCGACGTCGGCGCGGGCGCGGAGGATCTCGGCGTGGATACGGACCTCGCGGGGCGGCTCGAAGCCGTCCGGCCCGTCGATGACGTTACAGTCGAAATCGACGGCGATCAGGCTGTCGGGAGAGACCTTCGCCCGGCTCTCGTAGAGGGACTGGATGAGGAAAGCGTCGCGGCCGGGAATGCGGACCGAGGCATGGCCGCTGTAATTGAGGATCCGCTCGCGGTGCAAAAGACGGGTGAGCGCCGCCAACTGTCCCCTCAGCGGCGCCAACGAGGGGTCCCGGTTCGGTTGCTTGGCGGCGGCGGTCATCGGCTATCGTGAGTACTTACTTTCATAGAAGGGTGGCACATATGATCGTTTTTCGCGGCCACCGGGTAGGAAGCGTCGCGCCGACGATGCCAGGGCATCGTCAAGCGGCGGTGACGCCCTCCGGTGGCCGCGAAAAGCGACCCTGCGGGCGGCCTTGCGGGCCCTTCGGACGTCGTCGCGCGGCCCTTGTGATGCGCCAGCATCACGGCGGACCACGCTCCTAGCCGAAGACCCCGCAAGGCCGTCAGATGTGTCACCCTTCTATGAAAGTAAGTACTAGGTTGGCGAAACACGGGGGCTATTCGCTTTCGGCCTGAAGCCTGTCCCGCATGTGCCGGAGCGTGGCGCGGAGGTTTTCGAGATCGTCCTCGGACACCCCCTCGGTGGCGAGCCGGTTCACCTCGATGGCGAAGGGCAGCAATTTGTTGCGCAGCGATCTTCCCTTCCTGGTGAGGAAGACATTGACCTTGCGCCGGTCTTCGGTGCTGCGCACCCGGCGGACGTAGTCCCGCTTTTCCATGCCGTTCAGCGCCGTCACCGTGGTCGGTTCCATCATGCCGACGCGTTGGCTCAACTCGCGTTGTGTCAGCCCGTCCTCCTCCCAAAGCACCCTCAGGAAATACCACTGGCCGATGGTGACGCCATGGGCCGAAATTCGCGCCGAGAGGACCTTGGAAAAGGCGCGGAATGTGTCGCGCAGCAGATAACCGGTGGAATGTTCGGGGTGGAACTCGACCCTCTCTTCTTTGTCGTCGGGCTCCGGGGAAACCTTGTTTTCACTCGACTTCGCCATCGCACGGAATGCTCTCGCCTCGCCGGCGCCGCGCCCAAATCACGCCAAACGCCCGATTGACAAGGATTGTATTCCGAGAAGGTTAGAATTCCAAGTATTTGTGCGCCGCGCAAGCGGGTAAGCCCGAGATGCCCCGCGATCCTAACGGAAGGGGTCGTAACCGTAGGTCGGCTTCGCCATTATCTCCGCCGGCGCGATGGCCTCGCCGCTCATGTAGGCGACGCCGGCGCTGAGCGCCCATTCGCCGACGGACGCCCTGTTGACCCCGTGGGCGAGGGTCCTCAGGCCCTTGGCCTCGGCGGCGCCGACGAAGGCGGCGATGTCCGCGCGCCTCGCCACCGCCTTGCCGTCGAGATGACCGAGATCGGTCGAGAAGGCATAGAGCTTAGGCGTCTCTATTCCGTCCATCACCGGATTCTCGAGGGGCAGGCGGACGATGATCGAAAGACAGTAAGGTTGCAGTTCCTGCCACACCCGGTTGGCTTCCGGCCAGGGCGCGTATCCGGCCAGGTTGCATATCTCGAACAATATGAATTTCCTGTTGGACGACGGTATCCGCCGGCAGAGATCCATGAACTTCCGGCGCGAGGTTTTGCCCGTCAGCGTCTCGAAATCCACCGCCGCGATGAGCAGCGCCGATGACTTACGGTGATCGAGGGTTTCGAATCCGCGGATGATATTGCCGAGCAGAAGCCGGTCGCGATCGGCCTGGCTCATGCCGGGCGCGGGACCGGCGGCGGGCGCGGGCGGCAGGGCGCAGGCATAGGTGGAAACGAGGCTCTGCACCGCCCCCCAGACCGGCAGGAAGACGAGCGGCGCGGCGGACAAGGCGGCAGCGGTATGGGCCTCGCCGTCATGCGGGCGCTCATCCGCTTCACCGGCAACGTCGTTCGCCGAGCGGACGAATGTGTGGCCACGGAGCGCCCGTTCACGCGGCGCGCCGTATTTGCGCCGCTCCTTGGCCTCCCCGCCGCCACCGCCGCCTCCACCGCGGCTATTGGCGGGCAGACGGGCGTTATGCCGGGAAGGGCCGGGCGCGCCTTCTTGGCCGTTCATGGGTCCGCCATCCGGCCGACGCCCGCCGTCGGGGCCATCCGCCGGCTCGGTGGTTTTCACTCCGAGCCTATTGGCGATGACATCGAAGATGGTCTCGCCCGAACCCGAATTCGCGCAATCGATCTCGGCGACCTCGCCACGAACGTCGATGGCATCGCGCGCCGCCTTTTGCTTGGGCAGTATCTTGGCGAGGTAGCGCTTGAGGAAGGATTTCGCCTCCTTGGCGATCGTCAGCGTCTTCTTCTCTGCCTCCTCCATGTCCCGCTGGCAGAACAGCACGACAAAGGTTTCTTCGTCATAGCGGGTGTAGATGTCGCTCGGATCGAGGTGGCGCCGCATCGCCGAGGCTATGAGATCCTGCACCTCGTCGGAAATTTCATCCCACTGCGTGGTGGCGGTCTTGCGCAGGCCGTAGAGCCCGAGGATCTGGAGCTTCCCGGCCGTCAGCTTGGGATCGGGGAATGTCTCGAGCAGCTTTTGGGCGCGCTCGTTGAACTCGTCCCGGGCGGCCGGGGCGCCTGGCCCCCTTGCCGCCTTGCCCTCGCCCTTGCGCCCCTTGGCATGGCCAAGCGGCACGTCCTCGTAGAAATATTCGGCGACCCGGGCCCTGAAGCCCTTGAGGCCTTGTTTCGTTGGCATACTCTTTCCAACTCCATGGCTAGCCCGCCAAAAGCCTAGGCCCGGACGCCCTAAAATTTTGTTAACCCCCGGTAAGACCAAAGCCTACGTCGGGCGCGCGAAACGCCAACGGCGGCACGAATCGGCCGGCTTGCACCGTCGGTTCCAGGGTGGGTATCCTGAAATGTGCGACAAGGCGCTGGGCGCGGCGATGCCCCGGCGCATGGCGAGGCCCCAGGAGCCTATCCGGGTATTGATCATGGACTGCATCGGCCAGACAGACGCGAGTGTTAGGAGCGGAGGCGCGGGCGACCCTGGCTCCGCCGGAGGCTTCGCCGAGGCGAGTGCCGGGCGCATCGGCAAGCCTTCGCGACGCGGCAATCGCGTCTGTCTGGCCGACCCGGCGGGCCGCGTTTTCAAGGCCTTGGGACGTCGTCTGGCACCGCTTGCGATGCGCCCGGCATCGCGGCGCGGCACCATCCTAGCCCAAGACCTTGAAAACGCGGTGCAGCCCGTGATCAATACTCGGATAGGCTCCCAGAGGTGATGATGGAATCGGCTGAAGCGAAATCGACGATCCGCGCCATGGCGCGCCGGCTTGGCTTCGACGGGGCCGGTTTCGCCCCGCCGGTGCTGGATGCCGAGGCCGGCCGGAATCTCGCCCGCTACCTCGATCTCGGCTTTCACGGCGACATGGACTGGCTTTTCCGGCGCGCCGGCGCGCGGGCCCAGCCCAAGCACCTCTGGCCCGAGGTCAAGAGCGTCATCGTCCTGACGCTTAACTACGGCCCCTCGCATGACCCCCTGGAGATCCTGGCCCGCCCCGATCTCGGCGCCGTCTCGGTCTATGCCCAGGGCCGGGATTACCACGACGTCGTCAAGAAGCGGCTCAAGGCGCTCGGCCGCTGGCTGGTCGGGAGGTACGGCTGCGACGTCAAGGTGTTCGTCGACACCGCGCCGGTGATGGAGAAGCCCCTGGCCGAGCAGGCCGGGATCGGCTGGCAGGGCAAGCACACCAATCTGGTCTCGCGCCGGCACGGATCGTGGCTGTTTCTCGGCGAAATCTTCACCACCCTGGAACTTCCCGCCGACGCCGCCGAGGCCGATCATTGCGGGTCATGCCACAGATGCCTCGACGTCTGCCCGACCGACGCCTTCCCGGCGCCCTATCGGCTCGACCCCAGGCGCTGCATCTCCTATCTCACCATCGAACATAAGGGCCATATCGCCAGGGAATTCAGGAAACCCATGGGCAACCGCATCTATGGCTGCGACGACTGCCTGGCGGTCTGCCCGTGGAACAAATACGCCTCCAGCACCAAGGAGTACGCCTTCGAGCCGCGCGCCGAATTGACGGCGCCGAAACTTGCCGACCTCGCCGGGCTGGATGACGCCGGGTTCCGCAAGATGTTCGCGGGCTCGGCGATCAAACGCATCGGGCGGGCGCGTTTCGTCCGCAACGTCTTGATCGCGCTGGGGAATTCCGGGGACGCCGCGATGGTCCCGGTGATCGCGGGTGTGCTCGCCGACCCTTCTCCCCTGGTCCGCGCCATGGCGGTGTGGGCGCTGACGCGGCTCATGGACCCCGGCGATTTCGATCGCTTGCGGGCGCGGCACGCGCCAGGGGAAACCGATGCCGGCGTCGCCGCCGAATGGCGGGCGCCGGTCAAGGTGCCGGCATGACGATGCCGCGATCGACGCCGGTCCCTGAACGGCGATGCCCTGAACGGCGATGAAAGTCTCTGATTTCGATTTCGACCTGCCGCGCCAGATGATCGCCGGCCGGCCCGTGACGCCGAGGGATAGCGCGCGCCTGCTCGCGGTGGGTGAGAGTCTGGGCGACCATTCCGTCCGTGACCTGCCCGAACTGCTGCGGCCGGGCGATTTGTTGGTGCTGAACGACACCAAGGTGATCCCGGCGCGCCTTCGCGGCAGGCGCGGGGAGGCCACGGTCGAGGTGACGCTCCATAAACAGGACGGGGCGCGGTCGTGGCGGGCCTTCGCCAAGGGATCGCGCCGGCTGCGCCCCGGCGACCGGATCGATTTCGCGCCCGGCTTTTGGGCCGATGTCGCCGCCAAGGGCGCGGACGGCGAGGTCAGCCTCGAATTCGGCCTCGAAGGCGCCGCCTTCAGGCAGGCGATCGAGCGTTTCGGCCAAGCCCCCCTGCCGCCTTATATCCGCCGCGCCGGCGGCCCCGACGCCAGGGACCGCGAAGACTACCAGACGGTCTATGCCCGCGATGAAGGCGCCATCGCGGCGCCGACGGCCGGGCTCCATTTCACGCCGGCGCTATTCGACGCCTTGGAGGCGCGGGGGATCGGGCGCGTCTTCATCACCCTTCATGTCGGTGCCGGCACCTTCCTGCCGGTGAAGGCCACCGACACCAGGGACCACAGGATGCACAGCGAGACCGGAACCATATCTGAGGAATCCGCCGGCGCCATCAACCGGGCGCGCGACGGCGGCGGGCGCATCGTCGCCGTCGGCACGACGGTGCTGCGCCTGGTGGAATCGGCGGCGAATGATGCCGGGCGCGTGCGACCCTTCGCCGGCGAAACCGATCTCTTCATCACGCCCGGTTACCGCTTTCGCGCTATCGATCTGTTGTTGACCAATTTCCATCTGCCCAAATCCACCCTGTTCATGCTGGTTTCGGCGTTTTCGGGCCTGGCGCGGATGCGGGCGGCCTACGGGCACGCCAAGGAGGCCGGCTACCGCTTCTATTCCTACGGCGATGGCTGCCTGCTTTGGCCGAACCCGGAGGCGGCGGGCGAAGGGCATGACGGCGACGGCGATGAATAAGGACGGCTTCGGTTTCGAGCTCCTGGCGCGTTCGGGTTCGGCGCGCGCAGGCCGGATCACATGCGCCCACGGCACCGTCGCCACCCCGGCCTTCATCCCCGTCGGCACCGCCGGCACCGTCAAGGCGATGACGCCCGAAGCGGTGGCCGCGACCGGGGCGGAGATGGTGCTGGCCAACACCTATCATCTGATGCTGCGCCCGGGAGCCGAACTCATCGCCAAGCTCGGCGGGTTGCACCGGTTCATGAACTGGCGGCGGCCGATCCTCACCGACTCGGGCGGTTTCCAGGTCATGTCGCTGGCCAAATTCCGCGAGATCACCGACGGCGGCGTCGTCTTCCAGTCCCATCTCGACGGCTCCCGGCATGAACTGACGCCCGAGCGCGCGATCGAAATCCAGCACCAACTCGGCGCCGATATCTCCATGGTGCTGGATGAATGCACGCCCTATCCGGCGAGCGAGGCCGACGCCGCCAAATCCATGCGCCTGTCGATGGGCTGGGCACAGCGGTCTGCGGCCGCCTTCGACCGGCGGCCGGGCACCGGCCTGTTCGGCATCGTCCAGGGCGGCGTCTGGGGCGATCTTCGCCGGGAATCGGCGGCGGCGCTGATCGAAATAGGCTTCGACGGCTACGCCATCGGCGGGCTCGCCGTCGGCGAGGGCCGGGAGCTGATGCTGAGCACCCTGGAGGCGACGGTGCCGGCGCTGCCCGAGGAGGCGCCGCGCTATCTCATGGGCGCCGGTTATCCCGCCGACATCATCGGCGCCGTCGGGCGCGGCATCGACATGTTCGACTGCGTGCTGCCGACCCGTTCGGGGCGCACCGGCAAGGCGTTCACGCGCCGTGGCGAGATCAACATCATGAATGCCCGCCATATCGAGGATCCGCGGCCGCTGGACGAGGCCTGCCGCTGCCCGGCCTGCGCCGATTATTCCCGCGCCTATCTCAGCCATCTGGCGCGCGCCGGCGAGATGCTGGGCGGCACGCTGATGAGCTGGCACAACCTGCAATTCTTCCAGGACCTGATGGCGGGCCTGCGCGACGCCATCGCCAACGACACCTTCGACGCCTACGCCACGGCCTTCCTCGCCGAGTACCGAAGCGGCGACATCGAGGCGTTGTAAAGGTGCCCCCTTTATTCCCAGAATACGACACATCTGTCGCTTTTCCCTTGCCGGTGAGACACTTCTGTCGTATCCTGGTAACACCAAGAGGAAAGTGGGAAATGCCCCGATGACCCCGGAGGAGCTGTTGCGTAGACTGCGGAAGAACAAGGAAATCCGGCGCCATCTCCGGGTCGAGAAGAGCGAGGGCAAAGGCAGCCACCGGATGGTCTACTACAAGGGCCGCAAAGCCACCCTTCGGCAACACAAAGAGATGAAGCCAGGCGTGGTCAAGGCGTTCCTCAAGCAGCTGGGCATCGATCCGGGCGCTCTTTACTGAGCCCCGGCGCCCCCGCCTTCCGGATATGCCCCGACTGACCGCACAAAAGAATGAGGAAAAGACGCCATGCTGATCTATAGAATCACCTTCGAGGAGACCGACGGCCAGGTGCTCGTGCGCAGCCACAGCTTCCCCGAGCTTTTCACCTATGGCGACGACAAGGAAGACGCACTGGAGGCGGCGCGTGACGCTTTGATCGAGACGCTGGCGGGGCGCATTCGCGACCGTGAGGACATCCCCGAAGGTCTCGATCCCGCGGGGATAGACCCGGCGAAGGAGGAAATTCTGGCGCTCCCGACCCGGATCGAACTCAAGGTTTCGCTTTACCGCGAGATGCGGGGACAAGGGGTCACCAAGGCGGAGTTGGCACGGCGACTGGACCGCAACCAAAAGCAGATCGACCGCCTGCTTGACCTGCGTCACGCCTCGCGCCTCGACCAGATCGACCAAGCTTATGCGGCACTCGGCAAACGACCGACGCTACAGCTGGTGGGCGCCTAGGCGAAATGTCCGATCGAGACGGACGAGCCGTCCCGCGCTATCCGCGTGTTATCGAGGATCGCGCCGGGCCATCGAGGCCGGGACCTTCGACGCCTACGCCGAAGCCTTCCTCGCCGAGTATGAAAGGGGCGACATCGAGGCGTTGTAAATGGCGCGCCGCTGGCGCTAGGCGGGCAGGAACTTCGGGCATTGCGCAAGAATTTTGGGCATTGCAAGCTGTGGTGAGCGAAAATCAAACTGCCTTTATGGAGGCATGGCATGGGCATCTTGGCGGCGAACGCCGATGAACGGGTAAAGGATGTGAGGATCGGCGGGGATACGTTGAGCGTCGACCTGATGGACGGGCGCACGATCACCGTGCCGCTTGTGTGGTACCCACGTCTCGCCAATGCGACGCCGGATCAACTTGCCCGTTGGGAAATCGCCGGCGCCGGTTACGGCATCCATTGGCCCGATCTCGACGAAGACCTCAGCACCGAGGGCCTGTTGCGCGGCACCCCGGCGGCGTCCACCGCTAACGCATAATCACGATAATTAAGCGGCGAGGCGTTTGAGCGCGCATTCGGTAAGGTAGCGCCGCCTAAGCATCCGACTGGGAGTCCAAAGGCTTCCCGGCGTCAGGATAAGTCTCAATAGCCTTTTTGATGGTGGCCGCGAAGTCGTTTAGATCGTCATCCTTCCATCGAAAGTGCCAATAATTTGAATCGATCAAACGAGCATATCGATCACGGCTATAATCGCCCTTAGACTGACGCGTCCAATCATTGCAGTAGTGCCACACCAAAAGATCGGCCGCTTGTAATGCTGGAGATTCCTGCTTTTTTCGGAAGGCGTGGCCGATGTATCGAGATTCTTTCTGAAGCTGTTCGTTCAATGCAGACAAATTCATGATGCGATTGGCTTCTTCCTGGTGTGCATGTCCGCGTTCGAAAAAATATGAGATTGGACCATCGTACTGGTTCCGATCCGCCCACACCTTCACTGCCGAAAGGACTTGATTCGCCAGCCAGCTATAAGCATTGCCCACGAGAGGATGGACTGGAACAATCGAATCGAATCTTTCCTCTACCGCAGCAACCACAATTCCGTAGGTCATATATTTCTGGATGATCCCAATGGCGCGATTGACCATCGCCTGCCTAATTTCTGATGGGGTCTTATCAAAGGGGGACTCACCAGCTTCACAAGCCGACATATGGAAGAAAGGGACCTCAAGTTCTTGGAGCATGATACGCCATGCGGCGTCGAATTCCTTGGCCCTGCCCCGCTCAAAGAGATAGCCACCAATGCATAGTATTGGGGCGCCCTTGTGGGTGCCGCTTTCGTCTAAATAGACCTCGACCATTCCCAGCACATAGCCGCCTTTCGGCAACATAATTTCAAGAAATCGAGCAAAACCCTCGTCGCCACGGGGGGTCATAACTCATCCCCGCTGGGTACGGAAAGTATAATATCGCCATTTTATTATGTTGACGAATAATGTTTGTAAAGGCGCCATATCGCCCTTGGCCGTGCGTGCGTTCCGACGTACCCTTGGGCCATGAGCGAGATCAAGCAAGAAACACTGACCCAGCTCGGCCAGCGGGCGGAAATTCCCGCTTCGCCCGATGAGGCCAGGCTCGAGAGCGTCGCCAACCCGCAAAAGGGCGAGTTGTACCTCGTGCGCTTCACCTGCCCGGAGTTCACTGCCCTTTGTCCGATCACCGGCCAGCCGGACTTCGCCCATTTCGTCATCGACTACGCGCCCAGCGATCGGTTGATCGAGAGCAAGTCGTTGAAGCTCTTCCTGGCGTCATTCCGCAACCACGGCGCTTTCCACGAGGACTGCACGCTAAAGATCGCCAAGCGCATCATTGAGGCGGTCGAGCCGAAATGGCTTCGCATCGGCGGCTACTGGTATCCCAGGGGCGGCATCCCCATCGACGTGTTCTACCAGACCGGGCCAACGCCTGAGGGCCTGTGGGTTCCCGATCAGGGCGTCGAGCCCTATAAGGGACGGGGGCGGTAAGCTTCACTCACCGCCGCGATAGACGCAGCCGGCGGTACAGGTCTCGTGCAGCACCACCTTGCAAAGGCCCGCCAATTCGGGCTTCAGACGGTCCCAGATCCAGCGCGCGATGACCTCGCTGGTGGGATTGGCGAGGC
>JADFJG010000020.1:17576-39405 GCA_022566265.1 Pseudomonadota bacterium | reverse complement strand
ATTGTGAAAACTGGCGATGACCGGGGTGAGATGCTCGCCGACCCAATTCGCCAGTCCAGGCAGTTCCGGCGGCCCAAGCCGCCACTGCACCAGGGCCAGCACATTGAGGAGCCCGAGGGCGGATCGCGCCTGGTTGTTCTGGATCGTGAACTCGGTGAGGGGCTTGTCGACATTATCCTTGAAACGGGCGCCGATGAATGCGGCGATATGCCGGTCGATGGGGACGACCTCGGGACGGCTCCCGCCCACCCGATCGAGGGCGGGAAGCAGTTCCGAAATTTCGACCACCTGGTCGGCCTCGATGAACGGCGAGAGGCAGTGCTGGGTCGGGTTGAAAGCATAGAGACAGCGCTCGATGCCGAAGCCGAGCCTGGGGTTCCTGAGGTACTCGGCCAACCGTTCGAACGATCTTGTTTTTGCCGCCACATCGGCCGCGGTCATTTTTTGTAACTGGAGCCAGAAAATCGGCAGATCGTGGAGGATCATCTCGGCAAAGATCTGCGCCCTGTCATGGTGCTGGAAAGTCGCGGCCATGGCCTGCTCGAGGCCCCCAAATGTCGAGGAAAAGCCCTTGTAACGGATCGGCGCCGCGGGATCGAGTGCCATGCAGACGCGGCTGACAAGCGCGATGCTCGCGGACGGCCCCTTGAGCGGCCCGCGGCTATCCTTGGCAACGCCGCGGCTATCCTTGGCCATTCCGAGGGCCGCGTCGATCGCCTTCGCCCGTTCCTCGTCACCGATGCTGCGGCGTACCCACCGGGCGATGTTGCCCTGCTTCACCATCAGCGACGCCGATCTCCAGTCGCGCGCCAAGCCATGGGCGAGGGAGCGGCAGCAGTAGTACATCTTGCCCTCGAAATGGAACGGACGCTGGGCCCTTTCGGCGATGGCGGGTTGCATCAGGCTGAGGCGTCGCCCGTTCAACCACATCTCCAGGTCCTCGAGGCCCCAGCGCTTCGCCGGATCGTCCGACAGCATACCCCTCAGCGGCTCTCTCATCGGCGGCACGACCTGTTTGCCCCCCAACAGCGTCCGATACGACCCTTCCTTGATCTTGGCGGCGATAAGATCATGATCATCGATGTCGGCCACCGGATTGTGCCCCAACAAGAGCATGAGCATGGTCACGCCCAACGCATAGATATCGTCGGCCGTTGTCCCCGGGCCGCGTCCTTCCGGCATCGCCATGGCGAACTCGATGGTCTCGAACATGACCGGCTGGTTGTAACCGGCCGGGGCCGAGGCATTTTCGCCGAGCACGACGCCCTGGCGGCTCTCATCCGTGTAGAAGATGTTGTCCGGCCGAATGGCGCGATGGATGATCCGATTCGCCGACAACTGGCCAAGCGCCGAGATGACCGAAGGCAGGAACACGCGGGTCAGCTCGAGCTCGTCCATCGGCCCAAATTCCCCGTCGAGATCGGTCATCAGGACATCGCCCACGGGCTGCTCATAGATGATGGCAAAATGCCGTTGTCCGTCCTTGGGCCACTCGACGATGCCCCAGTCCATCAGGCGCAGCATCGCGCCGCCCATGAGATCGCGAATCTTAGGCAGGACGTCACGGCGCGCCACCACATCCGTATCGCAGACCAGGGCAAAGAGGTCGTCGTAGCCCAAGACGCGGTCGCGTGCCATGAACGCCGACGCCGTAGGCGAATCGAGCTTCTCTATCGGCGCCCCGGGCATGATCTCGTAACGGTTGTTGAGATTGACCGTGGTCAGAAGATCGGGGCCCGGTTCGGCCATATAGCCCAGTTCGGCCATATAGTCTTGTTCGGCCAGATCGCCCGCCGGCCCGGATCCGTTGACAGCCGGGGTGGGCGCATCCGCGCCTCGGCCCGGCAAGCCCGTCGCCGAATCCGGCACGTCGCCGGCGTGGGCCGGCTCATCCTTCGCCAGCCCCGCTATTTCACTCATCGAATCAGTCATTAAATCCGATACAGAATCACCCTGAGGATGGGGATTCTACCCCGAACAGGGCAAATGATCGGTTAACGATCTGTAATTATTTTTCTTGTCTGCCGCCGTGGACGGGCATGAGAGGGGCCGCGCCCGGCCCCTAATTCAAGAACGGATCGTGAACGAGGATCGTATCCTCCCGTTCGGGACTGGTCGACAGCAGCGCCACCGGCGCCTTGATCAATTTCTCGATGCGGCGGATATAGGCGATCGCCGCCGCCGGCAGATCGGCCCATGATCTGGCGCCCCTGGTAGTATCGGACCAGCCTTCGAGGGTCTCGTAGACCGGCGTCACTCCCGCCTGGATCTCCTCGGCCGCCGGTAGATGGCTGTAGCCGACGCCCCGATAGCGGTACTCGATACAGATTTTCAGGGTCTTTAGTCCATCGAGCACATCGATTTTGGTCAGCGCGATGCCATCGATCCCGCCGACCTTGACGGCCTGGCGCACGAGCACGGCATCGAACCAGCCGCAACGCCGGCGCCGGCCGGTGACGGTGCCGAACTCCCGGCCCCGTTCACCGAGCCCGCGGCCGATTTCGTCGTCGAGTTCGGTGGGAAACGGCCCGGCGCCGACACGGGTGGTGTAGGCCTTGGTGATGCCGAGCGCGTAATCGAGCGCGCCATAGCCGACGCCGGCCCCCACCGCCGCATGTCCGGCGAGCGTGTTCGACGAGGTGACGAAGGGATAGGTGCCATGATCGACATCGAGCATCGCCCCCTGGGCGCCCTCGAACAGGATACGCTTACCGGCCCCGCGGGCCTCATCGAGACGCTGCCAAACGGGTTCGGCGAACGCCAAGACCTTGGGCGCGATCCCGTTCAGGTTCGAGAGCAACCGATCCCGGTCGATCTCCTCGGCCCCCATGCCGCGGAGCAGCGCATTGTGATGGAACAGGAGCTGGTCGATCCTGTCCTCCAGGGTCCGTTGATCGGCGAGGTCGCAGACCCTGACCGCGCGCCGCGCCGCCTTGTCCTCATAGGCCGGTCCGATGCCCCGTCCCGTGGTGCCGAGCCTGGCGCTGCCCCGCGCCTCCTCGCGCACCTTGTCGAGCCGGGAATGGAGCGGCAGGATCAGCGTCGCGTTCTCGGCGATGCGCAGATTGTCCGGCGTCAACTCGATCCCCTGGGCCCGAAGGGTCTCGATCTCCTCGATCAGCGCCCACGGATCGATGACCACGCCGGAACCGATGATGGAGAGCTTGCCGGGCCGCACCACGCCTGACGGCAGCAGGCTCAGCTTGTAGGTAACGCCGTCGATCACCAGCGTATGGCCGGCGTTATGCCCCCCCTGGAAGCGCACCACGACGTCGGCGCGCTGGGAAAGCCAGTCGACGATCTTGCCCTTGCCCTCGTCGCCCCACTGGGCGCCAACCACCGCGACATTTCCCATCCGGTTGCTCGCTCCGCTCTAGTATTATTCAGTTCAACGGGTTGACCTTGCCGGCGTCATAGACGTGGCTGCACTCCAGGCGCCGGGCCTCGGCCGGGACGTCGCCGGCATCGGCCAACGCCGCCACCGTTTGCCAGCCCTCCTGGCGCAGCTTCGCCCGCACTTGCGCCGGCACGCCCACGGGCACGAACAGCCGCTTCGGGGCGTCGGGTCCGGGCACGGCGCGCAACACCGAGTCCATGAACAGGGTGACCCCCGTCGCCGGCTCCCCCTCTCCCTGCCCGGCCAGGTATCGCCCGCCACGGCCAAGCTCGCCGCGCACACCGAGCGCGAACAGCACGAAGCCGACCCCCGTGTGGTACTCGAAGCCGCGGTTCTCGGCCGGGTCTATGGTGAGAGCGAGATCGGGCGCGGCGCGGCCGATTTCCGCCACCACTTCGCCAAGACGCGTACATTCGCCGGCCACCGACGGCGGCAAGTCCAGCGCCTCGAGGGCGGCGAGGGCGCGGCTCGCCGGACCGGCGATGGCGAGAAGCGCGCCGAGGATCTCCGCCGCCTGGCCGCCCAGCGCCGCCACCCCCGCCGCGTCCTTACGGTCCAGCGCCGCCCGCGCCACCGCCGCCGCCTCATCGCCAAGCGACAGCGCCGAGGTAAGCGCCGGCACCAGAGGGGGCAGGTTGAGATCCACCGAAAGGTCCCTGACACCGATGGCGGCGAGGGACTCCACCGCCAGCAGCACGATCTCGGCATCGGCGGCGCTTTCCCGCGCGCCGATCAGCTCGACCCCGGCCTGTCCGAACTGCCGTTCGGGGCGAAGCTGGGTGCCTTCCATGCGCAGCACCTGGCCGGCATAACAAAGCCTGAGCGGCCTCGGCGCGTCCTTCAGCCTGGTGGTGGCGATGCGGGCGATCTGCAACGTCATGTCGGCGCGCACCCCCATCATCCGTTGGGACACCGGATCCATCAGGCGGAAGGTCGCGGACGTCATCGACGCCCCGGCTCCGGCCAGAAGGCTTTCCTCGAACTCGACCAGCGGCGGATTCACCTGCTGATAGCCGTGGCCGGCGAAGCATTCGAGAAGCGAATTCAGGGTCGATGTCTCGTAGGCCGCGTCGGGAGGTAGAACATCGTTCATCCCGGGCGGCAGCAGGGCCCGCTCTTGGTACTCGGTCATGCTATGCCGTGCCTGTCCAAATCCGATCTTTCGCGCCGAAGCCGGCGCGCGCCCCCGGGGCTTGCCCCGGCGCCCGCGGCTGGCCATGCCCGCTAACAGCACTATCCGTTTTGCCGGGAAACGGCAAACGGAAATGACGGCGCTAGAGCGGTTCTCGGTAGATAGGAACCATTTGACCGGGATTATTTTGCGCCGTGGCTAGGCGCGGAATGCGCAGTGATGCTAACGCATCACAAGCTTTTCGCAACGACGCCACGGCGCAAAAGAACCCGGCCATAGGTCGAGGCAAATCGGCCCCTCGGCGGCGTTGCGACGCTTGCCCGATGCGTTGCATCGCGCGGCGCGCCGCGCCTTGCCGAAGGAGCCGATTTGCACCCATCAAATTGTTTCCTATCTACCGAGAACCGCTCTAGCCGCCGGGCGGTGCCCGGGCGGTGCCCGGGAATCTCCCGGCAAGTCCCGATATCCAAGGCGGTAAACCGCTCTGGGGGTCAGAAAACCAGCGCCTGGGCCTGGACCACATGGGGGATGGCGCGCACCTTCTTGATGATCTCGTCGGTGACCGGCTGATCGACGTTGACGAGGGCGATGGCGTCCGCCCCGGCCTTGGCCCGGCCAAGATGGAAGGTGGCGATATTGACCCCGGCATCGCCGAGCGTGCGGCCGAGATTGCCGATGAAGCCAGGCTTGTCCTTGTTGTGGACGTAAAGGATGTTAGGCCCGAGCTCGGCCTCGATGGAAATGCCGTTGACGTCGACGATGCGGGGTTTGTCGCCGCCGAACAGGGTGCCCGAGAAGCTGCGCTTGCGCTTCTCGGTCTCGATCGTCAGGCGGATCAGGGTCTGGTAGTCGGTGGCCCGCTCCTGCTTGATCTCGGTGACGTCGATATTGCGCTCCCGGGCGATCACCGGCGCGTTGACCATGTTGACCGAGGCGAGCTCGAGCAGCGGCGTGAGCAGACCCTTGAGCACGACGGCGGTGAGCGGCCGGGTGTTGAGCTCGGCGACGTGGCCCTGGTACTCGATGGTCGCCGACTTGACCCCGGTGCGGATGAGCTGACCGGCGAAGGCGCCAAGCTGTTCGGCAAGCTGCATATAGGGCATCAGCCTGGGCGCGTCCTCGGCGCTGAGGGAGGGCATGTTCAACGCGTTCTCCACCGCGCCGGTGGTCAGGAAATCGGACATCTGGGCGGCCACCTGGAGGGCCACGTTCTCCTGGGCCTCGGTGGTGGAGGCGCCGAGATGGGGGGTCACGACCAGTTGTTCCATGCCGAAGAAGAGGCTCTCCGTCGCCGGCTCCACCGAGAAGACATCGATCGCCGCCCCCGCCACCTGGCCGGCATCGAGGGCCTTCTTCAAATCCTTCTCGACGATCAGGCCGCCGCGGGCGCAGTTGATGATGCGCACGCCTTTTCTCATCTTCCTGATCGCCTTGGCGTCGATGATGTTCCGCGTGGCGTCGGTCAGCGGCACGTGCAGGGTGATGAAATCGGCGCGGGCGAACAACTCGTTGAGCTCGACCTTCTCGACGCCGAGATCGGTCGCCCGCTCCGGCGTCAGATAGGGATCGTAGGCGATGACCTTCATCTTCAGCCCGATCGCCCGATCGGCGACGATCGAGCCGATATTGCCGCAGCCGATGATACCCAGCGTCTTCGACGTCAGCTCGACACCCATGAACCGGCTCTTCTCCCATTTCCCGGCATGGGTCGAGGCGTTGGCGGCGGGGATCTGCCGCGCCAACGCCATCATCATGGCGATGGCGTGTTCGGCGGTGGTGATCGAGTTGCCGAACGGGGTGTTCATCACGATCACGCCGCGCGCGGTGGCGGCGGCGACGTCGATGTTGTCGACGCCGATACCGGCGCGGCCGACGACCTTGAGGTTTTGGCCGGCATCGAGAACCTCGGCGGTGACCTTGGTGTTCGAGCGCACGGCGAGCCCGTCATAGGCGGCGATCGAGGCCAGCAGGTCGTCCGGCGCCAATCCGGGCTTGAAATCAACCTCGACGCCGCGCTCCTTGAAGATATCGACGGCGCGTTCGCTCAGACTATCGGATATGAGCACCTTGGGCATTGCTGTGTCCTTCTGCCTTCCTTGTCGCCTTAGACCTTGGCGGCCATTTCGTCCCTCACCGCATCCGCCGCCCAGTCGAGCCAGGGGAACAGGGCTTCGAGGTCCGCCGTCTCCACCGTCGCCCCGGCCCATATGCGAAGGCCCGGCGGCGCGTCGCGGTAGCCGTCGATGTCGTAAGCCACGCCTTCGTCCTCCAGCAGCGCCACCATGCGCTTGGGAACGGCGCCCTTGGCGCCGGCATCGAGGGCATCGAACCAGGGGGCGGCGAACTTGAGACAGACCGAGGTGTTCGAGCGGAAGCTGGCGTCGGTGGCGAGGAAATCGACCCAGCGCGTACGCGCCACCCATTCGGAGATCGCCGCGAAATTACCATCCGCGCGCCCGATCAAGGCGCTAAGGCCGCCGATCTCTTGCGCCCATTCGAGGGCGACGAGGGCGTCCTCGACGCAGAGCATGGAGGGCGTGTTGATGGTCTCGCCGCGAAAGATGCCCTCGATCAGCTTGCCGCCGCTGGTCAGGCGGAAGATCTTGGGCAACGGCCAGGGCGGGGTATAGGTCATCAGGCGCTCGACGGCGCGGGGGCCGAGGATGAGCATGCCGTGCTGGCCCTCGCCCCCCATCACCTTCTGCCATGAGTAGCTCACCGCATCGAGCTTGTCCCACGCAAGATCCATGGCGAAGACGGCCGAGGTCCCATCGCAAAGGGTCAGGCCCTGGCGCTCGGCGCTGATCCAGTCGCCGTTGGGCACGCGCACGCCGGAAGTGGTGCCGTTCCAGGTGAAGACGATGTCGCGGCCGGGATCGGTTTGGGAAAGATCCGGCAGTTCGCCATACTCGGCGGAGAATACGCGGACGTCGCCGAGCTTCAATTGTTCTGTTACATCGGTGGCCCAGCCCTTGCCGAAACTCTCCCACGCCAGCACGTCGACGCCACGGGCGCCGAGCAGCGACCACATGGCCATCTCGAAGGCGCCGGTATCGGATGCCGGCACGATGCCGATGCGCCACTCATCGGGGATACCGAGGATGTCGCGGCTGAGCGAGATGACCCGGGCGAGCTTGCCCTTGCCCTCGGCCGAGCGGTGCGAGCGCCCGAGGGTGGCGCCCTTGAGCTTCTCGATCGACCATTGGGGGTTTTTGGTGCAGGGGCCCGAGGAGAAACAGGCGTTACGCGGCTTAACTGACGGCTTCACGATCACTATTCCTTCCAGAATAGTTGCGCCCCGTTGGGGGGGCGTGGCCCGGAACGGATACTAAGGACGCCGAGGACCACAGTCAACGGAAAGGAAGGGCAACGGAAAGGAGGGGCGCGGCGCGATGGACAATTAAGGTGACAATTAAGGTGACAGCATACTTAATTCGATAGCGCCCCAATCACCGAGACGGGCAATTAAGTAAGCTGTCACCTTAATAGGCCGATCGGCGCCTTGCCGGGCGCGATCAGGGGCGCGTCAGAGCTTCAACTCGAAATAGACCACGCCTTCCAGCGGGTTGTCGTAATAGGGCGGGATTTCAGCGAATCCCAGGAAGCGGTAAAGCGCTTGCGCGGCGCACATGTTGGCGATGGTATCGAGCCTCATGCGCCGATAGCCGATCCCGCGCGACGCGCCGTATTCCACGAAAAGGTCCCGGACGTGGCCGAGATCGCCGGGCTTTCGGCGAGATCGAGGCGGATTTCAGATGGCGCCGGCAATGGCCTTGCCGAGTTCCCCGCACGTCGCCTTGCCGCCCATGTCGGGTGTCAGCAGGTCCTTGTCCACCAGCACCGCCTCGATCGCCGCTTCCACCGCCTTCGCCGCTTCCCCTTGTCCCAGATGATCGAGCATCATCGCCCCGGACCAGACCTGGCCGATGGGATTGGCGATGCCCTGGCCGGCGATGTCCGGCGCCGAGCCGTGGACCGGCTCGAACATCGAGGGGAATTCGCGTTCGGGGTTGATGTTGGCCGACGGCGCGATGCCGATGGAGCCCGCTATCGCCGGGCCGAGGTCGGACAGGATGTCGCCCAGCAGGTTGGAGCCGACGACGACGTCGAACCAGTCGGGATGGGCGACGAAATGGGCGCACAGGATGTCGATGTGATACTGGTCGGTCCTGATGTCGGGATAATCCGCCGCCACCGTCCTGAAGCGCTCGTCCCAAAAGGGCATGGTGTGGATGATGCCGTTGGATTTGGTGGCCGAGGTCAGGTGCTTTTTCGCCCGCCCGGCGGCAAGCTCGAAGGCATAACGCATGACCCGGTCCACCCCTTTGCGGGTGAAGACGTTTTCCTGCACCACCATCTCCGCGTCCGTACCGCCATAGAGGCGCCCGCCGATCTCCGAATACTCGCCCTCGACGTTCTCGCGCACGACGACGAAGTCGATGTCCTCGGCCGTCCGGCCGGCCAGCGGCGAGGTCACGCCCGCCAGCAGCCTCACCGGGCGTAGGTTGATGTACTGGTTCATGGCGCGGCGGATCGGGATCAACAGACCCCAGAGCGAGACATGGTCGGGAACGCCGGGGAAGCCGACGGCGCCGAGGAATATGGCGTCGTGACCGCGGATTTGGTCGAGCCCGTCTTCCGGCATCATGCGGCCGGTCTCGGCATAGGTCTCGCAACTCCAGGGAAACTCGTGCCAGTCGAATTCGAAGCCGAAGCGCGCACCGGCGGCGTCGAGCACGCGGATACCCTCGGGCACCACCTCCTTGCCGATGCCATCGCCCGGAATGACGGCGATCCTGTATGTCTCCACTCTTGACCTCCGCTCTTTACGAGAAGTCACAAGCGTAGTGACTTCTCTATTCCCCCTCAAACGCCGGGCGGGCGCGTCCGCGCCCTTGGCTTCGCCGCATAAGCGGCGGCCCGCGGTCGCGGGCTCCGAAAGTCAAAACGACCCGGTCATTTGGACTTTCGGGTCCACCCCCCTCAAACGCCGGGCGGACGCCTCCGCGCCCCTTCTAATAGCGGGGATACCGATGAATGGGAAGGCTCGCGCCGGGCGCCAAGACGGCCGTTCGCTTCTTCCTTATACCTGGAACGGTTTGACCGTGTGGGCGTGGTTCAACGGGCCATGGCCGTGGCCGAGGCCCGGCGCCGTGCGAATCGCTTCTTGCACATAGGCGTGGGCGCGGAACACCGCGGCCCTTAGCGCCATTCCCTGGGCCAGCCCGGTGGCGATGGCCGAGGCCAGCGCGCATCCGGTGCCATGGGTATGGACCGTGTCGATGCGCGGGCTCTCGATAAACTCCATCTCGCCGTCCTCGACGTAGATGTCGGTGACGACCTCGCCCGAGAGGTGGCCGCCCTTCAGCAACACCGCCTTGGGCCCAAGCGTCGCGACCATTTTCGCCGCGTGTTGCATGTCCTCGAAGGTGTTGATGTCCATGCCCATGAGCGATTCCGCCTCGGTGGTGTTCGGGGTGACGATCAGGGCCTTGACGATGAGGTCCCTCTTGAGCGCCCCGATCGCCGCGATGTCCAACAGCGACTGGCCGCCCTTGGCGACCGTGACCGGGTCGACGACGATCGGGATGTCGCCGCCCTTGCGCGCCAGTGCGCCGCAGACGGCCTCGATGACCTCGGCGTTATGGAGCATGCCGGTCTTGATGGCGTCGGCGCCGATATCGGAAAGCGCGAGGTCTATCTGCCGGGCGATGAAGTCCGGGGACACGTTCTCGACGGCGAACACGCCCTCGGTGCTCTGGGCGGTCAGCGCCGTGATCGCGGTGGAGGCATAGGCGCCAAGCGCGGTGACCGTCTTGATGTCGCCCTGGATACCCGCGCCGCCGCCCGAGTCAGACCCGGCGATGATGAGAACACGACCTTGCAAACCGCCAATCTCCCTTTATACCAAAGGTCCTTGATAATGACCCCTAGAGACGGTTTCCCAAGGTTTTCGGCTAGGAGCGCCCCGGGGGGCCACGGGGGGTGTCCCCCCGGCTCTATAAATGCGGGGGGCGCCCCCGCGACCCCCGGGCGCGGCGATGTGAAACATCGGAAGCCATGCGGCCCGCCTACAAGTATTGGGCCGTCCGAAAGCCTTGGGAAGCCGCCGTTCCGGTCGGGCATGCGAACCGCCGCCGCGCGTCGGAAAACCTTGACGACCCGTCCTCCGCAGCAGCGGCACCTTCCCGCCTTCCGGAGTTGTAGGGCGGACAGTTGCTGCCGCTGCGGAGGGTGGATGCGGTGCACTCGCCTCGGCGAAGCCTCCGGCGGAGCCTGGGTCGCCGGCGGCTTCCCTGCTACCCGCCCGATGGCCCGACGCATCGCCTGCCCGATCTCTAGGGGTCATTATCAAGGACCTTTGGTATTACCCAATGGAACGGCATGGTACTTCTTGGTATTTTTTTTGGCCCGCTTGATCGGCGCGAATCGAGACCAAGGCCACCGGCAGCCCGTCACCGACGCGCAAGCACAGTAATGCAAGAACATGGGCCGGAAGTCGAGCCTAGAAATTGCCACATAGGTCGATTTCGGCGTTTCCACCGAGGGCCATTTGGATTCGCGCCCGAGATATCGGCGGGCCCTCGGCCCACCCCTTGAAAGTCAGCCCACGACGCGTGAAATGGCGTCGGCGATATCGTCGACGACGCGGCCGACCAAGGCCTCGTCCTCGCCCTCCGCCATGATCCGGATGACCGGCTCGGTGCCCGATTCGCGGATCAACAGCCGGCCTCGGTCGCCGAGGCTAAGCTCGGCGTCGCGGATCCGTTCCTTGACCTCGGCGCTTTGTAGCGGCCGCGCGCCGGCGATCTGGACACTGCGCAGAAACTGGGGAAGGGGTTCGAACAGCCGGCCCACCTCGCTCACCGGGCGGCCGGCTTCGACGACGGCGGCGAGCACCTGGAGCGCCGCGATCAAGCCGTCGCCGGTGGTGGCGTAGTCGCCGAGAATGATGTGGCCCGACTGCTCGCCGCCGATGTTGAAGCCGCCGGCGCGCATTTTCTCGACCACGTAGCGGTCACCGACCTGGGTGCGCACAAGCTTAAGACCAAGCTCGGCGAGATAGCGCTCGAGCCCGAGATTGGACATCACCGTCGCCACCACCCCGCCGCCCGTGAGCCGGCCCGATTGGTGCCAGCACTTGGCCACCAGGGCCATCACCTGATCGCCGTCAAGCAGCGCCCCGTTCTCGTCGCCGATCACCAGCCGGTCGGCGTCGCCGTCCAGCGCCAGGCCGATATCGGCGCCTTCGGCCACCACGGTCTCGATCATGGCGCCGGGGCTGGTGCTGCCGCGGTCCTGGTTGATGTTGAACCCGTCGGGCTCGACACCAAGACTGATGACCTCGGCGCCAAGCTCGCGCAACACCGTCGGCGCCACCCTGTAGGCGGCGCCGTTGGCGCAATCGACGACCACCTTGAGACCCTCGAGGGTAAGGCCCTTGGGGAAGGTGCCCTTGACGAACTCGATATAGCGCCCGACGGCGTCATCGAGCCGCACCGCCCGCCCAAGGTCGCCCGGCGGCGCGAGATCGCCGGCCATGTCTCCGGCCATGCGCGCCTCGATGCGGGACTCGACCTCGTCGCCAAGCTTATAGCCATCGGGCCCGAAAAGCTTGATGCCATTGTCCTCGAAGGGGTTATGGGAGGCCGAGATCATGACGCCGAGATCGGCCCTGAGGCTTGGCGTCAGCATGGCGACCGCCGGTGTCGGCAGCGGTCCGACCAGGATCACGTCCATGCCGACCGAAATGAAGCCGGCGGTGAGCGCCGGCTCGAGCATGTATCCGGAAAGCCGCGTGTCCTTGCCGATGACGACCCGGTGGCGATGTCCGCCTCGGGTGAACTCACGCCCGGCCGCGAGGCCGACGCGCAAAGCGATGCCGGCCGTCATCGGCTCGATATTGGCGGTGCCACGGATACCGTCCGTGCCGAAGAGCTTGCGGGCCATATTCACCTTACCTACAAATGGCGAGCGGTCTTATAGCAGAAAACCGCGCCATGGACACGCCCGACGGGTTTTGAATTTTTCAGCCCCCTCAAGCGCCGGGCGGTCGCGGGCTCCGAAGTCAAGACGACCCGGTCGTCTTGATTCTTTCTGGCCCCCCTCAAACGCCGGGCGGGCGCGTCCGCGCCCTTGGCTTCGCCGCATAAGCGGCGGCCCGCGGTCGCGGGCTCCGAAGTCAAAACGACCCGGTCGTCTTGAATTTTTCCCGCCCCCCTCAAACGCCGGGCGGGCGCGTCCGCGCCCTTGGCTTCGCCGCATAAGCGGCGGCCCGCGGTCGCGGGCTCCGAAAGTCAAAACGACCCGGTCGTCTTGAATTTTTCCCGCCCCCCTCAAACGCCGGGCGGGCGCGTCCGCGCCCTTGGCTTCGCCGCATAAGCGGCGGCCCGCGGTCGCGGGCTCCGAAGTCAAGACGACCCGGTCGTCTTGACTTCGGTTCCGGACCGCAGGGCCCGCCAGACGGCAACGGCCTGGACCGTCTCGGCGACATCATGCACGCGCAGTATCTGCACCCCCTGATCGAGCGCCATCAACGCCCCGGCAAGGGAGGCCGGCAAGCGGTCCTTCGGATCCTTGGCACCGGCGAGGCGGCCCACGAACCCCTTGCGCGACACCCCGAGAACGATGGCGCAACCGAGTCCATGGTACAGCGCCAGCGACCTCAGGATCTCGATGTTGTGACCGGCGGTCTTGCCGAAGCCGACACCAGGGTCGACGGCGATACGCTCGCGCCCGATCCCCGCCGCCTCGCAGGCCTCGACCCTGGCCTCGAGGTAATCGAAGATATCGAGTGGGGCGTCGAGGTAGCTCGGCGCCAGCTGCATGGTCTGGGGATCGCCCTGGGAATGCATGAGGATGACCGGCGCCCCGCTCCTCCTCACCACCTCGAGGCTTTCGGGATCGAAGTCAAGCGCGGTGATATCGTTGATGACGGCGGCGCCGCCCCGCAAGGCCGCCGCCATCACGCCGGGCTTGCGGGTGTCGATCGAAATCGGCGTCTTGCCCTTGGCGAGACCATGGATCACCGGCAACACGCGGGCGAGTTCGTCCGCCTCCGCGACCGGCGTCGCGTTCGGGCGGGTGGACTCGCCGCCGACATCGAGGATATCCGACCCCGCCGCCGCCAGGGCCTCGCCATGGGCGATGGCATCGCCGGCGTCGGCGAAATCACCACCGTCGGAGAAGCTGTCGGGGGTGACGTTGACGATCCCCATGATCAGGGGCTTGTCCAGTGAAAGACCCGCGAAGGGCGGGCGCCGGCCGGTCAGGTTGTCGACAAGCCGGTCGATACGGTGAAGGACCGGACCGCCCCGGGCCGCCGCCCAATCGCCGATCTCGCTCACCCCGGCGACGACCGATGCGATCCGCCCGCCTTCGCGGACGATCAGCTCGCAACGATCGAATACCGCCTCGCCGCCGGCAACCGGGCGGCCCTCGCCGAACCGCCCCACCCGCTTCGCCTCGGCGCCCGAAATGATGCCGAGGGGCCGCAAATAGACCGTCACGGCGGTCTCATCGGTGATGTCGGGAAAGGCCTGGATCAAGCGCGGACCCGCCGCCGCCGGCGGGTCGCCACGAAGCACGCCCAAGCGGCTCAGCTCCCCGGCTGGGGCTCCGGCTCGAGCTTGCCAGGCGACGCCTTGCGTTTACGGCCGCTCGACGGCACCGAGGCCCGGCGGCCCTCGTCCGTGGCCGCGGCGTCCTCGTCCGAGGGGCGCACGACGGGCTGGTCATTGAGAACCACCACGATATCTTCCCCCGAGAGGGTCTCGTACTCCAACAGCCCCTTGGCCAACTTGTGCAGATCGTCGATGCGTTCGGTGATGATCTTGCGGGCGCTCCTCTGGCCGCCGTTGACGAAGCGCCGGATTTCTTCGTCGATCACCTTGGCGGTGGCATCCGACAAATTCTTGCGCTGGGTGACGGAGTGGCCAAGGAAGATCTCTTCCTCGTTGTCGTGATAGCGCAACGGCCCGAGCTTGTCGCTCATGCCCCATTCCGTGACCATGCGGCGCGCCAGATCGGTGGCCTGGCGGATATCGTCGCCCGCCCCGGTGGTGACGTTGTTCTTGCCGAAGACGATCTCCTCCGCCACCCGGCCGCCGAACATCATCATCAGTTTGGCCTTAAGCTCCCTCTTCGTGAAGCCATAGCGGTCCCTTTCGGGAAGCGCCAGGGTCATGCCGAGCGCGCGGCCGCGGGGGATGATCGTCACCTTATGGAGCGGGTCATGGCCCGGCGCGTGCAACGCCACCAGGGCGTGGCCCGCCTCGTGATAGGCGGTGAGCCTCTTCTCTTCCTCGGTCATCACCATGGACCGGCGCTCGGTGCCCATCATGACCTTGTCCTTGGAGGTCTCGAATTCGGCCATGGTGACGAAGCGTTTGTTCATGCGCGCCGCCAGAAGCGCCGCCTCGTTGACCAGATTGGCGAGATCGGCGCCCGAGAATCCCGGCGTGCCGCGGGCGATCACATGGGCGTTGACGTCCGGCGCTATCTGCACCTTGCGCATATGCACCTTCAGGATCTTCTCGCGGCCGAGGATATCCGGATTGGGCACCACGACCAGGCGGTCGAACCTGCCGGGGCGGAGCAACGCCGGATCGAGCACGTCGGGCCGGTTGGTGGCGGCGATCAGGATCACGCCCTCGTTGGCCTCGAACCCGTCCATTTCGACGAGAAGCTGGTTCAGGGTCTGCTCGCGCTCGTCATTGCCGCCACCGAGCCCGGCGCCGCGGTGACGGCCGACGGCGTCGATCTCGTCGATGAAGATGATGCAGGGCGCGTTCTTCTTGCCCTGCTCGAACATGTCGCGCACGCGCGAGGCACCGACACCGACGAACATCTCGACGAAGTCGGAGCCCGAGATGGTGAAGAACGGCACGTTCGCCTCTCCGGCGATGGCGCGGGCGAGCAAGGTCTTGCCGGTGCCCGGCGGGCCGACCAGCAAAACGCCCTTGGGAATCTTACCGCCGAGGCGCTGGAACTTCTGCGGGTCCTTGAGGAAATCGACCACTTCCTCGAGTTCCTGCTTGGATTCGTCGATACCGGCCACGTCATCGAAGGTCACCCGGGCCGACTTCTCGGTGAGCAGCCGCGCCCGGGACTTGCCGAACCCCATGGCCTTGCCGCCACCCGATTGCATCTGGCGCATGAAGAAAATCCAAACGCCGATGAGGAGAAGCATCGGGAACCAAGACACCAGGATGCCGAGCAGCGATGGGCCGCCGTCGTCCGCCGGCGCGGCGGAAATCCTGACGCCGTTCTCGGTCAGGGTGGCGATCAGAGTGGGATCGTTCGGCGCATAGGTGGAAAAGGCCTGGTTATCCTTGAAATGGCCGGTGATACTGTTGCCCTTGATGGTGACGTCATTGACCCGGCCGCTCTTCACCCCCTCCAGGAAGTCGGAGAATTGCAGCGGCGGCTGGGTTCCACGGCCCGCGGGCGCCTGGAACAGGTTGAAAAGGGCGATCAGCAGAAGGCCGATAATCACCCACAACATCAGGTTCTTGCCGAATTTATTCACGTCTCACACCATCCCTTGCCGGCGCATCCAATCCCTGAGATTCCGGACGTATACGACTGGGCGTCAAGGTCCATTTTACCACGTTAACGCCCTATTTACATAGTAACAAAAGCTTCTTTAAACAACCGTAAAGCCGGCCCCCGCCAGGGGTTGCGCCGGGGCGCAAGAAATCCTGGAAATCCAAGGGTTTCCAGCGCCTCCCGAGGGGCGCCGATAACCCAGATGGGGCACCGAGAGGACGCCATCGGCGTCTTTCAGGGCGGGCAGGGTCGGGCGCACCGGAGGGGGAATCGGCGTCGATCTCAATTCCGGCCGAATCCCGGCGATCTCCGCCCATCCATCACGACCCAGCGCGTCGAGGACGGCGTCCGATACAGCTTTTCCTCCCCTCCCCCGGTCTTCGCCGGTCCCTCCCCTGCCCCGGCCTTCGCCGGTTGGCTTTTCCGCCTTGCCGAGCTCGACCACGAAGCGCCCGTCCCAACTGAGTGTCCCACCAGCCACGACGGGGACCGCCGGGGACATCGCCGCCCTTTCGCGGCTGACCAGCAACCGATCGTCTCCGGCCGGCCCGATACGGCAGCCGCCAAGGGTCCGCGCCGATGTCAACCGGCCCTCGGCGAGGGCCCGGTGAAGCCGTTCCAGGCGGTCGAAGCGAGGCGGGTAGACGGCGCCGCCGACGCACGTCAAGGTCCGCGCCAGGGCGCGCAAAGCCACCTCGTCGGGCGCCGCGCGAAGTAAATCCGGACGCACCAGGCAATAGCCGGCGGGATAGATTTCCACCGCGCCGGCAAGAAGCGTCACCGTCGCTTCCTCCAGCGCCCTTCGCGCGCGGCCCATGGCGTTCGCCGTCCGGGTCAGGCGTTGGGCGTCCATTCCGACGCCGGCGAAGACCGGCATCAGGGCGCGCAGGCGCACGCGGGCGAAAGCCGGGTCCTGGTTGGACGGGTCCTCGATCCAGGCTTGGCCGCGGCGGCGCAGATTGGCCCGGAGCCGCGCCTTCGGCACCGTCAGCAGGGGGCGAAGCAGACGAACCCCCTCGATCCCGGTGACCGCCGCCATGGCGGCCAGACCGTGGATGCCGCTGCCCCGCCCGAGACGCAAGAGGAAGGTTTCCGCCTGGTCCTCCAGGTGATGAGCGAGCAGAAGGTGGAGCACGTGCCGCTTGCGGCACCACCCGGCGAGCAGCCGGTACCGCGCGGCGCGCGCCAGCGCCTGGAGGTTGGCGCCGGGCATCTCCCCTTCCCCCGCCGCCGTCCAGCGGAGCACATGATGGGGAATGCCGCGCTTGCCCAGCCATGCCTTCACCCGGCGCGCTTCGGCGCCCGATCCGGGGCGGAGGCCATGGTCGACGGTGAGCGCCGTCACCCGCCCTCCCCGGGCCCGCGCCCAACCATCCCCAAGCAGGCAGAGCGCCATGCTGTCGGCGCCACCGGACACCGCGACGGCGAGATGGGGGGACCGCTCGAAGGGTCCCAGCGCCGCCATCAGGGCGCGGAACTCAGGCGCGTTCAGGGGCTCGGTCACCGGTGTGGATAGTGGCTCGGCGGGCGTACCGCCCGATCACTTGCAGCCATTGTTTTTGCGCTCGGCCTTGGCGCGGCCGATGATATTGGGCGGCGCCTTGGGAAATTCCTTGGACAGGCGGGCGAAGGTCACGCAGGCATCCTGTTTGTTGCCGAGACGCGCCAGGGAGAGACCGAGCTTGAGAAGGTTGTCCGGTCCCTTGGCGCTTTTGGGGAACTTCCGGTAACCCTCGGCGAAGGTCCTTGCGGCGCTGTTGAAGTCGTTGCGCACGTAGTAGGTTTCGCCCAGCCAGTAATGGGCATTGCCCGCCAGCTTGTGATCGGGATGGGCGGTGACGAAGGCGCGAAAGGCGTTCTCGGCATCGACATAATCCGTCTGGATCAGAAGCTTGTAGGCGAACCTGTATTGCTCCTCCGGCGTGCCGGCCGGCAGCACCGATGCCGCCGGCTGGGCATTGGCGAGTGCCGCCAAGCTGGGCGCCTGGGCTTCGCCCACGGGGATCGTGCCGAGCGCGCCCGGCGGTTCGGCGCCCGGCAAAGCCTGGCTCCGCGTCCTGTCCCGAGGCCCCCCGACGACGCCGGCGCCCAGCGCTCCGGCGGCGGCGCCGGCCGGAGCGGCGGCGGCCCTGTTCTCGATCGCGCTTAACCGAAGGTTGATATCGGCCGCCAGTTTATCGATGCGCGCGCCCAGCTGATTGTTGTTGTGGTTGAGTTCCTCGAGCTTGCCGGTCAAACCCCGCAACTGGACTTCGATTTCATCGAGCTTCACCTGCAGTCTCGCCGCCGGGGGAGGGCGTGTCGCGGCGCCCGCCGGCGATCGGGCGGGCACCGGCCCGGTGGCCGGCGCCGGCGGCTCCCGGCCCTGGTAGACCTGACGTTGAAGGGTGCTCAACTCGCGCTGGACGCGGTCGAGACGGTCCAGCAGCATCCGCAGGTCCGACTGTTGGGCCGCCGCCGGGACGACCGCCAGCGGGCCGAAAAACAGGGCGGCACAAAAGCCCAAGAGGACGACGCACGACCGCGCCGGCGGTGGCCGGAGGATACCGCCGGCGTTACAGGGAATGGCCTTATGTCCCATCATGGCATGGCCCTCGTCACCCGGATGGACCGGTGGTTGCGAACGCATCGGCCAGCGTGGTCCCTATTCTTGGCATAAATAAGGCGCCTTGCCCAACCGGAAGGTTCGCCGCAAACCTCGCAGCCGGGCAGGCGCCGGAACTCTGTCGACTACAGAGTCGGGGGATACCTTCAGCTTCTAGCTGCCGGCACCTTCTGAGATAACCGTCACCGCGCGGCGGTTCTGAGACCAGGCGGCCTCGTTCGATCCCGCCACGGCCGGGCGTTCCTTGCCGTAACTGATAATGGTCATACGGTTCGGGTTGATGCCCAAGGCCATGAGGTAGTCTTTCGCCGCATTGGCGCGCCTATCGCCGAGGGCCAGGTTGTACTCGCGCGTGCCGCGTTCATCGGCGTGCCCCTGGAGGGCCACCTTCACGCCGGCGTTGTTCTTGAGGAACGTCGCCTGGCGCTCCAGGGTTTGCCGCGCCTTGGCCTTGAGACTGTACTTGTCGAAGTCGAAAAACACGCGGTCGCCGACATCGCCCGTCAGTATCGCCGACAGCGGTCTCTTAGCCGGTGCCGGTGTCGTAGTCGTACCCGCCGCGCCCTGGTCGACCGACGAGGTCTTGCCCGCCGCGCCCTGGCCGGATGTGGTGCCGGTTTGGTCTGAAGGAGTCTCGCACGCAGCCAAGAGCAAAACCGCGGCAAAAAGACTCAAGGTTCGGAATGCCATAGTGCTATCCCCTCTCAGTGAGATCTTCCGTAGGAAGAGAGTAATATCGGAGCGATTTTCTGAATGTATGAACGAGCCATGAACGAACGGTTAACGCCGGTTCAATATAGGAGCGTAAATCACCCCTGACAAGCTTTCGGCCACTGAATCCGCGAATTTTCATCTTACATCGCCTTTCACTCCGTCCGTCGAGTCAGCCCACCGGCTTTCACGGGATCAAGGGAGACCACGCCGGGTCCGAAGCATCCATCGGGGTGACGAGCTCGCGTTCGTTGTATCCCGTGATGTCGATGGAATAGAGGCGCGTGGTCGCGCCGCGGCCCTGATCGTCCGCCGGCGTCTGGCGGAAAAACATCAGTACCCGGCCGTTCGGCGCCCAGGTGGGGCCTTCGACCAGGAAGCTCTCGGTCAGCAGCCGTTCGCCGGAGCCGTCGGTACGCATGATGCCGATGTAAAAGCTGCCGCGGTGCAGCTTGGTGAAAGCGATCAGATCACCGCGGGGCGACCAGACCGGCGTCGCATAACGCCCCTTGCCGAAGCTGATACGCTTCACACCTCCGCCGTCCCGGCTCATGACGTAAAGCTGCTGGCTGCCGCCCCGGTCCGATTCGAAGACGACATTCTGGGCGTCAGGCGAATAGGATGGCGCGGTATCGATCGCCGAATGGTTGGTCAACCGCTTAACCTGCCGCGTCCTGAGGTCCATGGTGTAGATGTCGGAATTACCGTCGGTGGCCATCGACATGATGACCTTGTTGCCGTCGGGTGAAAAGCGCGGCGCGAAGGTCATACCCGGAAATTCGCCAAGGACCTCTTGTTGCAAGGTATCGATGTCGAGGATGTAGACCCGGGGCTTGTTGTTGACGAAGGAAAGATAGGTGATCTCCTGAGTCGTCGGCGAAAAGCGCGGCGTCAGCACCAGATTGCGGTCATCGGTCAGGAAACGGGGGTTCTCGCCGTCATAGTCCATGATGGCCAGCCGCTTGATCCGTCTGAGACGCGGGCCGCGTTCGGCGACGTAGACGATGCGGGTATCGAAATAGCCTTCCTCGCCGGTGATCCGCTTGTAGATGGCGTCGGAAATGATGTGGGCCACCCGGCGCCAACTCTGGGGGGTGGTAAAATAGGCGAGGCCGACCATTTGCTTTTCGGCGAACACGTCCCACAGGCGGAATTCCACCTTCAGCCGTCCGTCGGGCTGGATTTTGGCGGCGCCGTTGACCAGGGCCTGGGCGCTGATCACGCGCCAGTCGCTGAAGCGCGGTTGGACCTGCAGGGATGACAGGGTCTGGATGAAGGCCTCGGGGTCTATCGGCTTGAACAGACCCGAGCTTTCGAGGTCGGCCGAGACCACCCGGGCGACATCCCGGCCGATCTGCTTCTCGTTCTCGGCATCGCCGACGAAGTTGGTGATGGCGAGGGGCAGGGGTTCCACCCGCCCGCGCGTGATGTCGATCTTGGGCTCGCTTTTGGCGCCGCCGGCGCCAAGCCCGAGCGACACCGCCAATATGGCGCCCGCCAGGACCGCTCTTGCCCAGGTTCCCCTGACGTTACCAGGTGCATTCACTTTTCTCATGACACTTTCGTCTTCCTAGGATCCGATCAATTCCTTGGGATTGAAGCTCAGGGTGAATCTTCTCCACTGCTGGTATTTCCGCGGCGGCAGTATCAGCGGGCTGCACCGTGGATGGAGAACCGCGCGAAGGGCGCTCTCGGCGGCGGCCCGGTAGAAAGGATCACTCGTCAATCGCGACCGGTCAACGATTTCCGCTCTCTGCACGGTGCCATCCGGGTTCATCACCACCGAGATATCGACGATGAGGTTCTCGGCATCACGCGCCCCGGCGGGAATGCTCCAACAGGCCTCGATCTGGCGGCGGATGGAGTCGAGCTCGCTGATGGTCAGACGCTGGTCGAGGCTCGGCCGCGGCCGTGGCGGGGCCGGCTCGGTCTTCTTCACGACTTTCTTATCGGGTTTCTTCTCTTTCTCGCGCGGCTTTTCCTTGCTCACGTCCTTGAGCACCGAATCGACGAAGTCCTCGCGCGGGGCCAGAGGCTTGTGCCGGGGCTTGATCTTCGCCAGCCGCGGCTTGCGGCGTTTTCGCTCCTTGACCTTCGGCTTGGGCGGCGGCTTCTTGACCTTGACCTTGGGCTTGGGCTTGGGCTTGGGCTTGGCCTTGGGCACCGGCACCGGTTCGAGCTTCGCCAGATCGGGCGGCGGCGGCGGCGGGAGAGCGGCGGCCTTGGGCTTCACCGGTTCCGGCTTGGGCTTGACGGGGCGCTTGCGGGAAGGCTTCGGCTTCGGTTTCGGGGGCGCCGGAAGCATCCTGGTCTTGTCCGATATTCGCACCAACTCGACGGTGATCGGGGGATCGGCCGTCGGCGCGCGGTCGAACAATATGGGCAGACCCAGGACGGCCAGGACGATCACCGCGATATGCAGTCCGGCGGAAAA
>JADFJG010000020.1:0-17476 GCA_022566265.1 Pseudomonadota bacterium | reverse complement strand
TGGTCTTGTCCGATATTCGCACCAACTCGACGGTGATCGGGGGATCGGCCGTCGGCGCGCGGTCGAACAATATGGGCAGACCCAGGACGGCCAGGACGATCACCGCGATATGCAGTCCGGCGGAAAATATCATGCCCCGGCGCATAATCTATTTTCCCTTCTTGCCCGTCTTCGAGTTCGCCAGGTCCGTGGGCAACTCGACGATCAGCGCCACCTTGGCGAAGCCGGCGGCATTGACGGTGCCCATGACCTCCATGACCTGGCCATAGAACACCGAGCGGTCACCACGAACGAATATCCTGGTGTTCTGCTTGTTTGCCGTGATCGCCCTCAGCCTGGGCACCAGCTTCTCGAGCTCGATCTCGGTTTCCTGGAGGAAAACGCGGCCCATGCCGTCGATGGTGATGACCAGCGGCTCGTCCTTGCCGGGGAGCATGGAGGCCTCGGTCTTCGGCAGATCCACCGGCACGCCGACGGTCAAGAGCGGCGCCGTCACCATGAATATGATGAGGAGAACCAGCATCACGTCGACCATGGGCGTGACGTTGATTTCGCTCATCGGGCGGTAGTCGTGGCCCTTGGCGAGCCCGCCGCCGCTACGCCCGCCATTCATCATCATCGCCATGTTCAACCCTTCTCCTGCAATTGACGGGACAGAATGGCGTTGAAGTCGCCGATGAACGCCTGGAGCCGCCCGGCGTAGCGGCCGAGGTCATTGGAAAACTTGTTATAGGCCACCACCGCCGGGATCGCCGCCACCAGGCCAAGGGCGGTCGCGAACAGCGCCTCGGCGATGCCGGGCGCGACGACGGCAAGCGAGGTGTTCTTCGACATGGCGATGGCCTGGAAACTGTTCATGATGCCCCACACCGTACCGAACAGACCGACGAAGGGCGCCGTCGAGCCGACCGAGGCCAAGATGAACATGTGCTTTTCCAGCCGTTCCATCTCGCGGCCCAAGGCGGTGCTCATCACCCATTCGACGCGCTGCTGGAGAGACACCTGCGATGTCTCGTTCACCTGCATTCCCCTCGAGATCGAGTTCCGCCATTCGCGCATCGCCGCGGCGAACAGGCTTTCCATCGGGTCGCTGGGACGGGCGCCGATGCGCTCGTACAGGTCTTCGAGGGATCCGCCCGACCAGAAGGCGTCCTCGAACTGGCTGGCCTCCTCCACCAGGCGGCGCATGCGCAGGAATTTCTCGAAGATGATCGCCCAGCACCAGAACGAGGCCACGACGAGGATCAGCATGGTGAGTTTGACGACCACATCCGCGCGCAGGAACAGGCTCCAGATCGAGAGGTCGGCGGCGGCGATCGAGCCGCCCAAGGCGACGGATTCGATGACGGACGGATCTATGGCGGTCGGATCCATGGTTCTATGCTCGCTTCTTGACTGGGGACCGGAGTTGGCTGGGCTTCGGCGCGTCGGTTACGGACCGATGCGCGGTGAGGATGCGTTCCGGCAGGCGGACCGGCCGCCCCGCCCTGTTGACACAGGCGAGACGCACGATGAGGCGCGCACACTCGGTAGCGCCACGGCTGATGATCTGTTCGGCCTCGAGTGTCGCGGCGAATAGCTTGATGATTCTGGTTTGCACCGTCAGCTCGTCGTCGAGGCGCGCCGGCGCCAGGTAATCCACCTCCAGGCGGCTGACGGCGAAAGCGACGCCCTCGCGGGCCGCCGGCGCCGGCGGATCGACCCCGAGGTCGCGCAACATTTCGGTGCGCGCGCGCTCGGCGAATTTAAGGTAGTTGGCGTAATAAACCACGCCGCCGGCGTCGGTGTCCTCGTAATAGACCCGCAGGGGATGAAGGTGAACGCCGTCACGGAAACCTTGGTCGTGGTTGGTACTAGGCATCGTCATAGCCCTCCGGCGCCTCTGCGTTGGCGGACGCGGCGTCGAGAAGTCCGAGCTGCCCCCCATCGGCGGCCGGCGGCTCGAGGTCCAGATGACGCCAGCCGCGTTCCGCCAGCATGCGCCCGCGCGGGGTGCGTTGGATGAAGCCCTGCTGGAGGAGATAGGGTTCGATGACCTCTTCCAAGGCGTCGCGCTGCTCGGAAAGCGCCGCCGCCAGGGTCTCGACGCCGACCGGTCCCCCGCCATAGTGATCGGCAAAGCATCTGAGATAGCGCCGGTCCATGGCGTCGAGACCGCTTTCATCGACCTCCAGCCGGTTGAGCGCGGCGTCGGCGGCGGCGGCGTCGATCGGCGACGCGCCGGAGACCGCGGTGAAATCGCGCACCCGGCGCAACAGCCTGGCGGCGACCCTGGGGGTGCCCCGCGCGCGCCGCGCGATCTCCCTGGCACCGTCATCCTCGAGCGCCATGCCCAGCACCCGGGCGCCGCGCCGCACGATCCGCTCCAACTCCTCGACATCGTAGAAGTCGAGCCTCAGCGGGATGCCGAAGCGCTCTCTCAAGGGATTGGTGATGAGGCCGGTGCGCGTCGTCGCGCCGATGAGGGTGAAGGGCGGCAGATCGATGCGCACGGAACGCGCGCCCGGCCCCTCGCCGATCATCAGGTCGAGTTGAAAATCCTCCATCGCCGGGTAGAGGATTTCCTCGACCGCCGGCTGGAGCCGGTGCATCTCGTCGATGAACAGCACGTCCCTGGGTTGGAGATTGGTCAGGACGGCGGCGAGATCGCCGGACCTCAGTATGACCGGCCCGGAGGTGGCGTGAAAGCCGACACCGAGTTCGCGGGCGATGATCTGGGCCAGGGTCGTCTTGCCGAGACCCGGCGGCCCCGACAGCATGACATGGTCGAGCGCCTCGGCGCGGCCGGCGGCGGCGGCGATGAACACCCGGAGGTTGTCGCACACCTTGCGCTGGCCGGTGAAATCGGAAAGGGTCCGCGGGCGAAGGGTCGCTTCCTCGCCGTCGGCGGCGGAAACTTCCGGCGCGACGGTGCGTGCCTCGCTCATGACCTTGCCTCGCTCATGCTTCCCCCGCCGCTCCGAGATCCCTGAGGCCGGACCGGATCAACTCCTCCACCGGCGTGCCGTCGCCAAGACGCCGGACGGCGGAGGCGACGGCCCCGAAGGCTTCCGCCCGCCGGTAGCCGAGATTGACCAGGGCCGAGATCGCATCCAATTGTGTCCCGCCGGTGACCACGCCACCGCCACCCGCCGCCAGCGCTACCGGCGCGTCCCCGGCAAGCTTGCCGACCTTGTCCTGCAACTCGCCGAGGATGCGCCCGGCAAGCTTGGCGCCAACGCCGTTGGCCTGACACAACGCCGCCCTGTCCGCCGCGACGATCACCTCCGCCAGCCCGCTCGCCGGCAGCGCGGTGAGGATCGCCAGCGCCACCCGGGCGCCGACGCCCTGCACCGTCGTCAGCAGCCGGAACCAGTCGCGTTCGGCGGTATCGCCGAAGCCGTAGAGGTGGATGTGGTCCTCGCGCACGTGGGTGTCAATATGAAGGCTGACCGCCTGGCCGCTGGCGGGAAGCCCGGCAAGCGTGCGCCCGGAGCAGAACACCAGATAGCCGACGCCGCCGACGTCGATGACGGCCGAGTTTTCGCCGCACCCATCGACCACCCCCGTGAGCTTGGCGATCACTGCCCCTGCCCCCGGTCCAGCCGCGTCTCCGGCGCCTTCCAGTGGCGGCCGGTCGCCCGCCGATGGGCGTGACAGATCGCCACCGCCAGGGCGTCGGCGGCGTCGGCGCCTTCCACTTCGGCGCCGGGCAACAGGGTCCTGATCATCATCATTACCTGTCCTTTCGCCGCGTGGCCGCTGCCGACGACGGACTTCTTGACCATGTTGGGGGCGTATTCGCTGACCGCCAGACCCGCCCGGGCCGGAGCCAGAAGGACGACGCCCCGCGCCAGCCCGAGCTTCAGGGTCGATTCGGCGTTGCGGTTGACGAAGGTCTTTTCCACCGCCGCCTCATCGGGTTCGAACTCGGCGATCACCCGGCTGATGCCTTCGAACAACTCGACCAGCCGGTCGGCGATGTCGAGCGCCGCGTCGGAACGCACGCTTCCACTGCCGGCGTGACGCAGACGGTTGTCCTCCACATCGATGACCCCCCAGCCGGTCGTTCGCAGACCCGGGTCGAGTCCCAACAATCTCATCTCGGTCAAACTTCTCCTAGGCGCCCAAGTTACGCATGGCTTCCTCGGATACTTCGTAGTTGGCGGACACCGCGCGAACGTCATCGTTTTCGTCGAGACCTTCGAGAAGCTTGAAAAGCGTCTCGGCCGCGTCGTCGCCGATGGCGACGGTGGTCTCGGGCCTCCAGACCAGACCGGCGCTGGCGGGCGATCCGATGGTCTTTTCCAGCGCCTCGGCGACGGCGCTGAAATCGTCGACGGCACAAATGATTTCATGCCCGGTCTCATTCGAGATCACGTCGTCGGCGCCGGCCTCGAGCGCCACCTCGAATATCTCATCGCCCGATCCGGCACCGGGTGGATAGCAGATGCTGCCGACATGGTCGAACATGAAACTCACGCTGTTGGTCTCGCCGAGCGAGCCGCCATGCTTGCTGAACAACGCCCGTATCTCGGCCGCCGTGCGGTTGCGGTTGTCGGTCAGGGCCTCGACGATGACGGCGACGCCGTTGGGCCCGTAACCTTCGTAACGGATCTCCTCGAAGTTGGCGTCATCGCCGACGCCGCCGCCACGCGTGATCGCCCGCTCCATCGTCTCCTTCGGCATGTTCGCCGCCTTGGCCGCCGTGATCGCCGTGCGCAGCCTGGGATTGGCCGCGGCATCGGGGCCCGAACGCGCCGCCACCGTGAGCTCACGGATCAGCTTGGAAAACACCTTGGCGCGCTTGGCGTCCTGCGCGCCCTTGCGGTACATGATGTTCTTGAACTGGGAATGGCCCGCCATTCACCGACTTTCCCCTAGGTCCTGAGGTAAAACCCCACCCCTATACCATATATAGTGGCGAAACGCACCAACGGTGCGGATTTTCTTAACAACGGAATATGGCAACATTTTGACGCTCGTCGACGAAGGCCCCCGGGGCCGGCCCCGCCGGCGCTAAACCGGTGCCGATGGCGCCAGGCGGCCGCCGATACGGATCGGCTCGAGACGCCTCGCCAGGCCGGTGCCATCGTCGGTCTCGAGATAAACCGCGCAGAGCGTCGCCTCGCCCTGGGCCGGCTGCAGGCGCTCTCGGCGAATCTTGGTGGTAAAGCGCGCGACCGCCGCCGCCTTCTCCATGCCGATCACCGAATCGTAATCGCCGCACATGCCGATATCGGTCTGATAGGCGGTGCCGCCGGGCAGGATCTGGGCGTCGGCCGTCGGAACATGCGTGTGTGTCCCCGCCACCAGCGAAACCCGCCCGTCGAAGGCCTGGCCCATCGCCATCTTCTCGCTGGTCGCCTCGCCATGGACGTCGAGCACGATGGCATCGACCGTCGCGCCCAGGCGGTAGCCCTCGAGGGTGCGCTCGACGCAGGCGAAGGGATCGTCCATCGCGTCCATGAACAGCCGCGTCAGCACATGCATCACCAGGACCTTGCGTCCCTTTTCGGTCTCGAACACTCCGGCGCCCCTTCCCGGCGTGCCCTTGGGGTAATTGCCGGGACGCAACAGCCGCTTGTCGGTTTCGATGTAGGCGATGGTTTCGCGCTGATCCCATACATGATTTCCCATGGTGATGACGTCGGCGCCGGCGTCATAGAACTGCCGGCAGATCTTCTCGGTGATGCCGAAACCGCCGGCGGCGTTCTCGCCGTTGACGATGACGAAATCGATCTTGAGCCGGTGGCGAAGACCGGGCAGGTGCTCGAAGACGGCTTCGCGGCCGCTCCGTCCCATCACGTCGCCCAAGAAAAGTACCTTCATGTCGCCACCCGGCATGGCATCACCCGGCCGGTCCTGATCGCCCCTTCCTCGGTCACCACCCAGTCGAGCCGCTGGTCCGACGCCTCTTCGGGGAGGGAGTCCATGCGCTGGCCGGCGTAGGCCGCGCCGATGGCGAGAATATCGCCGCCGGCCCGGAGCATCGCCAGCGTGCGATCATAATAGCCGGCGCCATGGCCAAGCCGGCGGCCTTCGCCATCGAAGGCGAGAAGCGGCACCAACAGGACGCCGGGCGTCGCCTCGGGCGCCTCGGCGCCGGGCACGGAAATGCCGTAAACGCCGGCATCGAGGGCCATGGAGGGACGCCACCGGCGGAAGATCAGGGGTTGGCCCCGGCCGACGACCACCGGCAGGACCAGGACGTGGCCCGAGAGATGCAGATTTGTCATCAGCGGACGCACGTCGATTTCCTCGGGCATCGGCCAGTAGCCGGCCACCACCTGGGCGGGGGGCAAGGGCAAGGCGGAAAGAAAGCCTTGCCGCAGCCGTTCACCGGCCTGGTTTCCCGCCGCCGCCGCCGCCGCGCGGCGTTTCCCCCGCGCCAACTCCCTCAAGCCCCGTTTGCCGGCGACAGGACTCACAGGCCCGACTCCCGTCCAAGTGATGTGTGATTCGATGGCTTATACCAAAGGTGGACGGGGCCGCGCCGGCCGTCGGCCCCGGATATCCTCTGCGACCCCACGGTTAAGGTGGGTGCCATATACCGGAACCACGGCTCCGGCAGGGACAGCTCCCGTGAGGTAGTGTTGGTCCCAGGGATAAAGGCGCCTAACAAACCGGGCAGCACCCGCCCTGGGAAAGATTTTAGCCTTGTTCAAGGTGCGCCGCAATATCCTCGACGCGCTGGGCCAGGGTCTCGATGCCGGCGACCAGCGTCTCGTTCACCGGGCTGTCCGGCACCGGGCCGCTGTCCGGGACCTCGTCGTCGTCGCCACGCAAGGCGGTGAGCTCGCTATAGGCCTCGGACAATTCATCGGCGAGCAACAGGGCGGACATCACCAGAAGCCGCGTATCGCCGACCTGGCCGACCGAGGCGACAAGCTCCGCCACCTTCTTGTCGATATAACTGGCAAGCCGGACGAGGTGGTCCTCCTGACCGTCGTCGCAGGCGACCTCGTAGCTGCGCCCGTTGACGGTAACCGCGACCTGCCCCATGTCAGCCCTCCAGGACGCCCTTGAGCCGGCCGATGGCGGCGTCGAGGCGGGTCGAGACGGTCTCGGCCCGCTTCTTCCACTCGCCGCACTCGGCCTCGGCCTTCGCCAGCGCCTTCTCCAGATCCTTGGCCCCCTTGCCATTGCCTCGGCGACGCGCCTTGGCCGCCTTGTCGAGGCGGACGATGGCCTTTTCCAGACGATCCTTGGCGGCTTCTATGTCGTTCATGCGATGTCGATCGCCATGGCAATACCGGCGATTGCCAGGGGCGCCCCAGGCCGAGGTGAAAGAACTCCCTTACCGGCTCAAGATACGCCGCCTCTGCCGAGGCCGTCAACAGTCCCACCGGCGACGCTTGTACTAAGTGCCTTCGGTTCCGCGCTCCTTGCCCTGGTTCGGCGCCATGGCGTAAAAAGAGGCATGGAAGGCGGGGCGGCGGCGGGTAATTAAGGGGACACCATACTTAATTCCCCGTCTCGGTGATTTGGCCCGTCTCGGTGAATTGAGGAATTAAGTATGGTGTCCCCTTAATTACGTCAGGCCAGACCGCGCGCCTTGGAAACGCCAGTGACAGCCCGTGCCTTGATCGTCCATAACCTCGCCCATGCGCGCGCCGCGCTCGGCGCCGCCGGGACGCTCGGCGTGCCCGTGGTGCTGATCAGCGCCGCCGGCGCCGCGGCCTATGCCGGCGCCGCTTATTTCCTCGAATTCACTTCCCGGGCCATGGCCGAGCACCCCGAGGCCGCGGCCAGGACGGTACTGGACTGCGGGACCGAGCCGGGGCTTGCCCTTGGCGCCCTTGGCGCCGGATGCCCGGCCATCCGTTACACCGGGCCCCGCGCCTCGCGGGTCAAGATCGCCGACATCGCCGCGCGGGCGGGCGCCCGGGTGGACAATTCGAGATACCGGGCGCTGGATCTTCTCGATGCCGGGGACGCCCGGACGGCGTGCTACGAGTGGCTGGCGAAGCGACGTTGAAAGGCCACCCGCCGACGCCCGGGTGTGACATTGCAAAAGACCACTTGGTGGTCTATTGAAGAGTCGAAACCAGCCCAGTTTCAGGGGAACAGGACGATGAGAATCAGCCAACGCGTCAAGAAAATCCTCGCCGGTTATGAAAGCGACAGCCCGGGCACCAAGACCAACCTCGCCCGCATCCTCATGCACGGCAAGCTGGGCGGCAGCGGCAAGCTGGTGATCCTTCCGGTGGACCAGGGATTCGAGCACGGCCCCGCCCGCTCCTTCGCCCCCAACCCGCCGGCTTATGACCCGCATTACCACTTCCAGCTGGCGATCGACGCCGGGCTCTCGGCCTATGCGGCGCCGCTCGGCATGATCGAGGCCGGGGCCGGCACCTTTGCCGGCGCCATTCCCACCATCCTCAAGATCAACAGCGCCAATTCGCTGGCGCGCGAAAAGGAGGGCGCCCATCAGGCCGTCACCGGCTCGGTCGGGGACGCGCTTCGTCTCGGCTGCTCGGCCATCGGCATGACCATCTATCCGGCGTCGGACGCGGCCTATGACATGTTCGAGGAGGTGCGGGAACTGGCGGAAGAGGCGAAGGCGGTGGGACTGGCCGTGGTGGTCTGGGCCTATCCGCGCGGCGGCGATCTCACGCGCGCCGGCGAAACGGCGATCGACATCATCGCCTACGGCGCCCACATGGCGGCGCTTCTCGGCGCCCACATCATCAAGGTCAAGCCGCCGAGCGATCATCTCGGGCTCGACGCGGCGAAGAAGGTCTATGAAGATCGCCGGATTCCCATCTCGACACTCACCGAGCGTATCAAACATGTGGTGCAAAGCTGTTTCAACGGCCGGCGAATGGTGGTGTTCTCGGGCGGCGAGGCCAAGGACACGGAAGGCATCCTCGACGAGGCCCGCGCCATCCGCGACGGCGGCGGCACCGGATCGATCATCGGCCGCAACTCTTTCCAGCGGCCGCGCGACGAGGCCCTGGCGCTGCTCGGCTCGGTCATAAAGATATACCAGGGCAAGGCGTGATCCGGAGCCAGGGCCGCCATGACCGACCATGACCGAGAGGTGCCGTCTTTACCTGATCACGCCGGCCGAGATCGAGCCCGATAAGTTTCGCGATCTCCTGGCCCAGGCGCTCGATGGCGGCGACGTCGCCTGCGTGCAACTACGCCTCAAGGGGGCCGACGACGACGACGTCAGGCGCGCCGCCGATATCCTTTCCCCGGTGACCGGCGAGAGGGACGTCGCCCTGATCCTCAACGACCGGCCCGACCTGGCGGCGGCGACGGGGCTGGACGGGGTCCATATCGGCCAGCGGGACGGATCCTTCGAGGAGGCGCGAAGGCTGCTTGGCGATGACAGGATCGTCGGCGTCACCTGCCATGATTCGCGTCACCTCGCCATGGTGGCGGCGGAGCAAGGCGCCGATTACGTCGCCTTCGGCGCTTTCCACCCGACCCCGACCAAGGATGCGATCGGCCATCCCGAGCCGGAGATTCTCGAATGGTGGAGCGAGACCACGACCGTGCCCTGCGTCGCCATCGGCGGCATCACGGTGGGGAACTGCGCCGCCTTGGTGACGGCGGGGGCCGATTTCATCGCCGTGCTTTCCGATGTGTGGACGCACGCCGGAGGCCCGGCGGCGGCGGTCAAGGCGTTCAACGACGAGCTCGACAGGATCGGGGGCCCCGCCATTGCCAGCGGCATGATATGTTGATAGGTTCCGCCCGCCTGGAAGCGCGGCTTCGGGGGGCGCGGCTTCCATTGATTCACCCTAAGTTTCCAAGACGGTCAGAGCCATGAAGATCAACGGCAACGCCATCCGTCCCGGCATGGTCATCGAGCACAAGGGCCGGCTCTGGGTCGCGGTCAAGATCCAGCACACCCAGCCCGGCAAGGGCGGCGCTTATCTGCAGGTCGAGCTGAAGGATGTCCGCGGCGGCACCAAGCTGAATGAACGCTTCCGCGCTTCCGAAACGGTCGAACGTGTCAGGCTCGATCAGAAGAGCCACCAGTTCCTCTTCGCCGAAGGCGACAACTACACCTTCATGGACAACGAGACCTACGAACAGGTCATCATCGGCCGGGACATGATCGGCGCCGAGCGGGCCCCGTTCCTGACCGACGGCATGGTGGTGACGATCGAGAGCTACGAGGGATCGGCGATCGGGGTCGAACTGCCCGACACGGTGGTCATGGCCGTCATCGACGCCGAACCGGTAATCAAGGGCCAGACCGCCACCTCGTCCCACAAACCGGCGATACTGGAGAACGGCGCCAAGACCATGGTGCCGCCCCACATCGAGGTCGGCACCCGCGTCGTCGTCAACACCGCCGACGGCAGCTACGTCGAGCGGGCCAAGGACTGATACCAAGGGTCCTTGATAATGGCCGTCAAATCCGCCCTCATCAACGTCATGGAAAAGGCGGCGCGCAAGGCCACCCCCGGCCTGCTGCACGATTTCGGCGAGGTCGAGCAGCTCCAGGTGTCGACCAAGGGACCGGCGGATTTCGTCACCACCGCCGATCTCAAGGCGGAAGAGGTGCTCATCGACGAGCTCGGCCGGGCGCGTCCCGACTTCGGGTTTCTGGTCGAGGAAAGGGGGGAGATCCCGGGAGCGGACCCGACCCACCGCTGGCTGGTCGATCCGCTCGACGGCACCACCAATTTCCTCCACGGCATCCCCCATTTCTGCATCTCCATCGCCCTTGAACGGATCGAGGGTAGCGCCGGCAAGACCAAGCGCGAGATCACCGCCGGTCTCGTCTTCGATCCCTTGCGCAACGAATTGTTCTGGGGGGAGAAGGGCGTCGGCGCCTTCGTCAATGACCGCAGGCTCAGGGTGTCGGGCCGGCGCAAGCTCGCCGAAGCGGTGATCGCCACCGGCATCCCGGTGCAGAACCGCACCCCGCATGACGTATTTCTTCGTCAGCTCGGCGCCGTCATGGCGGTGGCTTCGGGCGTGCTGCGCCAGGGCGCGGCGGCGCTCGATATGGCCTACGTGGCGGCCGGGCGCTACGACGGCTTTTGGGAGATGGGACTCAAGGCCTGGGACATCGGCGCCGGGATCCTGCTGGTGCGCGAGGCCGGAGGCTACGTCACCGAGATCGAGGGCGGAAACGGTATGCTGGATAGCGGCAGTGTTCTCGCCGCCAGCGACCTTCTGCATCCGGAGATCGCCAAAGTGCTGAAAGCCGCGACGGCGGGGCGTTAGAGCACCATCGGGCCGCCGAATAGGGCGGCCTAAACAAGTTGTTCCGGAATTCACCCTAGGCTATTCTGGGTATTCGCCGCGTTCAAAGCTTTGAACGGCGCGCACCGCCACGGGGAGGCGGCAGGTCCATGAAGTTTCGCGATTTCCGAACCAGGGATTTGTTCGGGTCGAACATGCCAGCCCTTCTGAGCGCTATGGCTTTGGCCGTGGCCTCGCTCTCCCATGGCCAACCGGCATGGGCGCAAGCGCCCCTTATCATCGGCGGTGGCGGCGGGCCGAACGTCCAGATCAATCTTGGTGTTCTTGAAAGCGAAGGCGAGAGGCCGCAAGCTCTGCCGCCGCCGGCCCCCCGCCGCCTCCAGGTTCCCGGCAGCCCCTACCGGCCGGGACAGATAATCGTCCTGACGCCGCCGAGAAAAATGGGCATAGGCAGGGCGAGAACCATTTTGCGGCCGCCCAAGGCGCGCGGCACCGTACGGCTGCGGCCGCCGGGCCCGCGCCGCGCCGTCACCAAGCTCGGCAAACCCAAACGGGCCGCCGCGCCGCCACCCACCATCGGCGGCCCGCCACCCAAACCCGTGCTCCGGTCCAAGACCGCGCCGAAAGAGGCGCCGGTGAAGCGGCTGGCTCGGAAGAAGCCGGCGGCGGCGGTAAAGGCGCCGCCACCGCCACCGATAAGGGCGCCGGCGCCGCCGGCCATGAAAGCGCCGCCGCCAGCTAAGATGGCCCGGCAGGGTCAGGCGGCCGAAAGGAAGGCGCCGCCACCGGTCAAGAAGGCGCCGCCCAAACGGACCACGAGAAAAAAGCCGCCGCCGGCCAAGAAGGTGACGAAGGCGCCGCCGCCCAAGCCGGCCATGGTCAAGCCGGCGACGCTGAAACCGCCGCCGGCCAAGAAGGTGGCGAAGGCGCCGCCGGCCAGGAAGGTGGCGAAGGCGCCGGCGCCCAAGCCGCCGGCCACCAAGGCGACACCACCACCGCCGCCGGCCAAGAAAGTGACGAAGGCGCCGCCGCCGGCGCCCAAGCCGCCGGCCGCCAAGGCGACACCACCACCGCCACCGGCCCCGGTCATCGCCGCGTTGCCCAAATCCCCGCCGGCGCCCGCCAAGACGATGCCGGTGACCTCGGGGACACGCGATCCGGTGAAAAGCACGCCCCTCGGACAAACTCCGGCGCCGGCCGCGGCCAAACAGACGGCGGCGTTGCCCAAGGTTCCGAAAGGCGTTCTCACCCGCTCGACACTGCGACTCGCGTTTTCGGGCGGCTCCTCACGGCTATCATCCGCGGTCGAAACCGACCTCAAGGCCGTGGCCAAGACGTTAAAAGCGAACGCGGACCTTCGCCTTCAACTCAAGGCCTATGCCGCGGGCACCAAGGATACCGTGAGCCGGGCGCGAAGACTGTCATTATCGCGGGCGTTGTCCGTGCGTTCCTACCTCATCAAGCAGGGCGTCCGCTCCACTCGAATCGACGTCCGCGCCCTTGGCAACAAAACCGGGGGCGGCCCCGCGGACAGGGTCGATATATTCGTCATCAACCGATGATATTACCAGTCTTTGGACCGCGCGCGCCGGTGGGTGAGCAATGACTTCGCTGCGTCGGTATCTGAACCGCATGTTGATTTTCGTGGCGGCGATCGTCTTGGCCGCCGGCCTGCTTTTCGCCCAGTTGCAGAGCGCGTTCCTTGCCAATCCCCTCCTCAACGGGCTGATCCTCGGCATCCTGCTGGTGGGAATCGGCTACATTTTCCGCCAGGTCTTGACCCTGAACAAGGAGATCGTCTGGATCGAGACCTATCGCAAGGGCGGCGATCCCGTGTCCGCCGAGGCGGCGGCACCGAAGCTGCTGGGCCCGATGGTGACGATGATGGGCGAGCGCGACAGGCGCCTCTCCATGTCCGCCGTTTCCATGCGCCATCTGCTCGACAGCATTTCTTCGCGCCTCGATGAATTCCGTGACCTTTCCCGCTACCTCATCGGGCTTTTGATCTTCCTCGGGTTGCTCGGCACCTTCTGGGGGCTCCTGCGCACCATCGATGCGGTCAGCGACGTGATCACCGGCCTGCCGGCGGGCACCGGCGACCTCGCCCTCATATTCGCCAACCTGAAGAGCGGCTTGACGGCGCCGCTCTCGGGCATGGGCATCGCGTTTTCCTCGTCGCTGTTCGGCTTGGCGGGGTCTTTGGTACTGGGCTTTCTCGATCTCCAACTCGGACAGGCGCAGAACCGGTTCTACAACGATTTGGAGGAATGGCTATCGGGCCTCACCCGCCTGACCAGCGCCGGGGCCATCGGCGACGGCGAACAATCGGTCCCGGCTTATGTGCAGGCGCTCCTCGAGCAGACCGCCGAAAGCCTCGAAAACCTCCAGCGCATCCTCGCCCGGGGCGAGGACAGCCGGATCGCCGCCAACACCGGCACCATGGCCTTGACCGAGAAGCTCACCACACTGACCGATCAGATGCGGACCGAGCAGAACCTCATGGTCAAGCTGGTGGAAAGCCAATTGGAACTCAAATCGGTGCTGGCCCGCCTCGCCGAGGCGTCGGAATCGCGTGAGCCGGCGATCGACGACGCCACCCGGGGCCACATCCGCAACATCGAAATCTACCTCGCGCGGATGCTCGAGGAGGTGACCCAGGGCCGCACCCACACGGTCGAGGAAATCAGAAGCGAGATCAAGTTGCTGGCCCGCACCATCGCCGCCGTCGCCGAGGAAGGCTGAGGGCGCCGAGAGCGGCCATGGCGGCGTTAGCCCGGAGATCATCACGCGGATCGCCCAATATCTGGCCCGGCTTCGTCGATGCCCTGGCGGCGCTTCTGATGGTGATCATTTTCCTGCTCACCGTCTTCATGCTGTCCCAGTTCTTCCTCAATGAGCTGCTGAGCGGACGGGACGAGGCCCTGGCGCGGCTGGAGCGTCAGATCAGCGAACTCTCCGACCTCCTGTCGCTCGAGCGTCAGGCCGGCTCCGATCTCAGGCTTTCCATCGCCCAGCTTTCGGACCAGTTGCAAAGCTCGACCGTCGAGCGCGACGCCATGAGCACCCAGTTGGCGGAGCTCGCGGCGATGCGCGATGCGCTCGCCGCGCGCGCCGAGATATCGGAGGCGGAAGCGCTCCGTGTCGGCGCCCAATTGGAAGACGCCTTCAAGGTGATCTCGGCGGACAAGGAGAAGATCGAGATCCAGTTGGCGGAACTCGAAAGCCTCAGGCGCGACATCCTGGCGCTCCGGACCGTGCGCAAGGACCTCGAGGCCAAGGTCGGCGAGTTGGCGGCCAGTTTGCAGACGTCGGAACGTGAGCTGACGGTGGCGCGCGACCGCTCCAAGGCGTTGGAGGCCCGCCTTGCCAGCGAGCGGGAGCGCACCACCCTTGCCCAGAAAGAGATTGAAAAGCGCGACATCCGGTTGAGCGAACTGCTCATGCGCGTCGAGGAGAGCGAGGCGTCACTGACCGACGAACAAGAACTCAGCGCCACCCAGCGCGCGCGGATCGCCCTGCTCGCCCGCCAGATCGCGTCACTGCAGAAACAGCTCGAGCGCATCAGCGCCCTGCTCGAGGCATCGGAAACCAAGACCGCCAAACAAGGGGTCCAGATCGCCGATCTCGGCAGGCGGTTGAACCTGGCCCTGGCGGCGCGGGTCGAGGAGTTGTCGAAGTATCGTTCGGAGTTCTTCGGCCGGCTGCGCGAGGTCCTCGGCGATCACCCGGGCATCCGCGTCGTCGGCGACAGGTTCGTGTTCCAATCCGAGGTGCTGTTCGCATCCGGGTCCGCCGAGCTCAACCCCGAGGGCGAAGCGCAGATCGCCCAACTCGCCACCACCCTGACCGAGATCGGCAGGAAAATCCCCAAGGACATCGACTGGATCCTCCGGGTCGACGGCCATACTGACCGGGTGCCCATCCAGACGGCGGTGTTCCCGTCCAACTGGGAGCTTTCCACGGCGCGCGCCATTTCGGTGGTCAGGTCCCTGGTCAACCACGGCGTTTCCCCCGAACGGCTGGCGGCCACCGGGTTCGCCGAGCATCAGCCCCTGGACCCGCGCCAGAACGAAGCCGGTTATCGCCGCAACCGCCGGATCGAACTCAAACTGACCCAACGCTAGCAAGTCCTATGACAGCGTCGCCGTGGCGTCGTCTTCGGTCTTGGCGTCCGCCGCCGGGGCCATGCCGTCACCACCGGAGATGGCGTCGACGTCGAACTGCAGGGCGGCAAGCCGGGCATAGAGCCCGCCCTCTTCCGTCAACTTCTCATGGTTGCCCGACGCCACGATCCGGCCACCGTCCATGACGACGATGCGCCCGACCTTGAGCACGGTGGCGAGACGATGGGCGATGACGATGGTCGTGCGGTCGGCCATCAACCTCTCGATGGCGCCCTGCACCAGCTGTTCGCTCTCGGCATCGAGCGCGCTGGTCGCCTCGTCGAGGAGGAGAACCGCGGGGTCGCGCAGGATCGCGCGGGCGATGGCGATGCGCTGGCGCTGACCGCCGGAGAGACGCACCCCTTTCTCGCCGAGATAGCTGTCGAAGCCTTCGGGCAACTGGTCGAGGAACCCGGCCGCGGCCGCCGCCTCGGCGGCGGCGCGCACCTCATCGTCGTCCGCCTCCGGGCGGCCATAGCGGATGTTCTCCCAGCCATTGGCGGCGAAGATCACCGGGTCCTGGGGCACCAGGCCCATGCGGGCGCGGACCTCGGCGGGATCGGCGTCGCGAAGATCGACGCCGTCCAGCGTGATACGGCCCGACCGGGGGTCATAGAAGCGCAACAGCACCTGCATGACGGTGGTCTTGCCGGCGCCCGACGGGCCGACCAGGGCGATCTTCTCGCCGGGCTTAAGCGCCAGCGTAAAGTCGACCAGCGCCGGGGTATCGGGCCTCGACGGATAGTGGAAGGTGACGTCATCGAAGCGCACCTCGCCGCGCGCCGGGCTGGGAAGGGCTGTGGGCCTCGCCGGCGCCGTGATGTCGGCCTTGGTGGCGAGCAGATCGATCAGCCGCTCGGACGCGCCGGCGGCGCGTTGCAGTTCGCCGACGACCTCGGAGATGGCGCCGGCGGCGCCGGCCACCACCACGGCATAGAAGACGAAGGCCGAAAGTTCGCCGGCGGAAATGCTCCCCTCCATGACGTCGTGGCCGCCGATCCACAGGATGGTGCCGACGGCGCCGAAGACAAGGACGATGACCAGGGCCGTCAAGACCGCGCGCACACGTATGCGGCTGACGGCGACGGTGAAGGCCGCCTCGACGCGCCCGTCGAAGCGGGCGCGGTCGATGGCCTCGTGGCCGAAGGCCTGGATGGTGCGCACCGCGTTCAGGCTTTCCTCGACATGGGCGCCGACGTCCGCCACCCGGTCCTGGCTGGTGCGCGAAAGGCGGCGCACCCAGCGCCCGATCAGAACGATCGGCGCCACCACCAGCGGCACCACCAGGAGAACGAACGCGCTCAGCTTGGCGCTGGTGACCGCCAGCATCACCACGCCGCCGATCAGCAAAAGCAGGTTTCGGAGCGCGATCGGCGCGGTGGAACCGACGAGGACCTGCAACAACGTGGTGTCGGTGGTGATGCGCGAGAGCACCTCGCCGGTGCGGGTGAGCTCGAAGAAACCGGGGCTGAGGCCGATGACGTGGCCGAAGACGGCCTTCCTGATGTCGCCGACCACCCTCTCGCCGAGCCAGGATACCAGATAGAACCGCGCATAGCTGGCCCCGGCCAGCACCACGATGACGCCGAGAAGGGCGAACAGGGCGTCGTCCAGAAGCGCGGTATCGCCGCTGGCGAAGCCCTCATCGACCAGCCGCCGCAGGCCCAGGCCCATCACCAGCACCGTGCCGGCGGCGACGCAAAGCGCCACCAGCGCCCCCGCCACCGCCGGCCAGTAGGGCCGGACGAAGCGGTAGAGATGGACGAGTTGATCGAGATTTCCGGCGCGCTGGGACGCCTCCGCCGCGCGCGCATCTTGTGACTGGGTCGTTCGCTTCAAGGTCCGAGTTCCCGGGATCATTCATTGTAGAACAGCCGGGACCCGATGTCATGAAAGGATGACACTTCCGGCGATCACCCCCCTCGACACCCCTTGCCAACCGCCGGCCGGTCCGATATACATCCGGCCTCGTGACGAGGAGCGTACCATGAAGAAAGACACCCATCCCGATTACCACGAGATCACCGTGGTGATGACCGACGGCACCAGCTACAAGACCCGGTCCACCTGGGGCAAGCCGGGGGATACGCTCAAGCTCGACATCGATTCCAAGTCCCATCCCGCCTGGACCGGCGTCCACCGCCTGGTCGACACCGGCG
>JADFJG010000115.1 GCA_022566265.1 Pseudomonadota bacterium | reverse complement strand
GAACGCGCCAAGCGTGTATTCAGTTCCACTTGCCGGCGGGTCGCCGTCTTCTTCGCCGCGAAGCTCTTAAGCTGGCGGGCCTGTTCGGCAACCGGCAACTGCACGAAAGCTTGCGCCTTCTGGCGATCCTCGACGGCCGCCATCAGAACGCTATCGTGTTTCGTCCCTTTGGCAAGAGCCCCCACCGCCGCCAGATTGGCCGGAATCTTGCCAAAATCCAGAACGGCGACGGCATCGGCAACGGCGCGCCGGATCGCGATGTCGGCCCGTTGCTCCAGACGCTTCAACGTCGCCTCGATGGCGTTGTGTTTCCGCCCGTCGATGGAATCTTTGTGGTCCTCGAAATACTGGCGGGCCGAAGCCACGTCGATCAAGGCCCGGCGTTCGATTTCGCTTATGAAGATGCCCGATATCGCCGCCTGGGCCTCGGTCTTCGGGTCCGCCCCGGTCGTCTTGGCAAAGATCGCGGCCTGGGCGCCGGCCCGCGTGGCCAGTTCCTCGACATCTTCCGCATTGCCGGCGGCGCCGGCGACAATGGCGTCATCCGCTATCGCGAGTTGATTTGCTTCGAAGGATACGCTGTTCGCAAAGCGGTGCTGGTTGGCGAAATGCTGTGCAGCACTATTAAGCGCGGATTCCCTGCGAGCAGCGAACGACGAATCCACAAGGCGACGAACCCTTTTGCTGGGTATCTTAGCCAACATCCTCGTGTGAAGCTTCTCAATGGACTCGGCAAACGACGTGCCCCCGACTATCGCGTCCTGCCCCTTGAGGGACAAATAGCCTTGGTTTTTTTCGGTGCCGTCGCCATGCTTCAATTCCCGTATGCTATCGGCATATTCGGTGTCGAGATCGCGCGCAGTCCGAGCATCAATTTCTTTATGAATCCTCTCTAGCTCGTCCTCCGCTACCCCGAACAACTCGGCCGTGGCCCTACGTTGTTGCTCGATCGCCTTCACTTCGGCTTTATGAACGAGGTCCGCGCCGCGAACCGGGAACACGGCTCGCCCGGCACGCGGTGTCGGGCGGGCGCCGAGGTCCGCAGATGTCGGCAGTCCCACGGTAGCGCCAGGCGCGCGCCCCGGCTTCGAAAGGGCAAGGAGTTTCTTTTCAACGCCCGGGAAGTCTTGACGGTCTGGGAGACGTGCCACTACCGATTACCCCGCATCGCTTGCTTGAAGTCGGACCGCGTTTGGAGAGCTTCGGAACGCGAAAGCTGCCGCAAGATAGCGGTCCATTCAGGCTCCGGCGCCGACATGAAGTAGTGGTCAACTCGGCTCCTTTCATCGCCGGTCAGCCCTGCGTAAATCTTTTCCATCCGGGCGCCGACAACCCCGGCGTGAAACGTGGCGTCCTCGCCCCATTCCTTGAGTATGGCCGGGGTGAAGTCGCGGGATTTCGCGCCAGCGGGCGGGGGCCGGGTCCGCTCACCGTCGGAGTGGCCCAACAACGCGTCGATGGTGTTGGCCTTCGCCCTATCGGGCAATCGGTTGAACGAATCCGCGAACTCATAAGCGCCGTCTTCGGTCCCGATATCCTGCATAACCTGCATGGCGGCGAACTGCACCGCCGGGGCGGTCTGGCGGATATCGTGCCCGCCGGCGGATAGGGCGGCAGCCGTAAGCGGATTACCGCTTTCAATCAAGCCTTTCGAAACCTCGGCAGGCGCGGGCAAACCCTCGATGCCAAGACCAGGCGCCGAGGGGTCGGTGTGCCGATGTTCAGGCGGCCCGGCCTCGCCAGTCCGCTCCTTGAGCAGTTGCAGGTGGCGGTCCTGAGCCTCCTGATCGCGGAAATACCCTCGGCTATCGTGCTTAATGCGGTGCCGTATAGCCGCAAGCTCGGCGTCGGCCTCGCTGGCCCCGGCGCTATCCGCCCCAGGCTCGGGCGACTGAGCGGCTTCACGGGTGTTGAGCAGTTCCAGGTAGCGGTCCCGCATGTCCTGATCGCGGTAATACGTCCGAAAATCGGTCTTCATCGTATGCTGGATTTCCGCGATCTCGGCGTCGGGGCTGTCTGCTCCGTCGCCCCCAACGGTTTCATCCGCCATCAGGTCGCCCTCGTCGGGTAAAGCTCCAGCAACCGCTGCCGCGCCACCTCCGGGCTCGGGTACGAATCCGGCTTCACCCTCTGATCGTCGGATTTACGGAAGACGCTGTAACCATTGCCGACGAACCGGACGGCGTACAGATCGTCCTCGTATAAGTGCTCGGTCCGCGCGGGCAATTTGGTCATTGCCTTCACGGCCAGGACTACCTCGGTCAAGCTGGCGTGGCTGACGATGCAGTCCGCCGACCAGGACCCGTCATAGGAATCGACCCGCACCTCGTCTTTGCGCTTGAATGCCGTGGCCCCGGAGTTCTGACACCGCGCCCAGATGGTGGGGTCGGCCAGATCCTCGGGGATACCGCCCTTCGGGAACGTGACGTACCATTGGCAGTACACGGTGCCGGCGCGGTTACGCTTGACGCTACTCTCGTGGACAAGCGGTGCCTTCCGCTCGGGCGTGTCCGCCTGTTCGGCGGCTTTCTTCTCTGCTACTGTGGGCATTTCTTTACCTCCTTTGAGGAATAGACGCTCAACTTGCCGGCGCCGTCGATTACGTAGGTTTCCGAAGTCCAGGTGCCGTCCGGCTTGGTCCGGGCGATCTCGATCCGTATTTCTACGACCGAGCCCTTGTCATCTTTCATTGGTGATTTGGCCATGGTGCTTGCTCCTAGCTGTTCGGCGTCACGTTATAGTTGACGTGGCCTTGATGGGTCGCCCACTTGCCGGACGAGATAAGCAATTCGGCGCGCGTCTTGGCGCCCGCTTCATCGCCGATGTTTTGGATCACTTGTCCGGTCACGGCGTCACGCAGCCGAATGGTGCGGCCGCGGAACTCGACCTGGATCTTGTCGTCGATGAGCCACGCGGTTTTCCCGCGATATACGTTTTGTACTGTTGCCATGGTCAGTTCTCCTCATTCCATATTTTGTCGAACTCGACTTGAACGTTGTTCAAAACCGCCACACGGCGCTCAACCTCGGCCTCGGCCGCCGCGAGCGTTTCCACCCGCGCGGCATAGTCCGCCTCGCGCTCGGCCATATCGGCCTTCAAGGCGTCCATGGTGTCGAACTCGCCCAGCCGAGTATCGGAAGCCTTCATCGCCTCGATCACGCCATCACGCCGTGCGTCAAACCCGTCGTACATCGCCTCGAGCTCGTCCTTGTGTTCGAGCAGATACATCGCCGTTTCAGCCGACACGCCGGACCGGCCACGCCGCAAATAGGCGCCGGGCTTAATCTTTAAAGCCATGGTGTTCTCCTTCGTAAAGTGGATCGAACTTGTAATCTTCGGGTAGTAGAACCTCGATTTCCTCGGCCGGGAGAGCCTTGAACTTCACGCCAACCCATTCACGGGCAAGGTGTCGGGCCTCAGGGCCATGGAGGGTGTTCAGGATCATGTGCGGGCCTTCCATCGCCAGCCATGCCCGCGTCCCGCTCCGCTCGCGCTCGCCTTCGATGATGTAGATGTAGGCGTGCTTCGGTAGAGACGGGTCCGCCGGGAGGCGCGCCGGGACGGGTGCCTTACTTCCGTCCGCGCGCAGCGCTCCCAGCGTCCCACCCAAGCGCCCTGGGAAGAGGAACCCAGCGCTCGGGGAAGTCTCATTTGCCGTGCTGTACTTCTCCAAAGCCGTGGTGATCTTCCGCGCGGCCTCAATCTGTTCGGTAAGTTCGGCGCGGCGCTCCGGGTCGAGTGAATCATCCGCCGCATCAAGCTCTTTCCTCGCCTCGCCGCCTTCCCGCAGGCAATGGTAGACAGCGAGTGCGACAAACATTTTGCTCCCCCGGGCTAATTCCCTGCCGAATTCCCCTTCAGGCTGACGCTCTGGTTCCTCCAAGCTCTCCAACGCCCGCAAGCGGCGCTCAACGGACTTCATGTCACCCGCCCCCGACGGTTCGTCGTCCGGGCCGCTTCAAGTGCATCCAGGCGCCGCTCAATGTCGCCCGCTTCCAAGGCGCAACGAATCTCGCGCAGGATGTACGTCAGCCGTTTAGCATCCTCAACATCAAGCTCGCTCTTACGCGCTTCCCGATAGATCTTCCCCAATTCCACCACGACGCCGGCGACAGTATCCAGTGGCCCAATTCGTACTTTTCGTCCTTTGCGTGGCGTGTCAGGCATTTAGTGGCCGCTCGCTATGCATCGTAAGGCCAGTTAGCGGGCAAATTCGCCCCGATATTTCCGTTCTGAAAATTTGCCCATTTTTGTTTTCAATCTTCATTTCAGCCTTCTTACTTCCCTACTTACTGTGTAGTGCAACCCTCAGTTCAGCCTGAGCAGGTCGCAGGAAGCCTACCGCTCGTTTAAGAGCGGAGCTCCTGCAACCTTGCGTGCAACCCTTCAGACGAGCCGTCGCAATATCGCTCCACCGTGAGTGCGCTAGCGCCCCAGGCCGGTGAATTCGGACACCTGATACGGGCACTGCCCCTCTAACGCTTTTACCCCCAACAGCCGAGTGGACCTTAGACCGACAAACTGTTGGGTCTTGTCCGCCCCTACGGCACGGCGCCGCCCCACGCAGGAACTCGCCGGCGTGGCCCGAAGTGGAGGTGCGAAAACGGTTGAACATTCGTCCAAATTCCATTAGATAAAGACATCGATGCAGTCCTTCATGTGGCGTGGGGATTGCTCGGACGGGCACAGGCCGGCGCTGAGGATTACCCCCAGGCGCCGGCTTGTTTTTACGGGAACCTTCAAAGAACGCACTGCACGGCTTTTGCACGGCACCCCCGTGCATGTTGCTGCCGCGTTCTGCCTCTGAACGGCACTTTGAGCGATGTCGCCGATCAGGGACATCGGTCTAACCGATTGATCTTGTAGGGGAGAAATGGTGGGCGCGGCTGGGATTGAACCAGCGACCCCTACGATGTCAACGTAGTGCTCTCCCGCTGAGCTACGCGCCCGTGCCCCCGCGTCACCCTCCATCGCGCCCGGTCGCGCCGGGACGCGAATCGGCGGCCAAGGCGATATATACCCGATCCCCGGCGCTTTTCAAGGACCGCCCGGCGACCTACTGACCGCCCGGCGCGCGGGCCCAGCCGTGACGTGAACCGAGCTCAGTTGGGGCGGCGGTACAGCCTCAAGTGACGGACCATGCCCTCGACGTTGAGCGCCCGCCAGCGGCCGTAGCCCTCCCAGGATTTGTATTCTTCCATCGTCACCAGGGACTTGATCCCGTCCACCGTCTTGCCGGCGCGCATATGCTTGAGCACCCGGGCGCGCAGGGTCTCGATATAGCGCCGGTGCGGGGCGACATCGGCGCGGGTCCCGAGCGGACCATGGCCCGGCGCCAAGATGTCGAAGTCCATGGCCTCGACGCGCTTCAGCGTCGCGATCAGGCCGTCGATATGGACGTTCGGGAAATCGCGATAGGCGATGGTGTTCCGCGCCACGATGTCGACGGCGAAAAGGATGCGCTCGGCCGGAAAGCGCATGACGATCATGTTGTCCGAATGGTTGGGACCGAGATGGATGAGCTCCACCACCTTGCCGCCAAGCGCAAGCGTCATGCGGTCGGAGAAGGTGATGTCCGGCGCCACCGTCGGCCGGCGTTCGCCGATGATGTGGGCGCTCGCGTTGTCGTGGGCGATCACCGTCGCGGTGTCGGCGAAGACCTCGCCGCCGGCGATGTGATCGGCGTGGTCGTGGCTGTAGATCAGATATTTGACCGGTTTGTTGAACCGTCTGGCGATCTCGCCCTTGAGCCATCGCGCCGCGTCGGCGTTGATCGGATCGGTGGCGATGACGCCCTCGGGGGTGACCATGAAGACCGAGTAGTGGTGGTTGTCGCGGAAGCGATAGACATCGCCGGCGATGCGTTCGATGCCGCGGACGGGGGCTTGCCGGGACCAGGCCACTTGCGCCTGGGACAGGATCACCAGTACCGCAAGGCCTGAGACCAGTCCTTTGTGGATTAGCCGCTTCATCGCTTCACTCGTTTTCGCTGAAATTGACCGCCCCGCCACCGACTCTTGGATCGAGGGGATGGGGAGAAGGATGACGGCGCCGGCACCGCCCGGCCCCGGATCGGCGGGCGATCAATTTTTCAGCATGTGATCCACCTGTTCGACCAGTTCGCGAAGGTGGAAGGGCTTGGAGAGCACCTTGGCGCCGTGGCGCACCGCGTCCCGGCCCCTCAGCGCGACGGCGGCGAAACCGGTGATGAACATCACCTTGAGCCCGGGAATGGCGGCCTCCGCGCGTTCGGCGAGCTGAAAGCCGTCCATCGAAGGCATGACGATGTCGGCGACCAGGAGGTCGAACGGAGCCTCCCTGACCGCCTTCAGGGCCTCCATGCCGTCGGCGACGGCGAAGACCTCGTGCCCGGCCCGCTCCAGCGCCCTGGCGAGGAACGTCCGCATGGTGTGATCGTCTTCTGCGAGGAGGATGCGGCCCATGAATTCTTGTTTCCGGCAATTTCGGCGACGGCCTGTCTGGAGGCTTCAGCCGCCCGATTCCATGAAAAAACCAGTATGGTTATCGAAAGGTAAAGAAAGGTTAAAAATGGCCGGCCCGCCTCGCCGGCCCGCCTGTGCCCCCGTCCCGGGCTCCGCCGGAGGCTATGCCGAGGCGAGAGCCGCTCTCGCCACGCTTCGCTGGCGTAGCGGGTCGGCGTGACATAACGTCCGCTTTGGGTTAAATCAGACGGCATGAAGTTGATCTCCGACACCGACTCCCCGAACGGCGCCAACTGGGAGATCCTGGCCCCCGATGAACAATCGATGCCGGCGGTCTTCGCTTCGCCCCACAGCGGCAACAACTACCCCCCCGAGTTCCTGGCGGCTTCACGCCTGGACAGGCGGACGCTTCGCCATTTGGAAGACACTTTCGTCGACGAAATCTTCGCCGCCGCGCCCGAGCACGGCGCGCCGCTCTTGCGCGCGTTCTTCCCCCGCGCCTATCTCGACGCCAACCGGGAGCCGTTCGAGCTCGACCCGGAGATGTTCGAGGATTCGCTGCCGTCCTACGTCAATTCCCACTCCGCCCGGGTCGCGGCCGGGCTCGGCACCATCGCCCGGGTGGTCTCCAGCGGCAAGGAAATCTACAAGAAAAAGCTCCGCTTCGCCGATGCGGCCGAGCGCATCAACACCTTCTATCGGCCCTATCACCGGACGCTGCAGGAACTGATCGAGCAGACCCGCGCGCGATTCGGCCACTGCCTGCTGATCGACTGCCATTCCATGCCGTCGGTCGGCAGCCCGACGGACCTGGATGTCGGCGCCAAACGGGTCGATTTCGTCATCGGCGACTGCTTCGGCGCATCCTGTGCGCCCAAAGTGACCTCCAAGGTGGTCGAATTGCTCGAGGATCTGGGCTACAGGGTCGTTCTGAACACGCCCTATTCCGGCGGTTATACCACCTTGCACTACGGGCATCCTTCGGCCAAGGTCCACGCCCTGCAGATCGAAATCAACCGGTCGTTGTACATGGACGAGGCCACCTTCGAGCCCACCCCGCGAATGGGCGCACTGATCGAAAACATCAACAAACTGATCGCCGCCCTGAACGAACAAGGCGCGGCGCTCCTCGACGGCCGATAGCGATCCTTTCAAGGCGCCCGGCGCCCACCGCGCCCCGGAAGGGGAAGGGGCGGCGATGGATCGGGGACGCCGCCGGAGCGCGCGCTCGTTGTCGCGTCTGGGGCCGGGGCCGGGATCCACCCGGCGATCGAAAAAGGGCCGCGCGATGCGCGGCCCAAGTTTAGGGAGGAAACGCCCAAGAAGGGTGTACGACACCGGCGGCTGGGAGCCACCAAGCATCGCGGCGCCAATATGGCACCATCATTGTCAATAATCAAACGAATTTTAGAAAACGCATTTGTTCCTTGAGAGGCGTTACATATTCATCACAGGTAAGTGGATTTTTTCGCCGTTCCTCCCGGCCGGGCGGCGGAATTTTCGTATGGCTCCACGGTTTTCCACCTCGCCCCCCCTCCGATGAGGGCCCGTAGGTTACCGATCGTCGCCTGGCCGGCGCGGCCAATTCGGGGCGCCCGGCCAGGTGGATTTCCCGCCCGCCGCCGGCCCCTGGCGCGCGCGGAGATCACGCCAGTGCCCTGGCACGGGGCTTGCGTCCCAAAAGGCAACCGGAGAAAATCGATGCCTACAGGGTCCATCCGAGAACATCTGTTTCCGGCCGTTTGCGCGGCCGCGCTCACGGCCGCGCTCGGCCTCGCGGCCGCCGCCCCTGTTCTCGCACAACCCATTGAAACCGTTAGAAAACTTTGCGCCGACCCGATCGCCCGGTTGGAGCGCTCGGAACGCATACCGCGGCAACTGCTGGCCGCCGTCGCCTTGGCCGAATCGGGGCGCTGGGACAAGGCCAGGGGGGCAATTTTTGCCTGGCCATGGACGGTCACCGCCGGCGGCAAGGGCCGGTTCTTCGCCACCAAGGCCGAGGCCATCGCCGAGGTCAGGCGCTTGCGCGCCGCAGGCGTCCGCAACATCGACGTCGGCTGCATGCAGATCAATCTGATGTATCACCCGGACGCCTTCGACGATCTCGATCAGGCCTTCGATCCTGCCGAGAACGTCGCCTACGCGGCGCGCTTTCTCAAACGCCTGAACGACGCCAGACGGTCGTGGTCGATGGCGGTCGGGCTCTATCACTCATCCAACCGGGAGTTTCTTTACCCCTACCGCCGCAAGGTTCTTAAGTTGTGGAACCAGGAGCGTCACCGCGTGGCGATGGAAAAACGCAAGACGCAGATCGAGAAGTACAAGAAACTGAGGGCGGAACGGCGACGGAAGAGCCGCCGGCGACGCTCCTGACGGCGGACGCGAATTCAAGCCCGCCGACACCGATACCCCATCACGTCCCCGAACCGCGCCAACGGCAAATCGCGGCGCCTGACCGATCCGGCCGGGCCGCCTGGGGCAGGAAGGCTTGGCCCCGGCATTGGCCGCGAAGGTTCGGTGATGGCAAGCCATGCCCCATCGGAAGCCGCCAGGCGCGCCCGCCCGCGCCCGGCGGCGCCTGTCTTCCCGGCACCGTAACGCAGAGCATCGTTCGACCGCAAAGGGGAGTAAAATATTCTACCTATTAGCGTGGATGACGGCGGGGAAAGTGGATTGACAGGCGCGGCGCCATTTGCCTACCGTTTGCCTACCGTTTGCCTACTGTCCGGCGCGCGGAATTTCGCGCCAAGTATCGCAACGGCCTCGAGAAAAACCAGGAGCCGGCAATGGTCCGCCTTATCGATGTGCCCGAACCCGAACGCTCACACCTCGCCGAGATGGCGTGTCCGGCCTTCGACACCCGGCCTTGGGTCGGCGGGCCGCCGTTGAACCGGCGCCGGGTGGCGATCGTCTCCACCGCCGGGCTGCAGCGTCGCGGCGACCGGCCCTTCGGTTTCCGCTCGACCGAGTACCGGGTCATCCTCGAGGACGGCGGCGACGACATCGTCATGAGCCACGTCTCGACCAACTTCGACCGCTCCGGCTTCCAACAGGACCTCAACGTCATCTTTCCCCTCGACCGGCTGCGGGAACTGGCGGCGGACGGGACGATCGGCTCGGTCGCCAAATATCACTACTCCTTCATGGGCGCCACCGAGCCCACCGCGTTCGAGCCCGTGGCCCAAGAACTGGCGGGGCTGTTGAAGGAAGACCAGGTCAACGCCGTCCTGTTGGCGCCGATCTGACCGGCCTGCACGCGCGCCGTCGGCGCGCTTGGCCACTATATCGAGGACGCCGGCGTGCCGACGACCCAGATCAGCCTGATCCGCGAGCACAGCGAAAAGATCGTGCCGCCCCGGGCGCTCTGGGTCCCCTTCGAGCTCGGCCGGCCCTTCGGCGCGCCGGGCGACGCCGGCTTTCAGAAACGCGTGCTGCTTGGGGCGCTCGAGCTCCTGGAAGCCGAGGAAGGCCCCATCCTCGCCGACTTTCCCGATGAGGCGCCCGGTGGCGGCGACATCACCGGCTGGGCCTGTCCGATAAACCTGCCGCCGCCACCCGGCGCCGGTGACGGGAGCCTGGGCGCCGCGTTCGAGGACGAGATGGCCCGACTCCTGACCTGGTACGATATTGCGCTAAAACGTCGCGGGCGGACCACCGTCGGCGCCAGCGGGCTCGGCCCCGAAGAGATCGCCCGGTTCCTGCTCTCCTATATCGACGATCAAGCGACCGAGAGCCCCAACCCCGACCTCGCCACCGGCCTGGCGCTCAAGCACGCGGTCGAGGACCTCAAGGCCTTCTACATGGAAGCGGCGACGGCGCGTCCGGGACCGTCATCGGCGCGCCAGGTGGCCGACTGGTTCTGGCGCCAGACCTCGGGCGCCAAGGTCCTCTACGCCCTCAAGGCGGTCTGCATCGCCAGCGACGACGCCGCGATCCAGCGGCTAGGCCACCGCGCCATCGTGCCCGCCAACGAAGCCTATCTCTAGGACACTATCCGACCGCCCACCGGTCGCGGTTCTTGCCCGACCGCCGGGAAGGCTGGCGGAAGAGGGTGGGAGTCGAACCCACCAGGGACGTCGAACGCCCCTCACCGGATTTGAAGTCCGGGCGCCCCACCGGGAGACGATCCTCCTCCGCTGATGATCGTCACACGGTAGACAAAAGGCGCATCGGGCACAATCACCGGCGCCATCGGCGCCGGGGGAGCAGCGCGCCCCAGAGGCCATCGAGAGCATGGGCACTGGTTCCAGGCCCCATCCTTGGCCATGAGTGGGGGTATACATGGAGTAATCGCGAAGTGGCCGCTCTCCGTTAAGTTACGAGGTCCGGGACATCCCGGCCTCAGAGAAAGAACCAAGAAGGAGAGCGACCATGGAACAGTATGTTGGCTTGGACGTGTCA
>JADFJG010000114.1 GCA_022566265.1 Pseudomonadota bacterium | reverse complement strand
AGGCGATCCGGGCCGAGGGCGCCACCATGCCAACCGGCTTCGACAGGGAGGGTGTGGCGGCGCCCGGGTTCCGAAACCCCCTCGCCGCGCCAAGGACCGAAGGGGACCGGGCGAGGTCAGGGCCGGCGGAGCGGGAGACCGCCCAGGGCACCGGCGATCTCAAGGCGCCGCCGAAACCACCGGCGCCGCGGCCGCCGCTGAAACCGCCGGTACCGCAACCGGGGACGCAGGCCACGCCCGGCCAACAGTCCTCACCGGCTGATCCCATACCGCCCGTCCCCGCCTACCGGAACCAGGTAGTCCTACTGCCCGAGTGGCGGAACTGGCACAAAATCCTCGACGGCCTGACGGACGACGGGGGCCAGAAGAGCCTGTCGGAAGCGGAAAAATTCATCTACAGGCAAATCTACGTCGCTGAAGGTGGCGCAAAAAAGAACAACAAGAGCACGGCATTTGGCGGCATCACCGATCGCGCCCTCAAAGAAGCCCAGGAACATGAGCCCTCGCTAAGTCGGGTGAAACGCTCCCAGGATCTGACAACGGAGCAGTTGGCGGCGGCCTATCGCGGCTATTTCAAGGAAGTGCTCGAGAGTTACGGCGGCCGGGCGGCGCTTAATAAGCTCGCGGACCAAAGGACCGCCGCCACATTCTCCGACACCTTGTTCATGCATGGGAGGGGGCTCGGGCCGACGCTCGTCAAAGAAGGACTTAAGGAGTTGATGAAAACGTTGACGGCCGAAGATAAGCGCAGGATAGGCCTCCGGCCCCTGACCGACGCATCCGACCGACCCGACACCATACACAATCTGCAGCGCCTCGATGCCGTAGGACTCGGCCCGGCCGTGCGGGACGCGATCACGGAACAGCGGCTCGATGTCACGGACAAGACAGAAAAAGGTAAGCGGGAACGGATCGAGCACTTCCGCTTCAGACCCAAATCCGCGCCGTGACCGGATTATGCGCTGACGGATGCGGGGGTTGTTTGGTAGGGTGATCACGGCTACCGCCACGGGTAGCGGAGCCACGGCTTGGATTCGGGCGGACATGACATGAGCGGTTCGGCGTTTCTTCACCGATTCATCGGCGTTTCAGTCGCGCTCGTCATTGCCATGGCGCCCAGGTCTGCTTCGTCCGCGGAGGAGACCAAACAACCCCTTCCGCCACCGCCCCTGGCCTACACCAAGGCGGACCAGCCGAGTTGGTTGCCACGGGTCCTCAACCGTCTCGTGAAAAAGAAGGGCTGGATCCTCGAGGACCACAGGTTGTTTCGTCAGGGCGGCAAGCCGACCTTCCTGGCGCTGATCTGGAATACGCGTAGACTATCTGGTCACGGGCATATGGAGCTCTACAAGGTCCGGGTCATTTCCCAACGCAATGTGCGGCTCAATTTCGTCCGCGGCTATACGCAAACATCCCTCTCTATCGAGGAGCCGAGCGGTCACGATATCGGCGGCGACGGCGTGCCCTTCCTTGCGCTCCGCTATGCGTCCCATGGGTCGTCTTCCCGTGGATACGGGGTCCGCGTTTACCGGCTTGTGCGCAACTCTGTCGACGTGACACCGGATTGGGCGGGACATGCGAAACGGATGTTGGCGCTGGATGGCGGGAAGAGTTTGGCTCTCATCGTTCACGACACTCGCTGGTCGGGTTACTTCAACGTTTGTGCCGCGTGCGGACCGTTTTTCGACATCGTCATGACCTGGACCCCCAAAGGCTTCCGCCCGGCATGTAGATCCCACCCGGGCTATTATGAAAAACTCATGGAACACTTGCGAAAGAAATGGGCGGCGTGGGAAGAAAAAATGAGGAAGAGACCCACCAAACGTCACCCCAGAGAGATATTTCATGATTTCCTCGAGACCGAAATCATCGAAGCGTTCAGCCTGCTGCAGATGGGCCGCATCGAGGAAGGGCAGGCACGCTATGTCGCGGCCCTCGAAAAAGCACGCGGGCGCGGCGCCGGTGGCTGGGGCATCTCTGAAAAATTCTTCGAGTACTGGTTATTCATCGTCGAAAAGGATTTCGGGCCAGCCGTCGCGGCCGCATCGGCCCATCCGGGACTCAGTTGCCCCCTCATGGCTTACAAGTACAGCGGCTCACCGACCGGCCCAATGGAATTGATCGACCTCTTCCGCTACAAGCCCGAATACCGGCCCTGAGTCACCGCTGCGGCCATGACCGGCTACACCTTGACCAACTCGAAGGTGGAGGCGGCGAAGAGATCCTCGGGCCCCAGTTTGCGCACGCTCAGGCCCTGATCGAAGGAGTAGCGCGTCATCGCCGCGATCTCCTTTGCGTTCTCATGCACCCCGTAGCGCCAGTAGTCCTCGCCCATCAGTTCGCGCGCGCGTTCGAGCTCATGCACCGGCCAGGGCAAGGTGGTGTAGAGGTGCCCGACCTGTTCGAGGTTGGCGGTGCAAAGCCGCTTGGCCTCGAGGAAGGCGGCGTAGACGCTGGCCGGCAGCCACGGGTGCGCCTCGGCCAGGCTACGGCGCACGCCGATGAGGTGCATGATCGGGAACATCCCGGTCTTACGGTAATAGTCTTCCTCGGCCGTCCGGTAATCGGGGAACAGCCGGCTGATCTTGTCGTTGGCGCCATAGCACGACGGCGCCCGCGCCGAGATAAGCGCGTCGATGCGCCCCTCGTCCAGATGCTGGGACAGGGTTTCGTCACTGGGCAGGCGCTTCAACTCGACGCCTTCGGGGGTCTTGATCTCGACCGCCTGGCCCCGTCCCGCTTGCTCGAGGCCGCCGCAACGCCAGCTCATGTCGGACGGTTTGACGCCGTACTCGTCCTCAAAGATTCCCCGCACCCATAACGCGGCGGTCATCTGGTATTCCGGCAAACCGACGGTCTTGCCCTTTAGATCCGCCGGCTCGTTTATGCCCCGATCGGCGCGGATATAGATCGAGGAATGGCGAAACATCCGCGAGACGAAGGCGGGGATGCCGATATAGGCGTTTATGCCTTGTGACACCTGGCTCATGTAACTCGACATCGAGAGCTCGGTGACGTCGAACTCCTGGTGGCCGAAGGCGCGGTGAAAGGCCTCCTCGGGAGACATCGGGAGGCCGATGACGTCGCATCCCTCCACCTGGACCCGGCCGTCGAAGATCGCCCGGGTGCGGTCGTAGGCGACGCAGGCGAGGCTGATGGTCAATTTCGACATCGATCTTTCCTTTTCCTCAAGCTCGCCCGTTGCGGCTAGCGGCTAGCTCCGGCCGCGAAACAGCCGCACGATGCCATTCCACAGCACCCGGAACATCAAGGCGAACCCCGATATCGGCTTGGCGGCCGGCGGGGGCCGGGCCGGCGCATCGGCGCCATGTTCGGCGGCGGCGGTCGCGGTCCCGGCGAGATGCGCCCGCAAGGCCTCGGCGAACTCACCGATCAGCTGGCTGGAGACATCCTGGATCATGCCGACACCCCGGCCATACTGGGCGATCGATCCCGAAAGCCTCAAATCGGTGCGGATCAGGACCCGGGAGCCCCCATCGGTGGGCTCGATGCTGAATTCCACCACCGCAATGGCCCCTCCCCGCCCCTTGGCGTCGGCGCCCTGGGCCTTGACACGCGCCCTCAGTCCGGCGCCGTCGATCACCTCCAACGTCGCCTTGCCGGCGAAGGTCAACGCGACCGGCCCGAGGCGGACCGAGACCTCGCCCTTGAAGGTCCGCTCGTCGACGATTTCGGTCAGCCTGGCGCCGGGCATGCACGGCGCGATGCGCTCGATGTCGAGCAGCACGTCCCAGGCCTCGGACGGCGGCAGCGGAACCTCGAAGCTGTTTTGCAATTCCATGGCTAACGCTTTGGCAAAGATCGACGCCGGTGTGCCCTAACCCGCGGCCTTGGCGACGCCGCCATGGGCCTCGGACCAGGCGGGGGGATCGGTGATGAACTTCTCGACCTCGGCCAGGGTGCGATCGTCGAAGCGCCCATCCCGCTTGGCCACCGCCAGCACGTCGCGCCACGTCGCCAGGTAATGCATGGTCACGTCGAGCTCTTTCAGGATGGATTCGCTTTCGGGGAAGATGTCGTAGAAAAAGAGCACGAAGATGTGCTCGACCTTGGCCCCGGCGGCGCGCAGCGCGTTGGTGAAGTTCACCTTGCTGCGGCCATCCGTGGTCATGTCCTCGACCAACAGCACGCGCTGGCCGGGGGTCAGGTGCCCTTCGATCTGCGCGTTGCGGCCGAAACCCTTGGGCTCCTTGCGCACATATAGCATCGGCAGCATCAGCCGGTCGGCGATCATGGTGGCGAACGGAATGCCCGCCGTCTCGCCGCCGGCGATGGCGTCGAAGCACTCGAACCCGGCGTCGCGCTGGATGGTGGCGATGGCGAAGTCGATCAAGGTGCGGCGGACCCTCGGAAAGGAGATCAACTTGCGGCAATCGATGTAGACCGGGCTGGCCCAGCCCGAGGTGAATATATAAGGCTCATTGGCGTTGAAGTGGACGGCCTCCACCTCGAGCAGCATTTTCGCGGTGAGTTCGGAAATCAATTCCGGTTCGGGGAAAGTGCCAAAAGCGGTCATCGCCGGCATCCTTGTTGGTTGAACAAACTTGCGGCTTTCGGCGGCGGCGGAGGGTCCATCATTCGCCGACCACCCGCCACTCTATGGTTTCGCCGCCCCGGTAGATCAGCGCCCGTTCATCGGGTCCCTCGACCGCCATCTCCTCGGGCGCCGTCCATTCGACGCGCTCAAGCGTGATGGTCTCCTCATTGGGCGCCAGGCCGTAATGTCCCGGGCCGTTGAGCGCGGCGAAGGCCTCGAGTTTATCGAGCGCGCCTTCCTCGTCGAAAATCTTGGCGTAGGTTTCGATGGCGACCGGAGAATTGAAGACACCGGGGATGCCGCAAACGTCGAGCTTGCGCGCCACCGGATGAGGCGCCGAGTCGGTGCCAAGGAAGAAGCACGCCTCTCCCGACGTCGCCGCGCGGCGCAGCGCCAGGCGGTCCTCTTCACACTTGACGACCGGCATGCAGTAAAAATAGGGGCGAATGCCGTGACCGAGCATATCGGTGCGGGTCAGGATCATGTGATAAGGCGTGATCGTGCCGACGATTCGGGGCGCGGCGGAACGCACGTATTCGACGCCGATCTTCGATGAGACATGCTCCAGCACCATCTTGAGTGCCGGGAAATCCCGCGCCAGCGGGATCAATCTTCGCTCGATGAACACCGCTTCGCGGTCGAAGACGTCGACCGTCGGGTCCGCCGCCTCCTCGCCGTGAAGCAAAAGGGGCATGCCGATCTTTTCCATCCGTTCGATCACCGGGCGGACGAGCTTGAAATCGGTGACGCCGGCGGCCGAATTCGTCGTCGCGCCGACGGGATAGAGCTTGACCGCGGTGAAGACGCCTTCATTGAACCCCCGCTCGACCTCGTCCGCAGACGTGTCGTCGGTCAGGTAACAGGTCATCAGGGGCCGGAACGCGGCGCCGTCGGGCACCGCCGCCAAGACCCGCCGCCGGTACGCGATCGCGGCGTCGACGGTGGTCACCGGAGGAACCAGGTTCGGCATGATGATGGCGCGGCCGAAAATCCGGGCGGTAAAAGGCATGCACGCCTTGAGCATGGCGCCGTCGCGCACATGCAGGTGCCAGTCGTCGGGTTTGCGGATGGTGATCCTGTCGGTCATCGCATTCGTCCAGACGGCCCCGGCCGTTCAGGCGCCCCTCGGTTGGCCGGCGAAGGGCTGGGTGAGCTTCCGCTCCTCGGCGACGCCGCCATGGGCCTTCGACCAGGCGACGGGATCGACGATGAAGGTCTCGACCTCGGCCAGTGTCGATTCATCGAACTTCGAACTTTCCCTGGCCGCCGTCAGGATGTCCGACCAGGTGGCAAGCGCATGCAGCCTAACGCCGAGACTGTCGAACACCTCCCGCCCCTCCTTGAAGATACCGTAATAGAAGAGCACGAAGATATGCTCCACCTTGGCGCCGGCGCCGCGCAGCGCCTGGCAGAAGTTGATCTTGCTGCGCCCGTCGGTCGCCAGGTCGTCGACCAGCAGCACCCGCTGCCCGGCGGTCAGTTGTCCCTCGATCTGGGCGTTGCGGCCGAAGCCCTTGGGCGACTTTCGCACATACAGCATCGGCAGATCCATCCGTTCGGCGATCCAGGCGGCGAAGGGAATGCCCGCCGTCTCGCCACCGGCGATGGCGTCGAGCCGATCGGCGCCGGCGTCGCGCTCGATCGTCGTCACGGCGAAATCCATCACCTTGCGTCTCATCCCGGGAAACGAGATCAGCTTCCGACAATCGATGTAAACCGGGCTCGCCCAGCCCGAGGTGAATTTGAACGGCCGGTCGAAACTGAAATGAACCGCGCCGGCATCGAGCAGTATCCTCGCCGTCGCGGCCGAGAACTCTCCTCCCGTCGTCGGATCGCCTGTCTCGGCCATGGCCCCCGTCCGTCCTTTTCGATCCTGTCGTTCGGCGAAACTATCCGCCGGGTCGACTCGTCAAGATATCCCGATTCCGCTCACATGTGGGAAGCGGCGGCGTAGGTGTCGGTTTCGACCTCGTCGCGGATCGCTCCGGTCAGATCGGCCACCCGCGCGATGCCGCGCTCCTCGCACCACGCCTCGAGACCGTCGATCAGGGCGATCATCGCCGAGGGGTTGCGGAAGGTGATGTAGCCCACCGCCACCGCGCTCGCTCCCGCCAGCATGTATTCGACCACGTCCTCGACCTTGCAGATGCCGCCGCAGCCGATGATCGGGATCGAAACCGCCTTGGCGCACTGATACACCATGCGGAGGATGATGGGCTTGACGCCGGGCCCCGATATGCCGCCGAACTTGTTGCCGATGGCGGGCCGGAAGGTGTCGGTTTCGATCTTCAGCCCGAGAATGGTGTTGGACACCACCAGGGCGTCGGCGCCGGCCTTCTCGGCGGCGATGGCGATGGCGACGATGTCGCCGGCATTGGGCGACAGCTTGGCCCATACCGGCTTTTCGGTGGCCGCCCGGATGCCGGTGAGCACGTCGAAGGTGTGCTCGTCATGGAGCGCGAAGTTGCCGCCGCCCGGCGCCCGGGTTGGACAGGAGATATTGACCTCGATGACAGCGACGCCGGCGACGCTCACGTCCCTGGCCATGGCGGCGAAGTCCTCCGCCGTCTCGGCCGAGATGCTGGCGACCAGCGGCGGCGTGAACCGGTTGTAGTCGGGCACCTGGACATCGAGGAAATACTGCAAACCCTTGGTCGGCAGGCCGATCGAGTTGATCATGCCGGTTTCGAGCTCGGCGACCCGGGGCGGCGGGTTGCCGGCGCGGAAGTTGCGCGAAACCGTCTTGGCGACCAGGGCGCCTAGGCGGTTGAGGTCGATCACCTGCCCGACCTCGGTGGAAAAGGCGCCGGACGCCGGCATGATCGGATTGGCCAGTTCCAACCCGCCGATCCTGACCGAGAGATCTACCATCCGACGGCCTCCTGAAGGTCGAACACCGGCCCCTCGATGCAGACCCGGCGAAGCACCTTTTCGCCGTCGACCTCGAAGGTGCGGACGCAGACGTAACAGGGACCGAGCCCGCAGGCCATGACCTGCTCCATCGCCACCTGTCCGGGAATGCCGTGCTTCTTGCCCAGCCGCTTCATCAGCAACATTAGCCGGTTCGAGCCGCAGGTGAAGAAGGCGTCGGCCCGGTCCCTGGCGATGAGATCCTCGAGAATGGCCTCGACGTTGTCGAGCGAACTGGTGCCATCGGTGTCGGTGACGGCGACGATGTCGGCGCCGACGGCCTCGAACAACTCGGCCGACATGGCGAGGCTGGCATCCCGGGCGCTCAAGATCGCGGTGATGCCGATGCCTTGATCGTGGGCGAGTTGCGAGATCGGCGCCAACGTCGCCAGCCCGACGCCACGGCCGAGCACGACGATGTTGCGCCAGCCGGGCTCGAGCGAAAAACCGACGCCGAAAGGCCCGGCGATATTGAACTCATCGCCGGGCGCAAGACGCGCCATGCCGAGCGTCCCCCGGCCGAGACATTTATAGAGGAAATCCAGCCGGCCGTGGGCGGGATCGACCGCGTAGATGCTCATCGGCCGGCGCAACCAGAGCTCGCCATCACCGGGCGACGGGCAGAGCAACTGGAAGAATTGACCGGCCTTGGCCGTCAGCGCCTTGGCCGGGGCATTCAGCACCATCAGCTTGTATTCATCGTTCACCCAATCGTTGGCGACGACGATACAGAGGCACTCCCCCGCCGGCAGGTCCGGTCCGGAGGGATCGAGCGGGGCGCCGCCGACCCGATGCGGCGCCGAGGCGAAGTCGGTCGAGGGTGCGTAGGGGCTCATAAGGGCGGGAAACCGTCACGAATCGGCAATTTCAGGGATTTCTATTGGAACACGCATTTGTAAGAAAATCAACATATTTTCCATTTTTGGTACAGCCGGCGTCGGTGACGGCCAAGGCTCTCATCGCCCCGGACCCGCCGCGCGACGCGCGCGCACCCGGCCTCGACGCCCAACGGCTGCCTGGCAGGGTGCTGAAAAAGTCACCATTTTCGCGCTTTTAGAATGGCTTCGTCGCCGAGATGGAAGCGGATTTCGATCTCGAGGGAGCCGTCGTCGTCGAGTTCGGCTGAACCGTCGCCGCTGACCTCGTCCATTTCGGCGAATCCCTGCCAGGTAAAGAAGATGATCCGGTGGGAATATTCGCAGTCGAGGCCGCCCTTGACGCAGCCGAAGACGAATTCCCCATGGCCATTGCCTTCAAACGTGATGTGGGCGGGTTCCACGAGGTCGAGGTAATCGCGATCCCATAAATCGGCCTCGACGATGCGCCATTTCCCGATCAGGGCGCATTCCATTTCCCTCGTCATGGCGGCGTCTCCGCTAGCAGCCTGGGTAATCGGACGAGGTTGTAGGCGGCCAATTCCAAGGAGAACGAAGCTTCGACCCCGCAGCCTGGACGTCACCCGCCGGGATGCGCCTCGACGGCCGCCGCTTGCTTGATCTTGGCCGCCGCCAGCGCCGTGCCGCTCACCGTCGTCCGGCGCAATTGCCGCCGCTCGGTCTTGGCGAAGTGGGTGCGGGCATGGTTGGTGCAGCGATCGTCCCACATCACCAGATCGCCCGGCGTCCAGGCGTGCTCGTAGACGAATTCCGGCTTCTCTTCATGGTCGAAGAGCCGTTCGAGCACCGCATTGCTCTCGTCCTCGGCAAGTTCGACGATCCTGGTGGTCATCAGACGGCTGACGAACAAAGAGGTGCGGCCGGTGTCCGGGTGCTCGATGAAGACGGGGTGCACCCAGCTGCCGGTCAGCGGCCCCAGGGGGTCGTCCTTCTGTACCGACCCGGTGTAAAAAACCTGTTCGGCGTGACAGCCGGCGAGCTTTCGCTTCAGATCGTCGGGCAAGGCCTCATAGGCCGCGTACAAGTTGGCGAACAGGGTATTGCCGCCGGTCGCCGGCACGTCGATGGCATAGAGCAGGGTGAATTTCTTCGGCGTTTCGGTATAGGCGCCATCGGCATGGAACATCATCTCGCCGTCGGGCAATGAGCCGATCGGCTTGCCGTCGACGCGGATATTGCTGACCAGCATGACGGTCGGGGGCACGCTGTCGCCCTCGGGCAGCGGCGTGGCGCGGTTTCGCGCGCCGATGTCGCCGAACAATCCGGTGAACCGCAACTGGTCCTCGACGCTTAGCTCCTGTCCGGGAAACACGACGACCAGATGGTCGAGCGCGGCCTGGTGGATGCGGCGGAAGGTTTCCCCGTCCAACGGTTTCGCCAGATCGACGCCGGTAACCCGCGCGCCGAGTTGGGGGGAGAGGGGTTCGATTTTCAGGCTCATGGGCTGTTCCGTCTGTCCAAAAATCCGGGCTAGATGAGCGGATAGGGTATCTGCTTGACACCCCTGCCCCGCCAATATTTGCCGGTTTCGGTATCGTAGCGCCCCTGGAGGAAACCTCCGGGCTTTTCCGACCGCAGGATCACCGCCACCGAGCCATCGGCGCCGGCTTCCTCGGCATGGATCGACCAGGGCTCGACGATATCCAGGGCGCCGGGGCCGACCTTTTGGCGCCTGGATTCCTGAACGATGGCCTTATCCGTAACCGCGCCGTCGTCGGTGCGCTCGAAATTGACGATGTCCTCATCCCCGGTGAGCACGCCGTAGAGCACCCAGATATGGGCGTGATCGTGAATGCGCGTCGTCTGGCCCGGCGCCTTGATCAGGCCGTTGAGGACGAAGCCATGGTCGGGGTCCTCATAGAACAGCAGGTTCTCGTGCGAACACACCGGCCAATCCCCGGCGCTCTCTATCAGTTCCGCATCGGCGAGCAGCGCCGTCATCGGCGCCCGCGCCTGGGGCCAGACCACGGCCGGGTCCGGGTCCTCGGCGTAGAGGGCGCGGATCTGTTCGACGAATTCGGCGACCGATGCCATCGACATGGCGATATTCCCGTCAGCCTTCCTGGCGGTATTCGGGGACCCTGGCCCCTTGGCCGGTCCACGGTCCATTTTAGACCAATTCCCCCCTTAGGGAAGGCCCGATCCGGCGCCACAAAGGGGTCAAGTCTTGACAATTATCATTTTAAGCCGGCTCTCTTCCGCGTTCCCTGCTAAAATGATAATTGTCAAGACTTGACCCCCTATCGGTATTTGGCGATCATCTTGCGCATCAGGGCGACCGCGGGGGGGCCCTTGATGGCGCGGCGCCACATCTCTTTCGTGGTCTTTTCGTGCAGCGCCAGGGCTTCCGGCGCCGAGGTGATCATGGCGACGCCGACCCGCACGTTGGGCTGGGCGCCGAGGCGGAACGGGCTCAGGGTCAGCACCCGCCGGTCGGGCTGGCGGAAGATCTGGAAGCCGGTGTGGGGCAGCGTGTCGGGCACGATGCCGATCTGCACGCCGATCGG
>JADFJG010000173.1 GCA_022566265.1 Pseudomonadota bacterium | reverse complement strand
TGGGTTGTCCTCTTGCCAAAGAATCTCCAGCAACCGGCCCGGTGCAATCCGGATTTCAAGGGTTTCCCGCGTAAGGGTGATCCGATTGACGAGACGTTCGAATATCCGGCGTTTCGTCGCCGGCGCCAGATCGGGCCAGCGGGTGGCAAGGTCCGCGGCTCGGCCGACGACCTCCTGCCTTTTGTTCACATCATCAAAAAGCGGTTCGATAGCGTCGAAGATTTCACCCTGGTTTTTCAGGAAGGCCGTCAGCCGCTCTTCGACCAAGCGCTCGACGTCACCTGCCGGGACCCGTCGAGCCCTCGGCGCGGACTGCCGGTTTCCCCTGACCAGGGCCTGCGACACGTAATAGCGGTAGCGCGTCCCCTTCTTGTTGGCGTGGCTCGGCGTCATGCGCTGGCCGCTGTCGTCGTAAATCAACCCCGCCAGAAGGCTCGGCTCCGCGGCCTGGGCGCCGCTCGCGCGGTTGACGCGGTTCGCCGCAAGTTGCCGCTGCACCTCGTCCCAAAGCGCCTCGTCGACGATCGCCTCATGCTCGCCCGGATAGTGCTTGTCCTTGTGGACGATCCGGCCACGGTAGATGCGGTTCCGCAGCATCGTATAGAGCGCGCCACGGGCAAGCGGGTTTCCGCCGGTCGCCCGCCCGTACCTGTCGACCCGCAGCTTGCTGACGATGCCATCGCGGTCGAGCGCCTCCTTGAGGTCCCAGACCGAGCCGAGCGTGGCGTATCGCCGGAAGATATGTCGGACCGTCTTGGCCTCCGCCTCGTCGATCAGAAGTTTCCGGTCCTTCACCACATAGCCCAGCGGCACGTTGCCGCCCATCCACATGCCTTTCTTTTTCGAAGCCGCGATCTTGTCGCGGATCCGCTCGCCGGTGACCTCGCGCTCGAACTGGGCGAAGGAGAGCAGCATGTTGAGGGTCAGGCGGCCCATGGAGGTGGTAGTGTTAAACTGCTGGGTCACCGAGACGAAGGACACGTTCCGTTTGTCGAAGATTTCCACGATCTTGGCAAAATCACCGAGCGACCGTGTCAGCCGATCCACCTTGTAGACGACGACTGTATCGATGCGATGGGCCTCGATGTCCGCAAGAATCCGTTTGAGCGCGGGCCTCTCCAGGGTTCCGCCGGAGATGCCGCCGTCATCGTACATCTCGGGCAGCGCGGTCCAGCCCTCGTGTTTCTGACTGAGGATGAAGGCTTCGCAGGATTCCCGCTGAGCATCGAGCGAGTTGAAGTCCTGCTCGAGCCCTTCCTCCGATGACTTGCGGGTATAGATGGCACAGCGGATCACTGCTTTGCCGTTCGTCCCCTTGCCAGTCGTGGATTTACCCATCGCCCGCCTCCCCGATCGCGACGCCTGCCTCCGCTTTGCCGTTCAGACCGAAGAAGCGCGGGCCGGACCAGTGGGCGCCGGTGATTTCCCGCGCGATCGACGAGAGCGACCGCCAATTTCGGCCCCGCCATTCGAAGCCGTCCTCGCCAACGGTGACGGTGTGAGTCTCACCGCGCCACTCGCGGACCAACCTTGCCCCGGGCTTGAGGCGCGCGACGCGGCTCCGGGCCAGATCGCCGTCCTGCTCCATGGTCTTCGCCAGATCGGCGAGCCGCCGCTTGGTGGCTGCGCCAAGGCCACCATAGGCCTGCTCCTGGATCTTCCAGGCGACACCAAGCACGAGCAGATCGCGCGCCACCCGCTTCGGCGGATGGGCGCGATAGAGTCGCCGCCACTCGCTGCGCAATCCGTCGTAGGTCATGCCCTCGAGGGCCTGAAGCCTGACAGCCACCGCGTCTTCGGAGCCGGCGTCACTGCGTCGGCCGTCTGCGCGCGCCGGGCTTCCTGCGGTGTGGACTTCCGTAACCGACATGGCTTACGCCTCGGCCGGTGCGAGCCGATAGGCCTTCCGGCCCACCGTCGATTCCAGACGAACGGCGAAGCCCCCCGACCGGAGCCGGCTCAGCGCGCCGTGGACCGAGTGTTTCTGCCAGCCCGTCGCATCGACAAGTTCGTCGATCGTCGCGCCGGTTTTTCGTCCGAGCCGGTCCAGGATCAGGCCGAGCTTGCCGCCGGGGCGTTTGGCCGCATCCGATTTCCGAGCGCTCGTCGCGGGGCTCTTCTTCTTCGCACGGCTGCGCGGTCGCGCTTCGTTCGGGGTTCGCTTGGCCATGGGGTGGTCCTCCGTCTCGGGCCGCGCCCCTTGCGCGGCCTCCCACCACCCCAAGCCCGGCAGGGATATGACCCTGGTCCGGGCGGGCGGAGGGCGGAGCCTGTCCCGTCCCTCGACCTGACGACAGTACCGCTTCCTTGCAGGCCGAAGTCCAG
>JADFJG010000019.1 GCA_022566265.1 Pseudomonadota bacterium | reverse complement strand
GTGCCGTGCGCCGCCTCGGCCTCGACCGTCTTGCCGTCCGGCGTCAGCAGCACCGAGGTCATGAGGCCGAGGGAGCCGAACCCCTGGGCCAGGGAATCGGACTGCACGTCGCCGTCGTAATTCTTGCACGCCCAGACGAAGCCGCCGTCCCACTTGAGCGCGGCGGCGACCATGTCGTCGATCAGCCGGTGCTGGTAGCTCAGCCCCTTCGACTCGTAGGCGTCGGCGAACTCGGCCTCGTACACGTCTTGGAAGATGTCCATGAAACGGCCGTCATAGACCTTGAGGATGGTGTTCTTGGTCGAGAGATAGAGCGGCCAGCCCCGCGCGAGGGCGAAGTTGAAACACGAGAAGGCGAAACCGCGGATCGAATCGTCCAGGTTGTACATGCTCATGGCGATGCCGGCGCCGGGGAAGTCGAAGACCTCGCGCTCGATCGCCTCGCCGCCGTCCTCGGGGGTGAATTTGAGGGTCAGCTTGCCCTTGCCCGGCACCAGGAAGTCGGTGGCGCGGTACTGGTCGCCGTAGGCGTGCCGCCCGATGACGATGGGCCGGGTCCAGCCCGGTATCAGGCGCGGGACGTTCTTGCAGATGATCGGTTCGCGAAAGACCGTGCCGTTGATGATGTTGCGGATCGTGCCGTTGGGCGATTGCCACATCTCCTTGAGGCCGAACTCCTCGACCCTGGCCTCGTCGGGGGTGATGGTGGCGCACTTGACGCCGACGCCGCAGGCCTTGATCGCCTCCGCCGAATCGATGGTGATCTGGTCGTCGGTCTCGTCGCGGCGCTCCATCGCCAGGTCGAAATATTGCAGCTCGATGTCGAGATAGGGCAGGATCAATTGTTCCTTGATGAACTGCCACATGATGCGCGCCATTTCATCGCCGTCGATCTCGACGACGGGGTTGGCGACCTTGATTTTTGCCATCTCGCTTGTCCTACGGAAGTCCTGACTAAGGTTTCGCTTAACGTCCCGACCGGGCGGCGCGCGCGGCGCCGAATGCGCGGGGCGCAACATAACATCACTGAGACCGAGCGCAAGGCCCGCCTCCCGACCCGTCGCCCGAAGGCTATGGGCCGCAGGGCGAAGTCGTACGGAGGGCAGGCCCGCCTCCCGCCGGCAGTGGCGGTGCCGGTCCCGCTGCCGTCAGAGGCGTTCGGGCTCGCCCTGGATGGCCGGTTCGGGCAGCGCGGCGAGGGCCGGAAGGACGTCGCCGGCGCCTTCGACGACGGTGAACAGGGTCCTGTCCTCGGGCCGGGCGAAGCCCTCGGCGATGACGTGGTCAAGGAGCGCCGACAAAGGCTTCCAGTAGCCGTCGCTGTCGACCAGCACGATGGGCTTGTCGTGGAGACCGATCTGCTTCCAGGTGATGATCTCGAAGGTCTCGTCGAGGGTGCCGAAGCCGCCGGGCAGGACGGCGCAGGCGTCGGAGATCTCGAACATCTTCTGCTTGCGCGCGTGCATGGAGGCGACCACCCTCATATCGTTGACGCCGGGATGGGCGAGCTCCCTCGATGTCAGGCTCTCGGGCATGACGCCGATGACCCGGCCGCCGGCGCCGAGCGCGGCGTCGGCGAGCACCCCCATCAGACCGATGCGGGCGCCGCCGAAGACCAACTCGACCCTCTCCTCGGCGAGGATCGCACCCAGCGTCGCCGCCGCGTCGCGGTGGCGGCCATTGATGCCGCTGCACGAGCCGCAAAAGACGCTAAGGGATCTGACCGTGGCCATCGCAACCTCGTCTGGGGAAACGCGCCGGGCGCGCCGCCTGGGTTATAGCGCCGGGGCCGGCGAACGCAAGGCGCTTTGGCGGCGCCGGCGCTGAAACCACTCGCGAACATTGTCCTTGCCATGCCCCGGTCGGTCCGGCAAGCTCTTGGGTAGCCAAGAGCGCGGTAAGACTATTTTCCTACAAGGCCGCGCGATCGAAGGCTTCGGCGGGTGATTCCCAACCGTTCGCCCGCTGAAAATGTGCCCGAGGGAGATGCGGCCCGGACTGTCGAACCGGCGGGCGCGTCGTCCCCGGGGTCAAAAATATAAAGTGAAGTTTCCTGAGGAGAGGATCGATGAAGAATTTCAAGAAAACAGGGGTTATCTTGGTAACGATGGCGGTCGCATTCGGCGTCCTCGCCGGCGCCGTGGCCTATGCGGCGGAAAATGCCAAGGACGTGGTCAACTACAGAAAGTCGGTGATGAAAGCGCAATCGGCCCACCTGAAGGCCATCAAGGCCATCGTCAGGGGCAAGGTCGGCTATACCGGCCTACTGGGCAATCACGCCAAGGCACTCGATCTGACCGGCAAGGGCCTGACCGATCTGTTCCCCGCCGGCACCGGCCCGGACAAGATCAAGAGCCGGGCCAAGGCCGATATCTGGAAGGACTGGAAGAAGTTCGAGGCCTCGGCCAAGAAGCTCAACGTCGAAACGGCGAAGCTGGTCAAGATCGCCAATGGCGGCGACAAGAAGGCCGTCGCCGATCAGTTCAAGGTCGTCGGCAAGGCCTGCGGCGGCTGTCACAAGCCATTCCGGGCGAAAAAGAAAAAGAAAAAGTAGCGCCGCCTCGGGCCTGGTGGTGTCGACCCTTATCCCTACGCCTGGCCCTGGCCCCGGAACCCCGCCGGCCTAAGTCCGGCGGGGTCGTTTGCCATGCGTTCGGCCCGGGCGGGGATTTTTTGCGCCGGTATCCTGTTCGCGGCCTTTGCCGCTTCGCCCGCTCGGGCCGTCGAACCGGCGCCGGCAAGCGAAAATGAGGCGGTCAAGCGCGGCGCCTATATCTTCCATGCCGCCGGCTGCAAGGCGTGCCACACCGATATCAAGAAGAAAGGGCCGCCGCTTGCCGGCGGCCGGGCGATCGGCACACCGTTCGGTGTCTTTTTCGGCCCCAATATCACGCCCGATCCAGTCACCGGCATCGGCGAATGGAGCGATGGCGATTTCATCCGCGCCCTGCGCTCCGGCGTCTCCCCGGACGGTGATCATTACTATCCCGTCTTCCCCTACACCTCGTTCACCAAAATGACCGACCGGGACATGTTGGACCTCAAGGCCTACATCTTTTCCCTGCCCCCGGTTAACAAACCCAACCGGCCCCACGAGGTGAATTTTCCCTTCGGTTTTCGCTTCCTCCTCGGATTTTGGAAGATGCTCCATTTCACCCCCGGGACTTTCAAGCCCGATCCGGTGAAGTCGGCGGAATTGAACCGTGGCACCTATCTCGCCAAGGCCCTCGGCCATTGCGCCGAATGTCATTCGCCGCGCACCATGACCGGGGGGTTGGATCTCTCTAAGTGGATGGCCGGAACCGTCGACGGACCCGACGGCGAGACCATACCCAACGTCACGCCGCACAAAGCCACGGGCATCGGCGAGTGGGACTTGGTCGACATCGAGTTGGCGCTCGAGACCGGCATCAAGCCCGACGGCGATGTGCTGGGCTCCCTGATGGGCGAGGTGATCGATGAAACCACCTCTCACCTGACTCCAGCCGACCGCCGCGCCATCGCGCTCTATCTGAAATCGCTGGCGCCGATCGACAATCGCGTCGAGGTCGAAGACGAGAACCGGGATTAGGCCCCGGCGGCCGGTTGCCGGGGACCGCCCCGACGCAAAACTTGCGCCCGGTCCGGTGTCGTATTAGTAAGGCTATTGGCGTTGATTTTCGGGAAGGGAAGCGCGTGAACCGGTCTCTTTTGATCGCCATCATCGGTGCCGTGGTCCTCATTGGCGCGATAGCGCTGAATTACATCCTCGACGGGGACTCGGGCGAGAAGAGGACGGCGGGAACGGCGCCGGCATCCACACCCGCCGGGCCGGCGCCTGGCCAACCCGGGAAAGCGGCTGGCGAGCGCCAAGGCGCCGAGGGGCCGGTGGCGCCGAGCTTCGACGTCGTGCGCGTCAACCCCAGGGGCGACGCGGTGATCGCCGGGCGCGCCGCCGCCGGCGCCGAGGTGACGATCCTCTCCAACGACAAGGCGATCGGCAAGGTGACCGCCGACAAGCGGGGCGAATGGGTATTGGTGCCCGCCAAGCCCCTGCCGCCTGGCAGCCGCCGGTTGGGCCTTACGGCCAAGCTTCCCGGCAAGGAGCCGGTGCTTTCCGATACCGAGGTGGTGATGGTCGTGCCCGAGAAGGGCAGGGACATCGCCGGCAGGCCGGTGACGGAGCCGTCGCAACCGCTCGTCCTCAAGGTGCCGCGCGGGGGCACCGGCCAGGGGCCGAGCCTGGTCCTGCAGGCGCCGTCTTCGGGCGATCGGCCGGGAACGGCCGGCGCCCCGACGATTTTCCAGGCGCCGCGCCTCGCCGTGGCGCCGGCGGGGGGCGCTAGGTCGGGCCAAGGCGCGGATACGCTTTCCATCGACGTCATCGATTACGACACCCAAGGCAACGTGATCATCAGTGGCAGGGCGCGGCCCGGCGCCCGGCTGAGGATCTATCTCGACAATCGGCCGGCGGGGACGGTCGAGGCCGACGCCAAGGGCAGGTGGCGGTTCACGCCGAAAACCCCGCTCGCGCCCGGCACCTATGCCTTGCGGCTGGATCAGGTGGGGACCGGCGGAAAGGTCATCGCCCGGGTCGAGATCCCGTTCACGCGGGCGGCCGCGCTTGCCTCCCTGCCCGGCGAATCGGTGATCGTCGTTCAACCGGGCAACAGCCTGTGGCGCATCGCCCGGCGGAGTTACGGCCGTGGCGTTCAGTACACCGTGATCTACCAGGCCAACCGCGACCAGATCAGGGATCCCCACCTCATCTATCCCGGCCAGGTCTTCGCCGTTCCCAAGGTGGCGAAGATCAACTGATGGCCCCGCCGGGGGCGCCGTTTTCACCGAGTTTCGGGCGCTCCCTCGGGCGGGGTTTCGTCTTCCCCGGGCGATGGGGGGCTGAGCGCCAAGGGCTCGCTCAGCAATTCGAGATAAGGTCCGGCGTTGAGCAACAAACTGGTGAGATAGGCCAGGATGTTCACCGAGCTCAACGCCCGGGTAATCTCGACTTCATCCCGATAGGCGATCCGCTTGTGCCTGGTCAGGTGGATGGTGCCCGGTGCCGCCCGGTCCAGCAGCGCCAGACAGTCGAGCAGGCTATCCCGCTTCTCGCGGAATTCGAGGGAGTAGGGCAGAATGCCGAGGTCTGCCTCAATCGCGAGATAGGTTTTTTCCTCTTCGCTTCTCAGCGCCGCGTGGAAGGGGATTTCGCGGTAGACGAAACCAAAGTCGAGCGGGCTCGGCGGCGGGAGATGTTCGACCGTCCCATCCTCGTCGAAGGCGAGCGTGCCGATTTCGACCGGCCGTTGCCGTCCGCCAAAGTCGCCTAAATCTACTTTTGGAGCCGTGGGTCGTGGAGAAATATCGGTCAAGAATTCGCCTCCTCTGAGGCTGGCATTGTTATCGGGTCTTCCTTTAAAATCGGTAAACGGGCGGCCCGAAACGCCCGCGTGGCCTAGGATTCGCGGGGGGATTCCCGGGTAATCGCGGGGGATTCGCGGGGGGATTCGCGGGGGATTCGCGGCATTTGGGCCGGGCCGCCTGGTGGCGGGGCTCCCCGCGCGCGCGCTATTCGCTTAACCTTGCGCGCGCCGGACTATAGGATATAACCGGTTGTCGATCCGGCCATCAGCCCGGGAGCCTGGAATTGCCCAAATCCTTCCCCATTCGCATCCACCGCGAGGGACTGCCGTTTATCGCACTCTTCGGCGCCGTCTCCGTGTTGTTGGGGTTCCTCGCCGAGCCCTTGGGCTGGGCCGGCCTGGTGCTTACCGCCTGGTGCGCCTGGTTCTTCCGCGATCCCGACCGCGACCCGCCGGCGCGGCGCGGCGTCATCCTCAGCCCCGCCGATGGCAAGATCGTGACGGTCGGCCCGGCGAGGGCACCCGACGAACTCGGCCTCGCCGACGCGCCGCTGACAAGGGTCAGCATCTTCATGAACGTCTTCGACGTCCATGTGAACCGCGTCCCCGCCGACGGCACCGTCAGCCGGGTTGATTACCGGCCGGGCCGGTTCTTCAACGCCTCCTTCGATAAGGCTTCCGAGGACAACGAACGCCAGTCCATCCTGATCCGGACGGCGGAAGGCCTCGACCTGGCGGTGGTCCAGATCGCCGGCCTCATCGCCCGGCGGATCAAATGCACGCTGGTTCCCGATCAACAGGTGAAGGCCGGCGAGCGCTTCGGCATCATCCGCTTCGGCAGCCGCCTCGATGTCTATATTCCCGATCATGTGCCGGTGCTGGTCAAGGTCGGGGAGCAGGCCATCGCCGGCGAGACCGTCATCGCCGACACGCTTGCCAACGCTCCGGCGCCCGACGACGAAGGGGGGACGGCATGAACCGGCCCCGCCGTCCCCGGATCAAGGCCGTGGCGTTCAACCGGCTGCTGCCCAACATCGTCACCGTGCTGGCGATCTGCGCCGGGTTGACGGCGATCCGTTTCGGCTTTCAGGCGAGGTGGGAGCTGGCGGTCCTGGCGATCGCCCTGGCGTCGATATTCGATGCGCTGGACGGGCGGCTGGCGCGCCTCGTCGGCGGCTCGACCAAATTCGGCGCCGAGCTCGACTCCCTCTCCGACTTCGTGAGTTTCGGCGTCGCCCCGGCGGTGCTGTTGTATTTCTGGACCCTGCAACACCTGCGGGGATTCGGCTGGGCGCTCGCCCTTCTCTTCGCCGTTTGCGCGGCGCTGAGGCTCGCCCGTTTCAACACCAAGCTCGGCGTCTCCGACATGCCGGCCTGGGCCTACAACTATTTCACCGGCGTGCCGGCGCCCGCCGCCGCCGGGCTGGTGCTGCTGCCGATGATCCTGAGTTTCCAGTTCCCCGGCGCTTTCCTGATCAGTCCGTTGTTGAGCGCCGCCGTCGTCGTCACCGTCGCCTTCCTGATGATCAGCCGCATCCCGACCTATGCCTTCAAGCAGTTCGGCGTCCCTCACAAGCTGGTGTTGCCGGTGCTCTTGCTGGTGGGGCTGATGGCGGCCTTCGTCGTCACCTCGCCGTGGGCGACGGTGACGGTTATCATCATCGCCTATATCGTCTCGCTGCCGTTCTCGGGCCGCTCCTTCCGCGCCTTGCGGCGCGAGGCGGCCCGGCTGCGGGAAGGCGCGCCGGAGGAGGCCGAGGTCGAAGCCGCCGAGGCGGCGGCCGACCGGGTGTTCGAGGAAGTCGTCGAACACCAAGCGGATGAGCCGGTGGACCCACCGCCCGCCACCGCACCGCCGGACAAATTCGACCGCGGTTGAAGTCCCGATCGCGCCCCGGCACGGTTTCCAGGGGGGCGGCGGGGCGAACGCTCAGACCTTGAAAAGACTCCGGACCTCGTGGGGGAACAGCTCCTCGGGCGTCAGCAGGCGTTCGGTCACGCGCTGCTCATGGGCGAAACCGAGGAAGGCCTCGAGCGTCCGCCGGTTGGCCTCGATGCCATAGGGCCAGAAGTCGTCGCCGAACATGGCGCGGGCCCGTTCGGCGTTATCGACGCTCCAGGCCATCGGAAAGCGGCAGATGTTTCCGTCAAGCGCGCGCACCATGGCGCGGCGTTTCGCTTCCTCGAAGGCGGCGAACAGGTTCCTCGGCGCCCAGGGATTTTTCTCGATCACCTCGGGGCGCATCGCCACGGTGTGCATGATGGGAAAGATGCCGGTCTCCGACCAGTAGGCCTCCTCCGCCGCCTGGGGATCGGCGAGGAGCCGGCGGATGCGCCTATCGCCCTGCTCGAAGGCCCTCGGCGGGCGGGCCGAGATGATGGCGTCGACATCGCCGCCGATCAGAAGATCGGTCAGCGACTTGTCCGCCACCGGGGTATAGCTGACCCCCTCGGGCAGCACGGGCGCCACCTCGTCGCGTAGCCCGGCGACGTTGACGCCGGCCTGGAACCACTCGACGTCGGTAAGCGGAATGCCGAGTTGGTGAACGAGATAGGCGCGGGCGTAAACCAGCGCCGTCTGGATCCACGCCGGGATGCCGATGCGCTTACCGGCCAGCGCTCGGGGCTCCTCGATCGGCCGCTCGGTGGCGACATAGAAGGCGCCGAGACGGAAGAAGCGGGACGGGAACACCGGTATCGCCGTGATGTCGGGGACGTTGCGCGAGACCAGGGCGCTGTAACGCGCCAGCGACATCTCGGAGATGTCCCATTCGCGGAAGCGGGTGAATCGGGAGAAGATCTCCTCCACCGGCAGGTCGATATGGGTGATCTCGATGCCCTCGGCCTCGATCTTGCCGTCGGCGAAATCGCGCACATGGTCGTAATCGCTGATCGCCAGTGAAAGCCGGACCTTGCTCAATATTCTTCTCCCTTGTCGCCGGTTTTGTGCCGCCTCATCGGCCGGTATCAGATCAGGTTCTTCAGCACATAGCCGATCAGATAAGCGATGGAGGCGGCGCCGAGCCCGATCGCCGTGATCTCGAGGCCCGAGCGCCACCAGCGCATCATCGACCATTTGCTCTTGATCGTGCCGATGGCGAAGAACACCAGCGCCGTGAGTGCGATCGAGGTCTCGAAGGCGGCCGGGACACCAATGATGAAGGGCAGCAACGGGATGGCGCCGCAGAGGATGAAGGCGCAGAAGGTGCACATCGCCGAGATCACCGGCGCGCGGGTGGCCTTGGGCAGGCCGTATTCCTCCGCCAGCATGGTCTCGATCCATATTTTACGGTCCGAGGTGACGATCTCGACGGCGCGCTCCAGATCGGCGCCCTCGAAGCCCTTGAGGCGGAAGATTTCCCGGATCTCCGCCGTTTCGCCCTCGGGGTCGGCGGTGATCTGCCGGTCCTCCCAGGCGCGCAGGCGCTCGAAATCCTCCTGCTCGGTCTTGGTGCCGCTGTAATTGCTCGCCGCCATGGAGAAACCGTCGGCGACGAGATTGGCGACGCCGAGGATCATCATCACCCGGGTCGAGAAATCGGCGCCGACGACGCCGGCGACGATGGCGAAGGTGGTGACGGCGCCGTCGATGCCGCCATAGACCCAGTCGCGGATATAGTTGGCGCTCGGCCCCTCTTCCAGCCGGACCCGGATCGCCTCGGCGGAATGGTCGTGATACATCCTGATCGCCCTTCGCTCGCGCGCGCCCCGGCCAATCTACCCGATCTTCCCCGCCTTGCCATGGAGATATTGTTGGAGGGGAGGGAGGTGAAACATCGCGCAGTCACGGGAGCTGGTTGACCGCACAGAGTACCGACACATCCTTGACAACCATTCCGAGTAAAAATAGTATTGAATTAATCATCTAAAACTTGGGCTTTCATACGATGACAGATTTTAAATATGGTGGGCCATGGACTCAGATTAAGGTCAACGTCCTTGCTGATTATCTGAAATTTTACACGAGAGCCCTGAAGGATCAAAAGTTCGAACTCCTATACATCGATGGGTTCGCCGGCAGTGGCGAACGGAGCGTCGGTATATCCGGCGGCGGTCTTTTCGGTCAAGCTGATGAAATGACAATGGAGGGATCAGCCAAGAAAGCTCTCAATACCGATCCCCCTTTCGAGAAATTCATTTTCATCGAAAATACAGACCACCGTTATGCTGCGCTGATTTCTTTATGCGATGAATACCCCAATAGGAAAATAGAGGTAATCAAAGGAGATGCCAACAAAGAGGTGTCCCGAATTTGTAGTGAAACAGTCTGGCGCGGGCCAGGAAGCCCCGGTCACGGCAGGCGCGCTGTTCTTTTTCTTGATCCCTTCGGGATGGATGTAACTTGGAACACGTTGAAAGCAGTTGCGCAAACCGAAGCAATAGACCTCTGGTATCTTTTTCCGATGGAAGGATTCTATCGGCAAGCCGCCAGAAAATTAGCCAAAGTTGATCCGAAAAAATCCGCTGCCATGGACCGAGTCTTGGGCACTAATGAGTGGCGTAGAGCTCTCTATGAGAAGCCCTCGCAGAGCGACCTTTTTAATGCCGGGCCGGAGGCTGAAAGGGTAGCGGACGTGAAGGCCATTGAGGAATTTGTGAAGAAGAGACTGGAGTGCATTTTCGCCGCCGTGGCTGATCCTCTTCCTCTACCCAAAACGGGAGGTCCACAGAAATTTTCTTTATTCTTTGCCGTTTCCAATCCGAATCGCCGAGCTATTGACCTTTCTATGCGGGCAGCTGAGCACATTCTGAAGAAGGCGTAGTGGGGTAGTTATCCCACGTCCGGCCGTGTAGTTTCCGGCCTGTCCGCTTTTTGTTTACGCCGCCCCACTGCTTGAAGAAGAAAGCCGTTCCATAATCCTCGCAACCGTCCATAATCTCGTCAACCCAGCGTGGTTCTATGACTCGGGCCTTAGGACCTGACTCTCCACCCACTATCGCCCAATCGATATCTGTAAGGTCGGCCCCAGAGACCGACTCCAACAGCGGCTCAAATGATACAAAACGTATAGCTGCTGGCGTTTGCCGCAGGGAGTCAATTCGGCTCAAAAACTTGGCACTTTCTACGCTCACGCCCAGCCAGACGTTTGACAGCGCCGGAAAGCTCCCATTGCTTAAGAGATCCTTCATCCGATCGGGACGTTTTGTAAGAATCTGGTAGGTGTGCCGTCTCGTTTCCTCCATCACCTGCCAAACTTCTCGCACAAATTCTTCTGGTACCTCTTCGTGAAAAAGGTCGCTCATGGAATTAACGAATACACGCCGTGGTTTCTTCCATGAATGCGGCGTTTCGAGAGCGGCCCAATCCAAATTTATTGTGCCGGTCCAAACGATCCTTCCACCTCGGCGGCGGGTGAGCCCACGGTATTTCTCCACGCCCATGGACTCGAGACGGGCCGCCATCCGCATAGCGTAGCAATTGGTGCAACCAGGAGACACGACGTTACAGCCCGCTACCGGGTTCCATGTCGCATCTGTCCACTCTATCGAACTTTCCGCCATGCTACTGTCACCGTCTGTACCGGAAGGACCTTAAACCTACCGAATGCCACCATCCCCATTGACTTGGGGGCTCAGGTTGAGACTTGAAGTGGAAAATTTAATCGTTATTTTCCACCCCCACCATCTCACGATCATATTCAAGAATACCCATCTTCACCAGATCGGGATATTCGGAGGTGAAGTGGCCTCAGGCCCGCCGCGCTAAAGCGGAGGGGCGTCACTTGATGGTGATGGTGACGCTTGGCGGCCCGAGGAACACATTGCAAGTGGTGCCGCTGGCTACGATGAAGGAGATCGTGTCGGCGACGTCGAAGGCGACATCGAAGGTGGGGGCCGTGCCGCCGCTGGTGAACGGCGAGGAAAGTGGCTTGGTGATGGTCATGGTGGTGCCGTCGATGAGTACGATCCCCTCGGTCGCATAGGTCGCGGCCAGTCCCCCCGGCGCGTTGTTGGCGTCGGTGTTGGGAACGAAGAAGACCTGGCTTACCGCCGCGCTGCCCGTGGTCACCTCGGCCAGCACCTCGGTGATGGTCGCCGCCGTGACGATGTCGCCACCGGCGCCGGTGACGCAAGCTTGCCCACCGGCCTGGAAGGTTGGCGCCGTCGCGGTGATATCGATGGCGCGGGTATGGGTCACCCGGATATGGGTGAAGGTCTGATTGGCGGCGAGGCTGAAGTCGGTGAGGAAAGTGCCGGCCGCCTGACCCGCGCTTACCTGCCCCGATCCGATATCGAAGGCCTGGGACCCCTGGCCGAGGACGGTCGGCGAGGTGCAGGTGGAATTCGTACAGAGCTCGATCTTCTGCACGACGAACTGGTACTGGGTCGGCGTCGCCGTCTCCGTTTGCGCCCAGGCCGGCGCGCCGGCGAGGAATATAAGCAGCCCCGCGACGGCCGCAATTGGCGTCCCTCTTGCCATGATCAACACCTTTTTAGCTCAGGACCCATGGGCTTAGCTCAGGACCCACGGGATATCGTCACCGAGCCGCCGGAGGTGCGTTCGACGACGATGGTGTTCTGGCGCCGCACCTTGTCGAGGGTATAGTCCCGCATGTCCCGCCACTGGAACGCCTGGCTGTCGATCGCCCGGCTGCTCGCCAGCACCGGACGGTGCCGGTTGCCGGGGATGAAGCGCATGGTGAGGAACCAGACACCGTCGTTGAAGTCGTCATCGGTGTAACCGGCTTCCAACTGGATATTCTGGTGCAGGTCGAGCTCGACCGAAGCGGTATAGCCGTCGATGTTGTCGTCGAGAGCCTTGGTGTCCCAGGTGAAGTACTTGCCCCGGACCCGGGCCCACGGCAGATAGGGGACCTGCGCCGTCAACTCGGCATCGAAGCCGTTGAGCGCTTCTTCGAAGGTGGTGGCGCTGGTGTTGTGCTTGCCGGTGAGGGCGTCGTAATAGTTGACGAAAAGGTCGAACCCGGAGATTCGCGCCTCGCCGCCGAAGCCCAGGCGCGAATGGTTGAAACGCCATTCGCGGTCGAAGAAGACATTGGCGCCGAGGAGGACGTTGTTGTCGGCGACCAGCCGCCGGTAGCCGAGGCCGATGTTGGTGGTGGTGCGGTATTTGCCGAAACTGTAATCCCGGGCGATGCGCAGTTGGGTGAAGATGGTGTCCCGCCGATTCGTCGATTGGTACAGCGGCTGCACCGTCAGCAGCGAAAATTCGGGCTTGTCGTCTTCCCCGACATTCCAATCGAATTCGAAGCGCGACAGCCATTCGGGGCCGTCGTCACCCAGCCCGGGCAACCAGTACTCGATCGCCGACTCGGCGGCCTTGAGCGCCGCCCCGGTGGGGCTGCCCTGGGCCACCGACTTCGCCGAGTCGTAAAGGCCCTGCGCGAACCGGCTTGCCTCGGCCCGACCTGAATTAAGTTCACCGCTAAACGTGATGGTGGCCGGCAGGGAGAGGAGGGGAACCATGGCGAGATATTTTACGGCGGCAAAAAATACCGCCCGTGGTTTCGGGACCCGTTGCATTCGATCGCCCTTTCGTTGTCGGTCCGGCCATTCATTGCCATCCGGCCGGTATTCCGTCGACGCGACGCAAACCGAATCCGCCGCGCCAGCGGGCACCACGGCGGCGACCCTAGGCAGCGTAGAATCGCTGTCCAGCTTAAAAAAAACATACCGGGAGTAGGGGTTTGAAGTAGAATCCAGGCAATTCCCGTTCACATCCCCGAAATTTGGGCCCGGAATTTTGGACGCGCCCGCCTCAGGTCTGCTGTTCCGCCAGGCGCGCCACCGGGCGGTCGTTGATCGGCCAGTGGATGAGGGCGGCGGCGAAGCCGGCGACGATGATCGCCCACCAGATGATGTCGTAAGACCCGGTGGCGTCGAACAGCCGGCCGCCGAGCCAGACGCTGAGGAAGCTGCCGAGCTGGTGGCTCAAGAAGACGAAGGCGTAAAGGGTGGCCATGTAGCGCGTGCCGAAGATCTGGGCGACGATGCCGGCGGTCAGCGGCACCGTGGCGAGCCACAACAGCCCGATCACCGAGGCGAAGAGGACGACGGACAGCTGGCTGACCGGGGTGGCGAAGAACGCCAGCAGCACCAGGGAGCGCCCGAAATAAAGCAGGCTGAGCAGATTCTTCTTGCGGTGCTTGCCGCCGAGATAGCCCGCCACCGAGGTGCCGATCATGTTGAACAGGCCGATCAGCGCGATGGCGGCGGCGCCCATGCCGATGCCGGCCGATTTGTCGGCGAGATAGGCCGGCAGATGCATGATGATGAACTGGACCTGGAAACCGCAGACGAAGAAGCCGGTGAGGAGCAGCCAGTAGCCGCGATGGCGGCTGGCTTCGCGGAGCGCCTGGCCGAGGCTCTGGGGGTCCTTGGATGTGAACGAATCGCCGCCGGCCTTGGCGATGGCGGCGCCGAAGGGCACGATCATGAACACCCCGGCCGCCAGGACCAGCATGGCGGAGGCCCAGCCGAAGGTCGAGATCAGCCACTGGCAGGCCGGCACCAGGAGGAACTGGCCGGCGGTGCCGCCCGCCGTGGTGATGCCGAGCCACAGGCTGCGTTTGTTCTCGGGCGCCACCCGGCCGACGACGGAAAGCAGCAGCGGCAGCCCGCAGCCGCCGGCGGCGACGCCGGCGATGAGGCCGACGCTCACCACCATGCCGCCGGGCGTCATCGCCTGGGACATGAAGAACAGGCCGACGGTGTACAGCAGGCCGGCGGCGACGATGACGATGACGGGGTTGAAGCGGTCGGCGATGGCGCCGGCGAACGGCGCCGTAATGCCGATCATCAGGCTCTGGGTGGCAAGCGCGAAGGACAAGGATTCGCGGCCCCAGCCCATGTCCATGGTGATCGGCCTGAGGAACAGGCCGAAGCTCTGCCGGGTGCCGTAGGAGATGAAGATGACGATGGTGGCGAGGACCAGGACGACGAGCGGCTGGCGCCAGATCGCGCGGCTCATCGGCCGGCGCCGATGCCGGGCCTGGGGGGCGCCTTTTGCGTGATCACTTGGCTATTCCTGTTACAGAAATAGAACGAGACATCTAAGCGGCTGATATTTCACGTTTTCACCGCGCCGTCCTTGTAGCAAACCACCGCCGCGATGACAATGGCAGGAGGGCGTGGCGTCTGTCAGGCTGTGAACTGAGGGCTGTGAGCCGGTTCAGGGGGAGGACACGCCGGTCAAGGCCGCGGTGCGGGCGGGTGGCTGTGGGGCAGCATTGAAGTCGTCCCGGTCTTCCAGCCAGCGCCAGACGGCCCGACAGGTGAAAGCGTCTGTGAGCGCTCGGTGCACGGGACCGTCTGGCCGGTAACCGATGTAGTCGGCGGCGACTTTCAAGCTCTTAAACGAGTAGTCGTTATGATAGGCCGAGTAGTCACCGTACACAGGCGCGAACCTTCGCATGGCGCAACTCACATGCCCAGCCGCCGCCAGTCTCTTTGGATAGAAGCGACTGTCCGCCTCGGCGTGGTAGCTGACGACATGGACCCCCGTGATAATGGCCTCGATTGTAGGCCACAGTTCCCTGAGAGTCGGCTTGCCGAAAAAATCCTCGTCTGTGAAACCACGATAGCGAGCGCCACTAGGTAGAGGCCGTTCTGGATTGACGAGCGTGTCGATGATTATTCGTCCCTCGTCATCGATCATCGCGATTTCATATATCGTGTCGCGCGGTGGATGCCCGCCTGTGGTCTCATGGTCGAGGTAGATCGTCTTACTCGGTATTGTGAGGGTCATTTTGGGCGACCCCCGTTTTCACGGCCATCTTCCTGGGAGCGGCTGGGCATTCGCGTGAAAATGCGCGTCAAATTCAACAATAGGCGCAGCGACCAAACAGGCGGCGCTTGTTTGTCGGTCACCTCTTCGCTGTAATGACCAGCGTGTTCAATCGACAACCGCCATCTCCCGATGTCATCAACGGCAAGTTCAAGTATTTGCTCTTCGACTGGCTGCCGCCCGTAATCCGGGATGACAAGAGACCGAATGCCGCGGATTGCAAGTTGCAATTTGGCCCAATCCCGTAGTGCATGGTGCTTCTTTTTCAATTGAATACCTTGGTTTTTGACCTTCCAGTCCTGCGACTTTGCGAGTTCCCACGCTTCATCCCAGAGCTTTTCTTCGTCGTGTGAAGTCTCCCAATGCACAGGATCAGTAATCCCGTTCTCAGGGCCGAAGTGCATAATTTCTCGGAAGCGCTCGGCAATTTCGCGCAACGCCCCTACCTGTAGCGGCATACGGATGATCTCGCTCAGAACAAGCGCGACTGCCACCTCATCCTCGGAGTACCGCCGGGGCACTCCGGGGCCGCCGTGCTCGGTCTCGGGGTCGCACTGGATGACGCCGTTGAGGGTCCAGAATTGAAGGGTGCGGGGCCTTAAGCCCGTGCACTTCGCCAGTTGGGAAAGCGTAATGTCTGTCACGCCAAAGAACATAGCATGTCCTTTGGGTTTTGCAAGAACATAATGTGTTCTTTGGCCCACGACGATGCGCCCCGCCGGGCCGCGGGGATACGGGCGCGACCGCTACGGCCGCCGTCACGCGAGATGCTTGCCGGCGTCCATGCGGATGATCTCGCCGGTCATTACCCTGGCGCCGGCGCCGGCGATCAGCCAAATTGCCGCCTCGGCGACGTCGGCCGGCATGACCGGGCGGCGCAGCGGGAATTCGGTCTCGGCCTGGCGCACGCGCTCGGCGTATTGCTCCTCGCTGAGGATGTTCCGCGTCCAGTTGCCGAGCAGTCCGCCGGGACAGATCGTGTTGACCCTGACCTCGGGCGCCAGCACCCGGGCGAAGGAGATGGTGAGGGTGTTGAGCGCGCCCTTCGAGGCGCAGTACGCCATCGAACTGCCGGCCGCGCGCCAGGCGCCGACCGAGGAGATATTCACCACCGCCCCGTCGCCCGTGCGTTTAAGGTGCGGGGCGGCGGCGCGCGTCATCTGGTAGTTGCCGATCAAATTCACCGAGAAGATGCGCTCGAACTCGGCCCCGTCGAGCGCCTCGAGGTCCTTCTGGACAATCGGCCGGGTGATGGCGGCGTTGTTCACCAGGGCGTCGAGCCGGCCCCAACGATCGATCGCGGCGCTCACCAGCCGCCGGCAGTCCCCGTCGCAAGCTACGTCGGCCTTGACGGTGATGGCTTCGCCGCCGGCGGCGGCGCAGGCCTCGGCCGTTTCCTTGGCGCCGGCCTCGTTGGTGGCGTAATTGACCACCACCTTTGCGCCGCGCGCCGCCAGCCCCTTCGCCGTTTCCGCCCCGATACCGGTCACCGAGCTCGACCCGGTGACGATGGCGACCGCCCCTTGAAGTTTCATGCTTCCCCCTTCTCCCGGCGCCGGCCCCATAGGTAGGGGGGCGCCCCCGCGACACGTCCTTGCGGGGCCGTTCACCGCCGGCGACCCCTCCTCGGCAAGGCGCCGAGGATTGTAGGGAACGCCGCCCGGCCTGTCGATGGCCCGGCCTGATGATACGAGGCGCGCTTGACGATGCGCCGGGCGCGGCCGGGAGGCCCGGGAGACGAAGAAAAAGCCCCACCGAAAAGGGGCCGGTTGGATTTACACCCGCCAATCCGAAATCATTTTTCTTTCTTTTTCACCTTCCACGCCCGTGCCAGCCGCTGCGCCTCGGCGATCTGCGCCGGTATCGCTCCGAGTAAATCGCTTGGGGCATCTGGGTGTCGTGCCGGTTGGAAATCAAACCGACACACCCAGTAATCCCACTTCTGGATTATGCCAAAATCGGGTACCTTAGGTACCAGAGTGAACAGCGGATGGCCTTCGTGCTTAAAGTCGGTTCAAGGAACTTTCCGTGATGGGCAACTGGCTGAAACGAAAAATTCAGATCGCTTCTGTTAAGGCAGCAACGGAGGACCTAGAGCGCTTCCTGAAATCGCTTCGGGGTGCGTCCGATGAAGAAATAGGCATGCTCGTGGTCGTTGCAACGATGATCAGGGTCAATCTGAGGAAAAGGGGTCGGCTGCATGATGAATACTTGCGAATACCCACACCCGGAGACGGGTCGGCAAATACACCCCTGTTTCTCTCCAGCTTAATCAGGACCTTCCAGAAGAACGGCCAGCCCACAGACGCCTCTGGAGCGATGGTGTGGTTGCACACGTTGCGATCCTTAGCTTTGCCAGAACTGAGAGCGCTGGGCAGAGAGATGTGGGGCGAACTCCAAAGGGGCTTTCCCTACGTAGAGCGTTCATTCCCCGAGATAGAAGCAATGACGAACTCGCCGGTGTCAGACGAGGTCCGGATTGAGGCAAAGTTTCTGCCATCTGACCTTGCGCCACTCGCAGAGAAGGACCACCCCCGCCGACATATCGAAGGCCCAGAAACTGGCGCGTGAATGGTTAGAGAAGCACAGTAAGAAGTAGCCCGCGCCGAGCCTTGCCCCCGCCTCCTGTAGGGCTCCGTCTATGTTGACAGCGCTAATTTATAGGCGCTCATTAGGTTAAATTTGGGGAGTGCTGTGTCTAGAAATTTCCTATTTTTTGGGTGTGTGATCGTTTTTGCTGGTTGTGGGTCGTATGTGCCTACGGTCAACCTGCACGAGCTTAGTGCTGCTCAGAGGCATGAAATCAACAGCGTTGAAGTTTTTGACACGCAATTGCTCTCAAGAGCGAACTATAAAATACTTGATATTGCCGAAGGTCATTCTTGTCAAAATAAGACGTGGGATCCTCCGGCAACACGAGTGGCGGCAATTCAGCAGTTGAAGTATTTTGCTCGGGAAATGGGGGGGAACGGTATTTCGGACATCAGGTGCGGAGGTCGGGAGGGGACATCCGCACGTACGAATTGCTGGGAATTGATATCTTGCACCGCCAACGTCCTAAAGGTGGCAACCCCTGACCATTGAGCTGGCTATAGGGGCGATGTCCCTTTGACTGGCCTCTGAATTCGCCGGGAAACCACCGCCTTGCAAGGACCAGGAACAGCGGTGGGCAGAAGTAAACGCAGAAGCCCAGAACGAGGGTTTTTATGGTCCCCATGCGAGCGATCAATCCTTTTTGCAACGCGGGCCTTGCGGACGCAGGTAGCACTCCCATTCCGGCGTCCGCCAGCCCCCTTTCCGCGTGCGCAATATTAGACGATCTCCCTCCGGGTGCGGGATCACCTCCAGGTCGAGGCATTCCGCCAACCCGACGGCGTTGACGCGCCCGCAGTCGCGATCCATGCCGATGGCCCCCGCGATCTGGCCCGAGGGGATCGCCTTACATTGCAGGTCGCGAACGTCGCAGCTTGGGCGAAACTCTCCGATGGGGATGCCGTCCAGGGTGACGAGCAGTCCGCCCGCGAGTAGATATTTGAGAAATCGTCGCACAGTCTTTTCCTTCTCTCGCCGCGAGCCTATTTCAAGGGCGGAAGGTCTGCCATCGTTATTTGGCTGTACTGCGCTTTTGGGCCGCAGGACGGAATATCGTCCCTGGGCCGCCCTTCGCTCTGCCGCCCCGGCGCCGGCCCCATAGGTAGGGGGGGCGCCCTGGATCGTTCTAGCCGTACCTATTCAGCACGTGGCGGGCGATGACCATCTTCATCACCTCGCTCGGGCCTTCGGTGATCCGGTAACTGCGCTGCTGGCGCCACATGCGCTCGATCGGCAGATCGGTGGTCAGGCCGATGCCGCCGTGGATCTGCATGCAGCGGTCGGCGACGCGAAACGCCATCTCGTCGGCGGTGTATTTGCACATGTAGGCCTCGTTGCGGAAATCCTCGCCGGCGTCGGCCTTGGCGGCGGCATGGTAGACCATCAGCCGCGCGCCGTGCAGCTCGAGGAACGAGTCCGCGATCATCCACTGCACCGCCTGGCGCTCGGCCAGGGGCTTGCCGAAGGTGACGCGCTGCTTGGCGTAGCGCGTCATCATCTCGACGCAACGCTCGGCGACGCCGAGCGCGCGGGCGCCGTGGCGCAGGCGGCCGGAGCCGAGCCAACGCTGGCCGAGCTTGAAGCCCTCGCCCTCCGCGCCCACCAGGTTTTCCGCCGGCACGCGCACCTCGTCGAAGACGATCTCCCACGGCCTGTCACCCATCATGGTCTCGTACTGGGTGCCTAAACTCACCCCCGGGGTATCGAAATCGACGATGAAGCAGGAGATGCCGCCGTGCGACCCCTTGTCGCGGTCGGTCGCCGCCATGAGCTGGATGAAATCGCACTTATCGGCGTGGGTGATGAAGCGCTTGACGCCGTTGATCACGTATTCATTACCGTCCAGCACCGCCGTCGTCCGCATCGAGCCGGGGTCGGAGCCGGCGTCGGGCTCGGTCTGGGCGAAGCAGGCGCGTTTCTCGCCCCGCAACACTGGATAGAGGTAGCGTTCCTTCATCCCGTCGGTCAGCGCGTAGAGGATGGAGCGCACGTTCGGCCCGGTGAAATGGAAGCCGCGCGACGGCAGGGCGATGGAGCGGCTGATCTCCTCGGTCACCACGACACTCGCCAGCACCCCCATGCCCTGGCCGCCGAACTCGTCCGGCACCTCCATCAGCCACAGCCCCAGTTCCTTGGCGTCGTCCTCGAACCGCCTGGCGTATTCGGCTTTGAGATCCGGCCCGTCGCAGGTCTCCATCTCGATCGGGATCATCTTGGTATCGACGTAACGGCGAAGCGTCTCCCTGAGCAGGATCAACTCCTCCGGCAGTTCGAAATCCATCGCTCCCTCCTCTTAAACCTCTGGCGCGCGCCGGACCGGGCGGACGTCCACCGCCGCGACACCGCCGCCCTTGGCGCCGACGATCAGCGGGTTGACCTCGAGATCGGCGAGGAGATGGCGGTGATCGAGAAAGATCTCGCCCAGTCCCACCACCGCCCGGATAAGCGCCTCGGTGTCCGCCGGCGCCGCGCCGCGGAAACCCGCAAGCAGCTCCGCCGCCTTCAACTCGCCGATCATCAAACTGACGTCGCTCGCATCGACCGGCAACAGACGCAGGCACACATCATCGATGAGCTCGACATGGACGCCGCCGGCGCCGAGCAGCACCACCGGCCCATAGATCGCGTCGTCGCGGCAGCCGACGATCATCTCGACCCCCGATACCATCTCCTGGACGAGGTAGCCTTCGATCGCCGCCTCGGCGTCCACCGCGCGGACCCGGGCCTCCAGCACCGCCGCGCCCTCGGCCACCGCTTCCGCCGTCCCAAGGCCGAGCAATACGCCGCCGACCTCGGTCTTGTGCGCGAATGCCGGCGAGACGACCTTGAGCGCCACCGGGAAGCCGATGCCGGCCGCCGCCCCGGCGGCTTCCGTTGCCGATGGGACCAGCGCGCATTTGGGCAGGGTGACCCCCTTGGCATTGAGGAGTGCCTCGAACGCCGGGCTTTCGAGGTTGGCGGCATCGCCCGTGGGCTCCGGCGGCGTTGGCGGTGTCTTGCCGGCCCGCGCCCCATAGAAGGCCAGCGCCGTCAACGCCCTTAGGGTCTCCGGCAGGCCCTGGAGATGGGGAATGCCGAGATCGTCCTGGTACTCGATGGCCCCGGCGGGGAGCGGGTAGCGCATCCGTTCGAAGGCGATCACCGGCTTTTCCGTCCCAGCCGCCAGCGCCTTTAGCGGCGCCGCTTCATCCGCGCCGACGCGCCCGGCCTTCGATGCGAAGGCGATCATGTCGATTTTGGGGTCGTCCAGCACCGCGCGGCAGAACATCGCCTGGGTCTCGATGCCGCTGGGGATGCCGCAATCGAGCGGGTTGCGGATGGCGATATGGGGGGCGATCTTGGGCCGGATGCGCGCCACCGTCTCGGGCGCGAATTCGGGGAACACCGTGCCGGTGTCCTCGGCGTAGTCGTAAAGCAGATTGACGCTGCCGCCGGACGTGGTGACGAAGCCGATGCCGGGCCCTTTCGCCCAGCGCCCCTGGGTGAAGGCGAGGGCGCTCTCGGTCAGATCGTCGAGCGTCGGGCACTGGACGATGGCGTAGCGTTCGCACATCGCCCCGAAGGCGGCCCAGTCGCCGGCGATGGCGCCGGTGTGGGAGAGGGACGAGGCCGCCGAGGGTTGGCTCCGCCCACTCTTGACGGCGAGGATCGGCTTGCCGGCCCCGAGCGCCCGCGCGGCGGCGGCCTTGAAGGCGTCTCCCCGGCGGATGCCTTCGATGAACAGCGCGATGACCCTGGTGTCTGTATCGTCGATCAGGAAGTTCAGGTAATCGGCGAGATCGACGTTGAGCTCGTTGCCGCTGGAGATGGCGTAGGAGAAGCGGATCCCCCGCGCGCCCGACGACTGCACCCAGTATTGCAGCGTGCCGCCGGATTGGAAGACGACGCCGACCGGGCCCGGCGCCAGATCGGCGACCTCCCTGTTGGGATAGAGGAACAGCTTCTCGCGCCACGACATGGCGCCCATGCAGTTGGGGCCGGCGACGACGAGGCCCGACTGGGCGCAAATCTCCGCCAGGCGCCGGCCGCGGTCCTGGGCTTCGGCGGTCTCCCCGTCGCCGATGCCGGCGGCGTAGACAGTCGCCGACTTGATGCCCGCCTTGACGCCGTCTTCGATGACCTCGATGACACCCGCCGCCGGCACGATGATGACGGCGTGATCGACCGGCTCGCCGATGGCGTCGAGACGGGGATGGCACCTGACCCCCCAAATCTCCCGGTAACGCGGGTTGACGGGGTAAACCTTGCCGCCATAGCCGCGTTCGCGGAGGTTCTGGTAGATGATGCCGGGCCACCTTGCGCGTTCCGATGCGCCGACGATGGCGACGGACCGGGGCCTGAGGATGGTACCGATGGGCTTGAACAAATCCCTGCTCGCTATCTGCGTCCCGCATCGGTCGAGCCGCCAAGGGCGCCGCCCGGCCAGGCGGCGCCCTCGAACCCAGGCTTCGGGTCAAGCTACTCGCAGACGACCGACTTGGCCGTCGCGCCCGGCATCGCGGCCACGATCACGGCGCCGATGGCGCCCAAAAGACCCAAATATTTCATTGTCTTAGCGCTCCCTGTCGTCTCGGCTGTCATGACTTTTCACCGATATCGTTCATTTCAAGAACTTGCCCGCCCATGGTGCCAAATCACCGCCCGATTGACAATGGCCGGGTGGGCGAGGCGGGGCGCCTTTCAGGCAGCCACGGCCTCGCGCCTGAGCAGCCTCTTGACGAACCACAGGAGCCAGGGAACGCCCACCGCCGCGCCGAGGAGCGCCAGCCACCAGTACGACCGGAATTCTTCGAGGGTATAGACCATCTCGATCTCGCCGGTAACGACGCCCTCGAGGAGAACATCTAGAATAGTAATCGCGTTGTTGCTGGCGTGAACGATGATGGGCCCGATCAGCGACTTGGTCTTGACGTAGATCAGCGACAGAACGACGCCGAATACGAACCCGCCGATAATATCGACATGGACGAATGCGAACGCCAGTGACGAGAAGACGACCGCCCTCGGAACGCCGTATTTGCGCCACCATCTGCTCAGCAAAAAGCCTCTGAAGAAGGTTTCCTCGATGACAGGGGCGATGACCACGATCATCAGCGCGTTGATAAGGCTTGCGAGCAGGAATTGGGGCTCGGCGCGCCACCATATCAACGGTGGTAGCTCCTCCAACAGAATCTCGGTGACGAACGCCGGGAAAAAGTAGGAGAGCGGCAAATATAGAATGTAGAGACCAACCACGGCCATCCCGATCAAGGGGACGGCGAGAAGGATGTAGGCCCACGTCTCGCGCCGCTCCGGTCTCCGGCCCAGGGAAAACCGGTCGATCACGCCTGCCCTCAGGCAGGCAAGCCAAAGGAATAGGGCCAGCAGTGCGTAAAGCGCGAGCCCCGTCAGCGCGTCCGGAAGCGGCGCCTCCTCGATCTCCAGTTCCTCGGGCCAGAGGAGGACAAAGGCACCGATCCACAGCGCGCCAGCGGCAACGAACATTGCCAACAGGCTGCGGGCGCGTATCGCCGCGAAGACCGGCGACGGTTCAGATGGCCGTGGCCCGAGTGCCGGATTATCGATGATGACGTTGCGCACGACCTACTCGCTCGTCCACCGCAATCATATCATCCAGCGTGCCTGCCATCCCTACTCGCCATCCGCGCAGCGGATCGACTGACCGTAGAGAAGGCTTAGGAGCCTTTCTCGATGCCGGATACGACGACGAGACATTCGGTCCCACCACTTGTCGCCGGACAACGGATCGTAGCCAAGACAGATCAATTGTTTCGCTTCATGTGCTGAAAGGAAGGCACGCACAACACACAGCGCCAAGGTGTTGCCTACGAGCATTGCTATCTTGATCAAAAGATAAAATGCGCCCGCCACGACGAGAATAGAAAGGTTGGATAACTGTTTCGGGTCAAGCCACTCGAGAATACTCATCAGAATGCCAATTAGAGGCGTATAGATGAATGCCAGAAGCAAGATAAAAAGTGATAGCGGTCGAAGGGCCCAAATAAAACCCGCCCAACGAAAGACTTTTCGCGTTGGCTCGGGCGGTTGGGGTAGCCCCAATCGGGCTTTGATGGCCGCACAAAGTCGTGCCGACCCCCAACCAAAGTAGGGCGACACAAATTTCCCGGTTGGCAGTCGGATTTTTACGCCGCCGCTACTAGGCATCATCCGTAAATGGGCAACCCCCTCGATGTCGGCCAAAGGTATCTCCATTACCTTCGGCTTGAAAATGCCGGTCGAGTAGAGGACACGACGGTCGGTGACCACGGTGGTTCTGCTGCTCAAAAAGAAGGCGATGAGCGCCATCGATGCCACGATCCACAAGAAGAGCACGATCAACAGCAAGAGAAAAACGCCATCCACTAGGTAGAGGGAGTAAATTTCACCGCCATTACTGGCCTCTGGAAACCAAAACCAGATCAGCCACATCGGGATGCACATCGCTGCGTAGAGCAGGAGATACCAAAGGAGTTCCCGCCACGGTCTGTGAACCCGATAGATCACCCGCTCGTCCGGCGCGATCATGTCATCGAGTTTGTCTGCCATCCCTACTCGCTTTCCTCGCAGCGGATGGTCTGACCGTAGAGAAGGCTTAGGAACCGCTCCGCAAACCAGACATGACCACGGGTAAGGCTGCCCAGCCACTTGATGCCGGATTGATATGCGTAGGCGAGATATATCAACTGGCTCGCTTCATTCACCGACAGAAAGATACGTGCGACGGTGACCGCCAACGCAGTAGAAACGACGACACCGATCAAGGCTGCGCCAATCATGGACGGTAAAAGCACGAAGTCGTGGAGCACCTCAAGGAGAGGCGCGTCGGTCGCCGGCCACACGTAAGCCAATGTGACCTGATAGAGGATCCCAACCATGAAACTCAGGGTGACTGCCATGACGAAGACGGTATTGAGCCACGCCCAGACGATTACCTTGCGCGCCAGCGGGGGTGGTTGCGGAAGACCTGCCTCCGTCCGGATCGCTCTGCAAGTATTTTCGGCGTCCGGGACCAAGCGGCGCGTGATGGTCTCTCCAGCCCGCACACGGATCGTACCCTGGCGGAACCAGAGAACATTCGGGTAGCACGCGACTCCCTCGATCTCGGAAAGCGCGATGTCGTGGACTTTCGGATTGATGAAGCCAGCCTTGTAGAGGAAGCGGCGGTCGGTAACCACCGAAGTCTTCGTGAATGCCCTCCAGGTTTCAAATGCCCCAAACCCCGAGATTAGTGAGAGCAAAAAGTAAGTGTCCCAAGGTTCGAAACCCACCGGCCAATTCACCGCCACCCAAATGACGCCGATCCACGCCGAGATCAGCAGCAGATTGGTGAGGGCGTCGCGAAAGCCGTAGCGGGCGCGATAGACCACCCGCTCGTCCGGCGCGATCATGTCATCGAGCTTGCCCGCCATCCCTACTCGTCATCCTCACAGCGGATCGGCTGACCGTAGAGCCAGCTTACGTACCTCTCCCCAAGCCGGAGAAAACAACGATCTAGACGACTCCGCCAATTGTCGCCGGCCAACGGTTTGTAGCCAAGGCAGATCAACTGCTTCACCTCATCCGCCGACAGGAAGATACGCAAGATGGTGAGCGCTAAAACAGGACCAACAATGTAGCCAGCCGAGACACCGCCAAGTATGAACGGCACCATCAAACAGAAGACCAACACTTGAGGGAGAGGCATGTACGTCCGGGCCCAGTCTGACATGCCAATGAAGCCCCACCCGGCCTCATTCCCGAAACTAATGCTCAAAGCCACGATGAAGAGGAACGCGAGCCACCCCCAGACGATGAGTTTGCGTGACAGTACCGGTGGTTGTTGTAGTCCCAACTCTGTCCTGATCGCCCTACATACATCTTCTGCGTCAGGGACGTAATAGAGCGAGGTAATTTCTCGAGCTAGTATCCGGATTATCCCGTGGCGGACTAGGTAGTTTATTCGGTTGCAATGAACTCTTTCGACTTCGGAAAGCGCGATGTCGTGGATCTTCCGCTTGATCGTGCCGGTCTTGCAGAGGAAGCGGCGGTTAGTAACCACTAAAGTCTTTGTGCATATGTTCCAGGTGACAACTGCCACAAAGCATAAGATAGTCACGAGCATAACCACAATGTAGTCCCAAATGGTGCCAACCTCCCTCCTCCACAGCAACGGTTGGGTTACGAGGATGACCCACGTAGGGATCAGGAAAAGATTGGCAAGGATGTTCCGCATCCTACGGCGGGTGCGATAGACCACCCGTTCGTCCGGCGCGATCATCTTATCGAGCTTGCCTGCCATCCCTACTCGCCTTCCGTCGGGTGATTGGGGTCGAGATAGGTTAGGGAAAGGGTGCGCGGTGATGGCTGGGGGACCAGGATTCGAACCTGGGCCATCCGGTCCAGAGCCGGAAGTTCTACCGTTAAACTATCCCCCAGTGGGGAAATGGGCCGGCGACGGGCGCCGGAAGCCAAGAGGCGCCCCGCCGACGGCACCGCATTCCTAACATATAGGGGCCGGCTTGAACAGCCGCCGCCCCTTATCAGTCGGCGTGATGCCGTCACCGCCCGCCGGCGCCAAGGGTTTGAACCACTGAGATCACGGAGATCACAGAGGCCAGAATTCAGAGGACAGTAATCAAATACCGGAAATGAAAAATTCGTCGTCTGGCACCTCATCCGTGGTCCGATCACCCTTTCTCTGTGTTCTCGGTGTGCTCCGTGGTTCAAAATTTCTTCCACCAGCGCGCCCGCCGAGTTCTAGGACCGAAGTGTGAACAACGAGTTAGCGCTTCTGTCCGACGCCAATCTTCGGTAACATCGCCGAAACAACCGGCCCCGGCGCCCGTTTCTCGCGCCGGGGATCGAGCCAGGGGGTCCGGCGACCATGGGGGCGTATCGTTCGAGAACGCGGCGGCGACGCTATCCGCTCCGCCGCCAGGGGGGGCGTCAAGGCGCCTATGCGGCGCTCGATCTCGGCACCAACAACTGCCGCCTGTTGGTGGCCAGGCCGGTGGACGGCGGCTTCAGGGTGATCGACGCCTTCTCGCGCATCGTCAGGCTCGGCGAGGGGCTGGAGCCGGGCGGCGCGCTCTCGGACGCCGCCATGGACCGCACCATCGACGCGCTCAAGGTCTGCGCCATGAAGATGCGCCGGCGCCAGGTCATCCGGGCGCGCTCCGTCGCCACCGAAGCCTGCCGCCGGGCCGGCAACCGCGATCTTTTCCTCGCCCGGGTGCGATCGGAGACCGGGCTCGAGATCGAGATCATCTCCTCGATCGAGGAGGCCAAGCTTGCCGTCGCCGGCTGCGCGCCGCTGATCAAGCGGGAAGTCTCCCACGCCCTGGTGTTCGACATCGGCGGCGGCAGCACCGAGCTGATGTGGGTCCGCCGCCAAGACGGCAATGGCGCGGCGTCGGTCATCGCCAGCGCCTCGCTGCCGTTCGGCGTCATCAACCTCTCCGAAGCCCATGGGTCCGACATCGTTCCGCGCGCGGTCTACGATGCGATGATCGCCGACGTCGAGGCGCCGCTCAGGGAATTCGACGCCCTTCATGGCATCCGCCCGATGATCGTGGACGGCGCGGCGCAGATGCTCGGCACCTCGGGCACGGTGACGACGCTGGCCGGCATTCACCTCAAGCTGCCGCGCTACGACCGCCAGGCGGTGGACGGGTCGTATTTGAGCGCCGACGCCATCCGCGTCGTCAACAACCAGCTTCTCGCCATGGATTGCCGCGCCCGCGCCGAGCAGCCCTGCGTCGGGCCGGCCCGCGCCGATCTCGTGCTTGCCGGCTGCGCCATCCTCGACGCCATCCTGAATACCTGGCCGGCGCCGGGTCTGGTCGTCGCCGATCGGGGCTTGCGCGAGGGCATCCTGCACGGCCTGATGGGCCGCGCCGGCCTTCGGTCGGCCGAAGCCGACCTTCGGACGGCGCAGGCCGGGTCCGGCGGCGGGTCCGGCAACGGGTCCGGCGCCCGGCCCCGGGGTTCCTGAGGGGCCCGGGCCGATGGGCGCGCCGGGCCGGGGCGGGGGACGCGGCGGAACCGGGGGGCGGACCCGTTCGGGCGCGCCCTTGGGACGCGGCGCCGGCGTCAAGGTCAAGACGGCGAAGCGGCGAACGGCATCGTCGACCCGCTGGCTCGAGCGTCAGCTCAACGACCCCTACGTCGCCGAGGCCAGGCGCCTCGGCCTTCGTTCGCGCTCCGCCTTCAAGCTCATCCACATCGATGAACGATTCCACATCCTCGGCGCCGGCAAGCGGGTGGTCGATCTCGGCGCGGCGCCGGGCGGCTGGACCGCCGTCACCGCCGAGCGGATACGGCCGGGCAAGTCCAAGTCCAAGGCTCCGGGCCAGCTCATCGCCGTCGATATCGGCGAGATGGACCCGGTCCCGGGCGCCGTGATGCTGCGGCTCGATTTCCTCGCCGACGACGCGCCGGCGCGCATCAAAGAGGCGCTGGACGGGCCGGCCGATGTGGTGTTGAGCGACATGGCGGCGCCGGCGACGGGCCATTCGGCGACCGATCATCTCCGCGTCATGGCGCTGGCCGAGGCGGCCTACGCCTTCGCCCGCGAGGTGCTGGCGCCGGGCGGCGCCTTCGTCTCCAAGGTGCTGCGCGGGGGCACGGAAAAGCAGCTGCTCGACGCCATCAAGCGGGAGTTCAGGGCGGTGAAGCATTTCAAGCCCAAGGCGTCGCGCGCCGATTCGGCGGAAATCTACCTCGTCGCCACCGGCTTTCGAGGCATGATGCGGGATTAGAGCACTATCCGACCAGATGGAAGCGATTTGATGGGGCAAAACGGTCCCTCGGGTAGGAGCGCGCGCGGCGCGATGTAGGACATCGGGCAAGCGTCGCGACGCATCCGAGGGGCCGTTTTGCCCCACCGAAGGCCGGGTTCTTTTGCGCCGTGGCGTCGTTGCGCACCCATTGGCGATGCGCAAGCATCGCCATGCGGCGCGCGCCTAGCCACGACGCAAAATAATCCCGGTCAAACGATTCCATCTGGTCGGATAGTGCTCTAAAGCGCGACCACGCCGTCGAGATGGCCCCCCAGATCGTGGATCGGGACGTTGGTGAGGTCCTTGGCGAGCTCGGCGGTGATCCGGGCGCTGGTCCGTTTTTTCAAGGCGGTCCGCAACTCGCCAAGGGTCTGGGGCGGGGCGACCAGTACCAGGCGATCGAAGGCGTTGGCGTCCGAGGCCTTGTCCAGGACCTTGGCCATGGCGCGCGCGAACCTCTCTTTTTCGAACCGGTGCCAGTCGGTGCGGGGCTCCATGGCGTGCCGGCCGGTGGCCGTCCAGCCGCCCGTTCCGCCGCGGTCATAGGTGCGCCCGGGCTTGTCGGAGACCATCTCGCGGGTGGGCAGGTTGGCGCCCCGATAGGCCCCCCCGGGGATCGGCTTGAGGCCCTTGCCCGGCCCCTCGTTGGCGATGATCTGTGCGCGGGCGCCGTCGGCGATCAGGATCCAGGTGGTGGCTTCCCTGTAAGGCATTGGCGACCCCGTATGCTGGGGTGAAGAGCCATAGTCTGAGCACGATTACGGCGGTGGCGCAATCCCCTTGGAATCGCGCCGGCGATGTGTATGATGTCGCGCCAACCCGTTTCAAGAGGTCGGCATGGAAATCCGGGAAGCCTTGGCGTTCGACGACGTGCTGCTCACCCCAGCGGCGTCGAAAGTGCTGCCCGGCGAGGTCGATACCAGCACCCGCCTGACCCCCACGATCAAGCTTAGAATCCCGCTGATCTCCGCCGCCATGGACACGGTCACGGAAAGCAAGCTCGCCATCGCCATGGCCCAGGCCGGGGGGCTTGGCGTCATCCACCGCAATCTCGAAATCGCCGATCAGGCCGCCGAGGTCCACAAGGTGAAGAAGTTCGAGTCCGGCATGGTGGTCAATCCGGTGACGATCGCGCCGGAAGCAACGCTCGCGGATGCCCTGAAGCTGATGGCCGATCACCGCATCTCCGGCATTCCGGTGGTCGAGAAGGGCGGCGGCAAGCTGGTCGGCATCGTCACCAACCGGGACGTGCGTTTCGCCACCGATCCCGACCAGCCGGTGTCCGAGCTGATGACCAAGGATGACCTCGTCACCGTCCACGATGGGGTCGATATGGACGAGGCCAAGCGGCTTCTTCACCAGTATCGCATCGAGAAGCTTTTGGTGGTCGACGACGAGAGGCGCTGCATCGGGCTGATCACCGTCAAGGACATGGAAAAGGCGCGGCTCCATCCCGACGCCTGCAAGGACGAGAAGGGAAGGCTGCGCGTCGCCGCCGCCACCGGGGTCGGCGACAAGGGCGTCGGCCGGGCCGAGGCGCTGCTCGACGCCGAGGTCGACGTCATCATGGTCGATACCGCGCACGGTCATTCGGCGGGGGTGCTCGACGCCATCGGGCGGATCAAGAAGCTCAGCAATTATGTCCAGGTGGTCGGCGGCAACGTCGCCACCGCCGACGGCGCCAAGGCGCTGATCGATGCCGGCGCCGACGCCGTCAAGATCGGTATCGGGCCGGGCTCCATCTGCACCACCCGGATCGTCGCCGGGGTCGGCGTGCCGCAGTTCACGGCGATCGTCGACGCCGCCGAGGAATGCCGAAAGCACGGCGTGCCGGCCATCGCCGACGGCGGCATCAAATATTCCGGCGACCTCGCCAAGGCCATCGCCGCGGGCGCCGATTGCGCCATGGTCGGCTCGCTGCTTGCCGGCACCGACGAGAGCCCGGGCGAGGTGTTCCTCTTTCAGGGGCGGTCCTACAAGCCTTACCGCGGCATGGGCTCGATCGGCGCCATGGCCAGGGGCAGCGCCGACCGCTACTTCCAGCAGGAGGTGTCCGATATGCTGGACTACGTGCCCGAGGGAGTCGAGGGGCGGGTGCCCTACAAGGGGCCGGTCTCGGGCATCCTCTATCAGCTCATCGGCGGGCTCCGGGCGGCCATGGGCTATACCGGCAGCGCCTCCATCGCCGAGTTGGGGAAGGGGTGCGGCTTCGTGAGGATTTCCGGCGCCGGCCTGCGCGAAAGCCATGTCCACGACGTCGCCATCACCCGCGAACCGCCGAATTACCGCCACGAATCATGATCCCGATCGGCGTAAGGCTGGATTCACCACAGAGTCACAGAGGCACAGAGAAGAAAAAAACCTCTTTTTACTTTTCCTCTGTGTCTCTGTGTCTCTGTGGTGAGCAATTTCTTGTCACTAGTGCACTCAACGTCCCCAGGTGCGCGGCGTGAGCGTCCTGATCCTCGATTTCGGCTCCCAGGTGACCCAGCTGATCGCGCGCCGGGTGCGCGAAAGCGGCGTGCATGCCGAGATCGTCCCCTTCAACAGGGGCGCCGAAGCGCTGCGCGCATCGAAGCCCCAGGCGATCATCCTCTCCGGCGGACCGGCCTCGGTGATCGAGAGCGACACCCCCCGGGCGCCGGAGGCGACCTTTACCCTCGGCGTGCCGGTGCTCGGCATCTGCTATGGCCAGCAGACCATGGTCGCCCAGCTCGGCGGCGAGGTCGAACGCTCCGATCAACGCGAATTCGGCCGCGCCGTCATCGACATCACCGACGATTGCGCCCTGTTCGAGGGGCTGTGGCCAAAAGGCGGGCGCCAACAGGTGTGGATGAGCCACGGCGACCGCGTCATCAGCCTGCCCGAGGGCTTCCGTCCGGTCGCCACCAGCGAGGGCGCGCCCTTCGCCGCCATCGCCGACGATGCCAGGCGCTTTTACGGCGTCATGTTCCACCCCGAGGTGATGCACACGCCGGACGGCGCCAAGGTCCTGGAGAACTTCACCCGCGGCGTCGCCGGGTGCAAGGGCGATTGGACGATGACGGCATTCCGCAAGACCGCGGTCGAAAGGGTGCGCCAACAAGTGGGCACGGGCCGGGTCATCTGCGGCCTCTCGGGCGGCGTCGATTCCACCGTCACCGCCGTGTTGCTGCATGAGGCCATCGGCGACCAACTGGTTTGCGTCTTCGTCGATACCGGCCTGTTGCGCGAGGGGGAGGGCGCCCAGGTGGTGGCGCTGTTCAAGGATCATTACAACATCGAACTGATCGCCCGCGACGCCGCCGATCTTTTCCTCGCCAGGCTCGCCGGCGTCACCGACCCCGAGGACAAGCGCAAGATCATCGGCGCCACCTTCATCGACGTCTTCGAGGAGGAGGCGAAGGCCGGCGGCGCCGATTTCCTCGCCCAGGGGACGCTCTATCCCGACGTCATCGAATCGGTCTCCTTCGCCGGCGGGCCGAGCGTCACCATCAAGTCCCACCACAATGTCGGCGGCCTGCCCGAGCGCATGAGCCTCGCCCTGGTCGAGCCCTTGCGTGAGCTCTTCAAGGACGAGGTGCGGGCGCTGGGGCGCGAGCTCGGCCTCGCCGAAAGCTTCGTCGGGCGCCATCCCTTTCCCGGCCCCGGCCTGGCGATCCGCATCCCCGGCGAGGTGACGAAAGAGAAACTCGCGATCCTGCGCCGGGCCGACGCCATCTATCTCGCCGAGATCCGCGATGCCGGCCTCTATGACGAGATCTGGCAGGCCTTCGCCGTGTTGCTGCCGGTCCGTTCCGTCGGCGTCATGGGCGACGAGCGGTCCTACGATTTCGTCCTCGCCCTTCGCGCCGTCACCTCAATGGACGGCATGACGGCGGACTATTATCCCTTCGACGCCGCCTTCCTCGGCCGCGTGGCCAACCGCATCATCAACGAGGTCAAGGGCATCAACCGGGTGGTCTACGACGTCACCTCCAAGCCGCCCGGCACCATCGAATGGGAGTAGGGGGCGGCCGTCAGGGCAGACGCGCCGCCGTGCCGCGGATTCCGAAGTTAGAGGATGGTGGGTTGGTTAAGGGGGGGCTCAGGCCCGGCTCGAGACCAGCTTGAGTTTGCGGTCGAACATGGCGACGACTTCCGCCAGGCTCTTGCCTCGTTTCAGTTTTTGCCCGGCGCTGGTGAGGACATAGTCGCCGTTGCGGTGCGAGTTGGCGGCGAACTTGGCGATGGTGTAGACCGGCCGGGCGTTGGCGTGTCGGAAGACCGAGAACAGCGCGACGCCGTCCCTGTGGTCGATGGCATATGCCTTCCATTCACCGGCTATGATCCGCCGGCTATAGATCGAAAGCAGCTGGTTCAACTCGTGCCGGCTGAAGAATACGAACTTGCGCTTGCACCGATAATCCGCAAGCCGGATCGTTTCTGCCATCATATGGTGGTTCCACTGCCTCCCGCGATTTCACCGGACGTAAATCCGTGATTCCCAGTTTCCTCTATTTTTGCGGTTACGTCCAGTGCTAGCCTGCCGATAAGGCCGATTGACGGCCAGAATTCCGGTGACCATCCACCAGGAAGGACGCCGACGCCCGGCGCCCGGGGGATTGACCCGGGGGATTGACCCGGGGGATTGACCCGGGGGATTGACCCGGGGGATTGAGAGGACTCCATGGCTGAAACGATCGGTGAATTGTACCAGGAGCACAGGAACATGGCGAAGCTCCTCGATCTCTTGGAGGCGGAGCTCGCGGTCTATCGAGATGGCGGCGTCGCCGACTTCGACCTCGTTGGCGACATCATGGACTACATCACGAGTTGGCTCGAACGCTACCATCACCCGAAGGAGAACCTGATATTCGAGAAGCTCAAGGACAAGGGCGCCGAAGCCGGGGCGCTGACGGCGGACCTGATTGCCCAGCACGAGACGGGTGAGGAGCTGACCAGGGGGATGGCGACGGTGATCGCCAACGTCGCCCATGACGCGGAAATCCCGCGCGATCTTTTCGAGCGCCTGGCGCGGGAATATCTCGACTTCAACCGCCGGCACATGGAGAAGGAGGAGGCGGAATTCCTGCCGCTGGCGGAAGCGGCGCTTTCGGCGGAAGACTGGGCGGCGATCGAGGCGGCGCTGGGCGCGCCCGAGGACCCGCTGTTCGGGCCCAAGGTCGAGGAGCGCTACCGGCGCTTGCTGGAAAACATCCTCGACGCCGGCTCCTGAAGGTTGGGCGGCGTCGGCCCCGGCGCCGAACTTGCCCAATTGCCATTGCCTGGCGCGGAAGTTATGTTAGCGGCCCTTAAGCTGATGGTGGCTTGCTTCCATGGATGAATTCATTCAAGAAGTCGAAGAGGATCTGAAGCGCGAGCGTCAACTCGAGCTCTGGCGTAAATACGGCAAATATGCCGTCAGCCTGGCGTTGCTCGCGGTCATCACCGCTTCGGCCGTCGTCGGATGGGGCAATTACCGGCAGAGCCAGAGGTACGAGCAGGGCCTGAAATTCGCCGAGGCGCTCGATCTCGCCGGCGCCGAAAAGACCGGCGCCGCGATGACCGCCTTCGCCAAGCTGGCGGCGGAAGCGGGCGCGGGATACGCCGCCCTCGCCCGGCTCCAGGAGGCGGCGTTGCTGGCCAAGGTCGGCGATGGGGCGGGCGCGGCGGCGGTTTACGATCAGGTCATCACCGATAGCGGCGCCAACCGGATATTCCGCGATCTCGCCCTGATCCTGCTGGCCCTGACCATCGCCGATGACGCCGATCCCCGGGCTTTGACCGGCCGCCTCGCGCCGCTGACGGCCAAGGACAACCCGTGGCGCCATTCGGCCCTGGAGGTGACGGCGCTCCTTCACTTGCGGGCGAGGGACGAGGCGCGGGCCCGGGAGATATTCACCACCCTTGCCGATGACACGACGGCGCCCCGGAATATGAGGGCCAGGGCGTCGGAAATGCTCGCCAGCCTGGGAAAGGGACCGGGCCGGCCATGATCCGGGGCCTGCTTGTCGGACTGCTGGTCGTCGCGCTCGGCGGTTGCGGCCTGCCGTTCTTCGTCAAGAAGGAGCAGAAATTACCGGGCGAGCGCATCTCCGTCCTCAGTTTCGAACGCTCGCTCAAGCCCGATCCGGAGCTCAAGCGGCGCCCGATTCGATTGCCCCAGCGGTGGGTCAACGCCAGCTGGCCCCAATCCGGTGGCCTGGCGAACCATGCCATGCACCATCTCGATCTGTCCGATGCGCCCTCGCGCGCCTGGCGCGCCAACATCGGCGCCGGCTCCACCGACGAAAGACGCCTCCTCGCCCAGCCGGTCATCGCCGGGGGCCGGGTCTACACCCTCGATACCGGCGCCCATGTAACGGCCTTCGATGCGCGTTCGGGAAAGCGGCTGTGGCGCTGGCGGCTTCGGCCGCGCGATGAGCGCGAAGGCACGCTCGGCGGCGGCCTCGCCTATGACAAGGGGTGGGTCATCGCCACCACCGGCTTCGCCGAGGTTATCGCGCTGAACGCCGAGACCGGCGCCGTGCGCTGGCGGCGCAAGGTCTCCGGCCCGATGCGCGCCGGGCCGACGATCGCCGAGGGGCGCGTGTTCGTCGTCACCATCGACAACAAGACCTACGCGCTGGACATAAGGGACGGCAAGGTGTTGTGGTCCCACACCGGTACGACGGAGGTGACGGGGATCCTTGGCGGCGCCAGCCCGGCGGTGGCCGATGGCATCGTCGTCGTTCCTTATTCATCCGGTGAGCTCTATGCCCTGCGCGCGGCCAGCGGCAAGGAGCTATGGACCGAATTCCTCTCGGGCCGCCAGAGCGCCAGTTCGTCCGCGACCCTCGCCGATATCCGGGCCGCCCCGGTGATCGACCGCGGCCGCGTCTATGCCGTCTCCAACGCCGGCCACATGGTGGCCCTCGACCTCAAGACCGGGAAGCAGGCCTGGCGCCAGAGGATCGGCGGTCAGCAGAGCCCATGGGTCGCCGGCGAGTATCTGTATGTGGTGACCATGGAGGGCCTTCTCGCCTGTCTTTCGCGCCGGGACGGCCGGGTGCACTGGCTCAGGACCCTGCCTCTCTATGAGGACGAGAAAAAGAAAAAGGACCTGATCATCTGGTCCGGGCCGGTGCTGGTGGGAGACCGGCTGATCCTCGCCGGGTCCCACGGCCAGGTGCTCTCGGTCTCCCCCTATAACGGCGACCTGCTGGGTGTGATCGAGATGCGCGACGGGGTGCTTATCCCGCCGGCCGTCGCCAATAGGACCCTCTATCTGTTGACCGACGGCGCCGATCTCATCGCACTGCGTTAATACTGTCCAATGACCTGCCTGGTCGCAATCGTCGGACGCCCCAACGTGGGCAAGTCCACGTTGTTCAACCGCCTTGTCGGCCGGCGCCTCGCCATCGTCGACGAGACCCCTCGGGTCACGCGCGACCGCCGCGAAGGCCATGCCAAGCTCGGCGATCTTCGCTTCGAGGTTCTCGACACGCCGGGCCTCGAGGAGGCGGCTCCCGAGAGCCTGGAAGCCCGCATGCGGGCGCAGACGGAACGGGCGCTCGAGGACGCCGATGTGGCGCTTTTCCTCATCGACGCCCGCGCCGGCATAACCCCGCTTGATGAGCATTTCGCGCGCTGGCTGCGCAAGGCTGGGCCGCCGGTGGTGCCGCTGGCCAACAAATGCGAGGGGCGGGGAGGATCCGACGGCGTGCTGGAAGCCTTTTCACTGGGATTGGGCGACGCCATTCCTATCTCCGCCGCCCACGGCGAGGGCATGGCCGAGCTCTATGAGGCCCTGGCGCCGTTCGTCAAACTTGGTGGGATGGAGGCGGACGAGGGCGCCGGGGCGGCCGGGGAAGAAGCGGTTGGGGACGCGGTTGGGGATGTCGAGGAGACCGATACGCGGCCCATGCAGCTTGCCATCGTCGGGCGGCCAAACGTCGGTAAATCGACCCTGGTCAACAAGTTGCTGGGCGAGGAACGCATGCTGACCGGTCCGGAACCGGGGATGACCCGCGAATCCATCGCCATCGAATGGCGCTACGGCGCCAGGCCCGTCCGCCTGGTCGACACCGCCGGGCTCAGACGCCGCGCCCGGGTGGCGGCCAAGCTCGAGAAACTATCGGTCGAGGAAACGCTGAGGACGATCCGTCTGGCCGAGGTCGTGGTGCTGGTGGTGGACGCCACCCAGTTGCTGGAAAAGCAGGATCTCGCCATCGCCAAGATGGTGCTCGACGAAGGCCGCGCCCTGGTGATCGGCCTCAACAAGTGGGATATCGTCGAGCACGGCGCCAAGGCATTGTCGAATTTCCGCGACCGGCTGGCGACCTCCCTGCCCAAGGCCAGGGGCGCGCCCCATGTCTGCATCTCGGCGCTCACCGGACGCCGGCTGGATCAACTCATGGAAGGCGTCTTTTCGGCTTACGAGGTCTGGAACCGGCGGGTGCCCACCGCCCGGCTCAATCACTGGCTCGAGGAAGCGATCCGCCGTCACCCGCCGCCGGTGGCGGCCGGCAGGCGGTTGCGTCTTCGTTACATGACCCAGGTCAAGGCGCGTCCACCGACCTTCGTTCTGTTCGCCAGCCGGCCGGCGGGACTGCCCGAAAGCTATCTCCGCTATCTCGCCAACAGCCTCAGGGTAACCTTCGACCTTCCCGGCGTCCCCATCCGCCTGCATGTGCGTAAGGGGAAGAACCCCTACGCGAAGGATAAGGGCAAGAATCCCAACGCGAAGAAAAGATAATACCAGCGGGCCGATGATCGGCTTGCTGGCAAGCGCGACCGCGCGCCCGCGGCGAAGCGAGGAAAGCCAAGCGGGCGGACGCCCGCGCCCGGCGCTTGAGGGAGCAAGAGGCGAGCCCGGTCATGGGCTCGCCGGGATAAGAAGCTAAAGCGCCTGGACGATTTCGCCGTGGCGGGTCGAGGCCGCCTCGGCGAGCTCGACGAAGGTATCGGTGATCTCGTCTGCTGCCCTCAGTGTCATCGGGTCTTCGCCGGGATAGGCCTCGGCGCGCATCGATGTGCGTAACGCCCCGGGGTCCACCAGATTGACCTTCACCGGCGTTTTCGTCACCTCCCCGGCCCAGGTCTTGACCATGATTTCGAGCGCCGCCTTGCTGACGGCGTAGGCGCCCCAATAGGGATGCAGGCCGTCGGCGGCGCCCGAGGTCACGAAGATGGCGCGGCCCGAATCGGACGCCCGGAGCAGGGGATCGAAGCTCCGGATCAATCGCCAGTTCGCCGTCAGGTTGACGGCGATGACCCGGTCCCAGACTTGCGTCTCGATGTGGCCCATGGGGCTCAGCGTGCCGAGGATGCCGGCGTTGCCGACCAGCACGTCGATGCGCCCGAAGCGCTCGGCCAGCGCCGCCCCCATCTCGTCGATGCGGTCGAACTCGGTGAGGTCGAGGGTTACCAGGGTCGCGGCCCCGCCCTCGGCGCGGATGGCGTCGTCGACCTCCTCGAGGCCGCCGACGGTGCGCGCCACCAGGACCACGTGCGCCCCTTCCCCGGCGAACCGCTTGGCGATTGCCGCGCCGAGGCCGCGCGACGCGCCGGTGATTACCGATATGCGGCCTTGAAGCCGTCTGGGTGCGTCATTCATTCGCCCTTGCCCGTGCTGGCCAGCAGCGATAGCTGCACCGGCATCGGGCCGCCATCGTGATCGGTCAGCGCGATCGGGTATTCGCCGGTGTAGCAGGCGTCGCAATATTGCGGCAGGACGTCGTTGCGGCCGGTCTCGCCGACGGCGCGATACAGCCCGTCGATCGACAGGAAAGCAAGGGAATCGACGTCGATGAGGCGCGCCATCTCCTCGATGCTGTGATTGGCCGCCAGGAGCTCGTCCCGGCTCGGCGTATCGACCCCGTAGAAGCAGCAATGGGCCGTCGGCGGACAGGCGATGCGCATATGGACTTCCTTGGCGCCGGCCTGGCGCACCATCTCGACGATCTTGGTCGAGGTGGTGCCGCGGACGATGCTGTCGTCCACCAGGATGACCCGCTTGCCGGCGATTTCGGCGCGGTTGGCGTTGTGCTTGAGCTTGACGCCGAGGTGGCGGATGCGGTCGGACGGCTCGATGAACGTCCGTCCGACGTAATGGTTGCGGATGATGCCGAACTCGAACGGTATCCCGGCCTCTTTCGAATAGCCGACGGCGGCGGGCACGCCGGAATCGGGCACCGGGACGATGGCGTCGGCATCGACGGGGCTCTCCCGCGCAAGCTCGACGCCGATGCGTTTGCGGATCTCATAGACGTTCTGTCCCTCGACACTGCTGTCGGGACGCGAGAAATAGACATATTCGAAGATGCAGAACTTACTGGGCGTCTTGGTGAAGGGCTTGATGCTCTCGATGCCCGAGTCGGTGATGGTGACGATCTCTCCCGGCTCGATGTCGCGCACGAACTTGGCGCCGATGATGTCAAGGGCGCAGGTCTCCGACGCCAGGATGTAGGCGCCATCCAGGGTCCCCAGCACCAGCGGCCGGACCCCGTGCGTGTCCCTGACCCCGATCAGCGCGTCGTTGGTCAGCGCCACCAGCGAATAAGCCCCGTCCACCTGCCTGAGCGCGTCGACCAAGCGGTCGATCACGGTGGAAAAGGTGCTGGTGGCGATCAGGTGGGTGATGACTTCGGTATCGGTGGTCGATTGGAACAGGGAGCCGCGCTTCACCAGTTCCTTGCGCAAGGCGATGGCGTTGGTGAGGTTGCCGTTGTGACCGATGGCGAAGCCACCGAACTCGAGATCGGCGAACAGGGGTTGGATGTTGCGTTGCACGGATGCGCCGGCGGTGGAATAGCGCACATGGCCGATGGCCGAGGCGCCCGGCAGTTGGCGGATCACCTCTTCGGAGCTGAAATTGTCGGCGACCAGGCCGAAGCCGCGCTGGTCGTGGAAGTGTTCGCCGTTGAAGGTGACTATGCCGGCGGATTCCTGTCCCCGATGCTGCAGGGCGTGCAGGCCGAGCGCCGTGTGGGCCGCCGCGTCCGTGGCCCCGAAGATGCCGAATATGCCGCACTCCTCGCGTAAGTGGTCGTCATCGTATGGATGGGTCGATAACATTGCGCAACACTCTCCCTATTGATGGTGCTATTTACTGTTTTTGGCCGCCGGTTTCGGGTCCCTGGGATCCCTGGATCAGCCGGTTCATCTCTTTGCGCTCCTCGTTCTTATAACCCGACTCGCCTCCCGGCGCAGCCGATTTCGGCCGCGACGTGGTGAGCTCGCGCATCACGCGTTC